>JAEYWA010000018.1 GCA_023431385.1 Bacillota bacterium | reverse complement strand
TTTTATAATCCGCTTAATCTATTGTTCCTCCGCCCACAACTACATCTCCCTCGTAGAAAACTACTGATTGCCCCGGTGTTATTGCTCTTTGAGGAGCATCAAATACTACACGAATTTTTTTATCATCAATAACACGAATTACAGCAGAAGCTTCCTGGGCTGAATACCTGATTTTAGCATTAACTCTCATGCCATCAAAAGGTTTCTCAATTGATATAAAATTAAGGTCCGATGCTGTAAGTGTATCCGAAAATACCTCTTGGTCTTCTCCTAAAATAACTCTATTATTTTCAGCATCAAGGGCAACAACAAACATTGGCTTTCCAAAGGCTATACCCAGGCCTTTTCTTTGTCCGACAGTATAATGAACTATACCTTTATGAGTTCCCAGCACATTACCCTTGGTATCCACAAATTTGCCGGGTACAATTTTTTTATCACTGTTTTCAGTTAAAAATCTACCATAATTATTATCACTAATAAAGCATATTTCCTGACTATCCGGTTTTGTAGCTACAGACAAACCTATTTCCTTTGCGATTTCTCTGATACGCTCTTTCGAATAGTCTCCAACAGGCATAAGCGTTCTGCTCAACTGCTCCTGCGTCAGATTATACAGTGCATATGTCTGGTCTTTCCTGTCAGTCACTGATTTTTTAAGAATGTATCTTCCTGTCACAGGGTCAAGCATAACCTTGGCGTAATGCCCTGTTGCAATATAGTCAATTCCCATCGAAACGGCCTTATCCAGCATGGCCTGCCACTTTACATGTCTGTTGCAGGCTATACATGGGTTTGGAGTACGCCCTTTAAAATACTCTTCCTTAAAATAATCAATTACAGTTTTATTAAAAATGTCCTTGAAATTCAGCACGTAATAGGGTATTCCAAGCTTATTAGCAACTCTTCTCGCGTCATCCACTGCCGAAAGTGAGCAGCAGCCGCCCTCAGACTTTTTCATTTCCTCGTCCATGTCCTGCCAAATCTGAAGAGTTACTCCTATTACCTCATACCCCTGCTGCAATAAAATGGCGGCTGCAACAGAACTGTCTACACCGCCGCTCATTCCAAGCATAACTTTTTTTGAGCTCATTCACTACATTCTCCTATACAAACAAGTCTATAATACCGAAACGGTTAAATAATAACCCCGAACTTACTTATTATTTAACCGTTTCAATTAATTAATAGCTATTTTAGTCCTCATCCTCATCAAAATCTTCTTCACGACCATGGCTGTGATGACAACTGTTGCAGCAGCCGGTACAATCTACACTTTTATCTACAGTCAGGCCGTTTCTCCGCTTGTAATCTTCCAGCGCAGCAGCAATAGCTTCCTCTGCAAGGTTTGAACAGTGCATCTTTGCCGGCGGCAACCCATCGAGAGCCTCCGCAACAGCTTTGTTAGTTATCTGCATAGCCTCTTCTACGGTTTTACCCTTAACGAGTTCGGTTGCCATACTACTTGTAGCTACAGCCGCTCCGCAGCCAAATGTTTTAAATTTCGCATCTACAATAACATTGTCCTCTATTTTAAGATACATTTTCATTATATCTCCGCACTTAGCGTTTCCAACCTGACCCACACCGTTAGCATCTTCAATTTCTCCAACATTCCTTGGATTTGAAAAATGATCCATAACTTTTTCACTATACATTTTACATAACCTCTTTTCCGTTATATGCTGTTGCTCAAATTATTTTTTATTCTTTACAGCTTCATAAAGTGGTGACATATCTCTCAATCTGCTGACTATTTTAGGTATCTCCTCAAGAATATAGTCTACATCCTCTTGTGTGTTTTCTTCTCCAAAAGTTAATCTTAATGAGCCATGAGCAATTTCATGAGGTAAACCTATAGCCATTAAAACATGTGAAGGATCAAGTGAGCCAGAAGAGCAAGCCGACCCACTGGAACCGCAAACCCCCATCATATCAAGCATTAGAAGCAGTGACTCACCTTCAATAAACTCAAATGATATATTTACGTTTCCTGGTAACCTGCTTGTTCTATGCCCGTTAAGTCTTATATATGGTATTCGTGACATAAGACCTTCTATGGTTTTTTCTCTTAAGTCTATAAGTTTTTTGTTATAGGCTTCCATGTTTTCCATTGCAAGCTCGATTGCCTTTCCCAGACCGATAATTCCTGGAAGATTTTCTGTGCTCGCTCGCTTTCCTCTCTCCTGGGCACCGCCATGCATAAAGGAGCTTATTTTTACTCCCTTTCTTATATATAGAGCACCTACACCCTTTGGCCCATAAAACTTATGTCCCGACAAAGAAAGGAGATCGATATTCATTTTTTGTACATCAATAGCAACATTTCCTATTGCCTGTACAGCATCTGTGTGAAAAAGAATGCCTTTTTCACGAGCAAAGGCGCCAATTTCCTGTATCGGTTGAATTGTGCCGATTTCGTTGTTTGCAAACATGATGCTAATCAATATTGTAGTATCCTTAACAGCTTTTTTCAGGTCTTCCAAAGAAACCATACCGTCACTGTCTACCGGCAGGTAGGTTACTTCAAAACCTTCTCCCTGTAAGTACTTACAAGCATTCATTATTGCAGGATGCTCTATTGCTGAAGTTATAATATGATTACCTTTTTTCTTGTTTGCTGCTGCAACTCCCTTAATGGCCCAGTTATCCGCTTCACTTCCCGAACCTGTAAAATAAATTTCTCTTGCTTCTGCTCCAAGAGCCTTAGCTACTTTCTCCCTGGCTTCCTCAATGGCTTTCTTGCTTTCACGGCCAAGGCTATATATCGATGAAGCATTACCAAAATGCTCGCAGAAGTAAGGCTTCATTGCCTCAAATACTTCCGGCTTAACATATGTGGTTGCTGCATGATCTAAGTAAATAATTCTGTTTCCCATGTTGAACACTCCCTTAATAATTGACTAACAGGAATAACCGAAATTTCAAGTACTCCTATATAATATACCCTTCCAAAAATAAATAAAAACAGGATTATATGTAATATATATAATCATTTTTTGTCTTACTTTCATACTCCAGTACCAGGTCCGCTATAGAAATAGCATCAACAACTTCATTTATTTTATCTCTTAATTTTGCCCAAACAGTAGCTGTAACACAAGAATCCGCCTTGTCACAGCCTACAGGCATTTCAAGATCTATGCAATCAACAGGACAAAGTGTTCCCTCAAGAGATCTCAGAACATCGCCTACAGAAATATTTTCAGCAGGCTTGGCAAGAAGGTAACCACCTTGAGCGCCTCTTATGCTTTTTACAAGACCGGACTTTTTTAGAGATGAAAATAACTGTTCCAGATAATTTTCAGAAAGATCCTGCCTTTCCGCAACGCACTTTAAAGATACCTGCCCCTCCTTGCTATGAATCGCAAGATCAACAATAGCTCTCAGACCATATCTTCCCTTTGTTGAAACTTTCAAAGTTAATCACCCTAATTCCAATTAATTTACTAGACTTTAATTGATGTTACCATATAAGGGAAAGGAATTCAAGTAGAAAATAGTCATATTATTTCTATTCGCAGAAATAATTATCTAAACTATAAAATGGACACAGCAGAATTTTTATAAAATATCTGTTAAAAAAATGAACTGTAGCACCTTGTTCTGAGCATATAATCAATTTCATCAATACTCTTCCCGTTTGCACAAACGATAAAAACACCATAGCTTGGTTTGCTGCTGGTGCTCATAATAGGTCCAGTATTTTCTTCTGTTATTGCTGTAAAATCAAAATGCTTTCCCTCGTACACAACTGCATCTATGGGCTTTCTGTAAGTATATAAATCAACAACAGTATAGCCCTTCTGCATTAGAGCTCTTGAGATATCTGTTAAATTGTTTTGTACTGCAACTACCATATCAAACCTCCGAACATATATAAGTAATACTATTCCATTTCTGAAACTGACTTCCATATTAATGCTTTCTTTTTGAAGTGTTCCCTGATAGTATTTACAGAGGTCGAATAATTATTCTATATTAATTGTTTTGTTTATCTTCATCGTTCTGTTCTGAATTTTCTATTCCTGCTTCATTATTTTTTTCCGAAACCTCAGGGTCAGCATTCATACCTTCGGTGTTGATAGGTTCTGCAGTCTTAATTATCTTGTTGCTGGACATAGGTTTGTTTGAAAATATAAACCAAACAGCTATTATTGCGTATAATGCCACGCTTTGCATCTGGAATACATGAAAAAATGCTATGTTTAATAACAGAAAAACAAAACCTACAATTAACACCCACGCCAATACTCTTCTTAACATTACTGTTCTCTCCATTTCTCCAACCAGTCTCTTATTTTGGCTTCATAGCCATTCGCTGTCGGATTGTAATATGTGGTGCCCTTCATTTCTTCAGGGAAAAATTCCTGCTTAACTATATTGTTCTTATAGTCATGGGCATATTTATAACCTTGTCCATAGCCCAACTGTTCCATACCCTTCGCTGCAGCATTTCGCAAGTGCATGGGAACACTTCCTGTATTTTTTGCTTCAACATCAGACAATGCTCTATTAATAGCCATATACGCAGAGTTCGATTTTGGACTGCACGCCACCGTAACTGCCGCATGTGCAAGAATTATCCTTGCCTCGGGCATTCCTATCATTTTTACCGCCTGTGCAGCAGCAACAGCCACCTGCAAGGCTGTTGGATTGGCCATACCCACATCTTCCGAGGCACATATAATTATTCTTCTGGCAAGAAACTCAACATCCTCTCCGGCATACAAGGCCCTGGCCAGATAAAACACTGCCGCATCCGGGCTACTGCCTCTCATGGATTTTATAAATGCACTGATGTTGTCATAGTGCTCCTCACCGTTTTTGTCAAAACGGATAGCTTTTTTCTGGACACATTCTTCAATGGTTTTCAAGTTTATTTCAATACAGCCGTCTGTACCGAGCTCCGAGGTCAGAACGGCCAGCTCTATGGAATTTAGTGCTGTACGCGCATCGCCGGAGCATACTTCACTTAAATACTCCAGTGCCTCATCGGTAATACTAATATTATAATTCCCAAGGCCTCTTTCCTTATCACTTATGGCAGTTACCAGCAGCTTTCTTATATCTTCCTGCTCCAAAGGCTTCAGCATAAAGACGGTTGATCTTGAAATAAGTGCCTTATTAACCTCAAAGAAAGGGTTTTCAGTGGTTGCACCTATCAGTACAATCGATCCGTCCTCAACAAATGGCAGCAGTGCATCCTGCTGGGATTTGTTGAAGCGGTGTATTTCGTCTACAAACAAGACCGTTCTTCCATTTGGATTGAGCATAGTATTTTTCGTATCTGCCGCAATCCTTTTAATATCGCCCACACCTGAGGTTACAGCATTTAGCTTTTCAAAGTTGGACTGTGTAGTATTAGCAATAATTCTGGCTAAAGAGGTCTTCCCAGTACCCGGCGGACCATACAGAATTATCGATGTAATTCTATCGGCCTTTATCATCCTGTACAGCATTTTATCCTTGCCGATTATATGATTTTGCCCAACAAATTCTTCTATTGTCCTTGGCGACATTCTATATGCCAGAGGCTGTATCTTGTCTCTCATAATATTAACCTCCATGAGCAACCATTGTGCCCACTAAAAGTATTGAATAACATATCCTTTATCGCAATGGGCGGAGTCTCTCTTACAGTTAATCAGTTAAATCCGTAATGCATTCAAAATGTTATAACATCATTAAAAAGGCTTACTAAATAAACTTCCTAAATAGGTTTACTTTTTTGATATTGTAAAGGATTTCCATATATCCTCAACTTCCTTCACAGCTTTGTCTGTTGCCGTGAGTTCTGGAACGCTTGTTAAAAAACAGTAGGAATAATTTTCTGCTTCAAAGCAGTAACATTTCACTTCAGAGAAGAAATCCAGATCAACACTTTCAACTTTATATGTGTAAACCCTCATCTGATAGCCCTTTTCGGTAACTGCAGTCTGAACAGGAGTAGTCTCATATACTTTTTTTAAGGTTCTCATAATACTAAATTTTTCTTCATCGCTCAACGATTTTAATAATGAGGAGTTTTCAATAGAGTAGACAATAACGTTTGAATTTGTATCCGGATTTGTAAAGGTAATAGAACTGTCATCATCATTACCTGCTTTTGTCCAGAAACCCGGAAGCTTGATGCTCCAGTTAAAGTTCTTGTTAACGTACTCAAACAAGTCATCCTTTTGTGAAACTCTTACTCCGAGGTTTTTGTTATTGTATTTTTCTATATCACTGATCAATTCCTCCTCATTGAACGAATAGAAGTTCATGTGGTTAATTGTTTCTATAAATTCATTTATATATTTATCATGATCACTTTCCGGCAGTTTAACAGTTATCTCATAAACAAAAGGTCCTTTGGTAAAATATAGTTCTTCCATAATATAAGCTTTATTAACCTGTTTTATTCTGAACTTAAGGGATCTCGCAGCATTTCCTGCTGCTGTTGTATAATCGTCACTAATAAAACTATATACTTCAGGATTAAAATTGTTTTTATATTTTCTAACAATTTTATCTACATATTCATCAAGAGCTTCCTCATCCTTTAAGTTGTTCATTGTTATTTTCATATAATGAGTACTGTCAAGACCTAGGCAGGTTTCCATAGGATCATCATTTGAAAGAAGTTTATCCCACTTTGCTGGTACATCAACAGACCAGGGCAAATATTTTGTGTTTATGCTTAAGACTAAATAGTTATAGAAACTGGCCTTACCCTGTCTGATTTTTGAAACATCCTCAACACCAATAACAGCCCCCATGTAATTGAGACTGAAGGAGTTGACGATATTCTGATAATATTTATCGGTTAATAGCTTTTCTGGAGTAACCGAATTATCATAGGAATTAATAGTGAAATAATAAAAGTAATCACCCTTGTCGAAAACCTTGACCAGTAATGATTCGTCAAATTCGGTTAATCTGGTATACTGAAAATACGGAACTGCAGCTTTCAGATTTAATTCTGCACTTCTTACAGTACTGCTATAAACAATTGTATTATATAGTTCTTGAAGCTTTCGGCTTTTTTTATTCTCAACTGCTATTTCAAAATACAGACTTCTGCTTTCATTAGTAATACCCACCTTGTCTGACTTGAAGCTGTTGGATATAATCCTGGATCCCGCTGGAATACTTAAGCTCCATCCATAGTAGCTGTTACCAACTTTGGGACTGGTGATTCCACCTGTGAGAAAAGAAAGGTCGCTTAATGCACCGTCATCCTCCAATACAATCTTTATTGTTCCTTTGTTCTGATCACTGGTTACTGTGACAGGAAAATTCGAGGATATAAACTCCAGAGGAACCATAGTTGACTTATTCTTTACTACTGGTGCGATTGGCAGCTTTTTTTTCTCCAGATTGGATATGTAGTCAGTTGTTCCTACAGTTAATTCAAGATTCCTTTCGCAGTAAATAATTTTAATTATTTTATCTGACTTTTTATTAACATCCGCTCCGATGGCTGTTGTAAACCATTCCAACGGTACCATATATATTTTATTTGATATGTAAGGTTTCTCAAGCTTGGTAGCCGTACCGTTTATTTTTGCAGAGGCACTGCCTACCTTGAGCTCAAGTACAAGTTTATCGTTATTGACTGCGTAAGTATTTAGCAGACAGGTTATCAGTAAAGAGAACATTACAAGTACACTTACAAGAGCTCTTTGAATGTTAACAGAATTTTTCATATAAGCACATCCTTATTTTACAATATAATTACTTTTCACCGAAAACAACATTAACATTCAGTTGTTTGCCGTCCCGAACCAGTTTAAACTTTGCCCTGTCACCAGGCAAATATTTTTTTATTTCCTCATTGTAATCAATTATTGAATTAACCTTTATATCATTTACAGAAAGCAGCTTGTCATCAATCTGTATGTCGTATTGTTCAGCTGGAGAATTTGATATTATATCACGTATAGTCAAACCTTCAACGGCACTGGGCAAACCATACTGGGAGGTTATGCTCTCAGAGAAGACTATTCCCATATAAGGCCTCTTGATTTTTCCGAATTTTTCAAAATGACTTATTGCATACTTGACAGTATCAACCGGGATGGAAAAATTCAAGCCTTCAACACCAAAACCTATTAGCTTAACCGAATTAATTCCAATTACCTGCCCTTTCATATTAACCAGAGGTCCTCCGCTGTTACCACCGTTTATAGCCGCATCTGATTGAATAAATTTGTTTTCACCGTCGGTTGATCGGTTCATACCACTGATTATACCTTTTGTTGCGGAGTTTCTTAAATTAAAGGATAAAGGCGTACCAATGGCAACTACCTCCTGCCCTACCTTAACGCTTGACATATCTCCAAAAACTGCCGGAGTAAGCCCTCCCTTATCGATTTTAATTACCGCTAGGTCCAGATTGTCGTCAATAGCTTTTAATCGAGCTTTATAGGCTTTACTGTTGGATAGAACAACAACAATGGAATCCATTTCCTTTACGACATGTGCATTTGTTATTATGTATCCGTCACTTCTGTAAATAACCCCAGTGCCGAATATAAGATTGTCTGTATATTCACTGTAATCATAACTGCTCTCTTTAAGTTTTCCAATTATTCCCACAACAGAAGGACTGACTTTGTCAACTATACCCGTTATTCTGTCAGTATTGCTTATTTCTATAGCCGTATCAGTTCTTGTAACTGTAACTCCTTCAAGATTACCCCTGAGACTATCAACAAGAACATACTCTTTGCCGTTAATTACCTTTACTGCACCATTTATCTGTTTTCCGTCAATCTTCAGGTTTTTATCATTTGCAGCATATGTACCTGACGTCATTAAAGCAATTGCAACTGCAAGACAAACACCTCTAATTATATTTTTCATTTCCTTCAACCTTCCTCCAAAGTCGGGCTTTATTTAAATCAAAGCTTTCTGCTTTCCAGAATTCCATTTTACCATTTTGGATGGGTCAGTTCAATTGAATTTACTTGTCTGGAAATATTTTTGGTCCTTCAAAAATATTTGGTATTTCAAACTGCTGCAATAATAAATTAACCTTAAATCAATTCTAAAACAGCTCGGCACGGTCCAGCGCTGCATAAGTCAGTTTATTATTTATTCTTGCACTCTCCATAAGTGATATAGCTCTTACTATTATGGGAGGGCTGCTTATAGAAGTTTTTGAAATATCCACGGCAGCTTCTCCAATTCTAACCTCCCTGGCAAGAGTGATATGCGGACTATAGGCTCTACCCTCCTTTTGATATCCGGTCTTTTCAAGAGAAATCTCAAGCCTTTGATATAAGTTTTGTAATTCAATGCTCCTACCAAGTCCTGCCCATATAATTTTTTTACTACCCTTATTAAACGACCCGGTATTAGCTAGCCTGAGTTCAAATGGAGAAGTGTCAGTAGCTACTTCCTTCAGAACCTTTTTTAGATTTTCAACCTGTTGGAAGTTCTGCTCACCAATAAACCTTAAAGTCAGATGAAAATTCTCACGGTGTGAATAGTTACCTCCAATACAATACTTTCTTAAATCCTGTTGAAGGGAGAATAAATAATCTTTAATTTCGTTATTAAATTCTATAGCAAAGAATACTCTCATTATGTGCCTCCGTTTTATGTTTAACCAATATTTAATCTAATTTGCAGCCAATATTTAACCCAAGTCTAAGTTTTTTGATTACCTGGTTTATTATGTGGTATAGTTATAATATAATTTTTCAGAACAACAAATAAACAAAATATATTGTAAATAACAACCCAAGGAGGAATTATTCAATGTTTTATGAAGTCAGATTTCAAACAGGTGAAATGTCACTAATAATAGATGAAATGAGAAAAGGTAATATCCCCTGCATGGATGTAAATGATAATGATGAAATGAACTGGTTTATTAAGCAGATGGAAACTAAAGGTATTTACAAGGTTGAAGATCTGCCCTATGATAAAAATGCTTGCGATGGTGTAAAAGAACCTGAATTCGAGTACAGAATTGCATTTTATACCTCACCAGTCAAGGCTTCCGACCTAAACGGAAAAACTCCAATGTACATAGATTTTTATTTTGAACCTATCACAGAAAGAACCTATGACCCTGTCGGGGAAATGTAATAAACAAGAAATTTGCTTTTCTAAAGCTGTTTAATTGCCATTCAAATTACTCTGTCATTGCTCACAAATTATCTTGTCCGCTAGGGGGCACTACTGCCCCCTTCAACGAGAAAACCTTCGTTGGCTCCAGAAATTTCATCAGCTTATAAACTCCCTACCTGGAGCACACAGCAGTTATAGTTATATCCCCGTTAACACCTGCTATGGGAACAGCTGCCGCACCATTTTTTAATTCTAGTGTGTGTTTTACACTTTTACCTATTGTCAGGACTATAGTTTTCGGCAGCTTGTAGCCCTTGTCAGGTGTTATAGTCACGCTGAATTCACCGTCGGCAACCGAGTATGCAGACTTTCCCTTTACTACATTTGAGTTGACTTTATAAGGGACTTTTCCATTCAATTCATAAAACATAAGTGTATAAATAACTTCGTGCCCCTTCTTTGTAGGATGAGGATCAAAAGATTTTCCGCTTTGAGCATTTATCAGACGAATATCTTTTCCAGCTTTTGCATAGGCAGAGTAAACATCAGCTACCCTATAATTCTTACCATTGTCCGAAGCCTTAATTATTTCTGCGTTCATAGATAAAATAGCCTTATTTATGGTATCGGGTAAAATAAAATCAAAAGGGTTATAAATTGTCTGTACAATTATATTTGCCTTTGGGTTTAAAGTTTTTAATGTATTGATTATTTTTGTGAAATCTCCGGTTTTATGTAATCTTTCATTCCCTGAAAAAACCTCTGCCCCTTGAGATATGTTGGCTTTAAGTTTATCTAATGCGTCTTGGTTAAAAAGCAGGCTGATAACAGCCTTCTGAATATCTGAAGCATCTGCATTAAATATACTCTTTCCATTTCCGACCCTATCATTTACCGAGTTTAATAAAGGTATAAAAATGTTATTGCCACCTATAGAAAGTGATATAAGGCCTGCTTTTTTTATTTGTGCTACCTCTGCCTTTTGTTCCTTTGTAACAGGATTGCTTATTGCCTTTAGGAAAACTGTGCTGTCAATCCCTTCAACTCCAAGGTTTATTGTCTTAATGCCCTGCGCCTTACCAAGTCTTGTTACGTAATTATCGAGGCTGTTTCTATTGTTTACATCATTATTGGTAAAACTTGCAAGTCCATAACCTGATGTAATAGAGTCTCCCAATGCAACATACAATGCTTTATTCAATGCTACCGCACCTATAGAACTGACCGAGGAACTCCAGCATAAACATACAATAACCAAGCACAATAATAGTGTAATAAATTTTTTAACAGTCATACGAACCCCCGTGATGAATAATGAGTCGCCTTGCTTTATATTAATTATAACCTTGCATTCACGAAAGTTCAAATAAACAAGGGGGTGTCGCATACCTAAAGATTTATGTAACACTCGTACTAGTGTACTCCTGAACAGCTCATAAAAATGTGTCGGACACAAAACAGTTAGAGGAATTCTCTTGTCATAGAATTCCTCTAACTGTTTTTAAGCATCCTTTATTAAAATCAAATATCAGCTACTGCTAACATTATCCTGGCTTATTGACTTAACTTTATTCACATATATATCTATGAGTTCGTTGGTATATTCTTCAGATACGCCTTCACCTATGACCCTGCAAACAGGTTTTTCTGCATCAGGAAGCACCAATACCCAACCCTTGTCACCAAATATCTTAACACCTTCTGTGGTTTCTATCTTGTCCTGGTCATTTTCTTCAATGATGGCCCTTATAACCTTTCCCTTTGCTGACCATGGACATTTCACTTCTTTTTTTAGAATATGAAAATCTGGTATCATGTCTACCAATTGGTCAAGCTTTACCCTATGTTGAGCCATATAGTCAATAATTTTTACTAAACCTGCAACTGCATCAAAGTTCATAGAGAAAAAATCTATACTCATTTCATCACTGGCACATAACATTTTTTTCATGATTTCCTGAGTAGAAGTTTTTGTCCTTATTACATTTCCCTCATGTTCTCGAGCAATTCTTTCAATAACACTGCTTGTATTTAAAGGTACGACAACGGTATTTCCTCTGGTGGACTTTAAATGTATAAGGCTTATAAGTGCCATAAACAAATCATCCGAAATGACCCTGCCTTTAGCATCAACAAGCATCATTTTCTCACTGGAGTTTTCAAAATAAACTCCAAAATCGAATTTATCCTGTTTTACAGCAGAAGTAAGCAATTTTATCTCAGAAAACATGTTTTCATTTCTTCTATAATGGCCATACAGCTTTGGATCAATAAAGCTGTAATCACACTCCAGCTCGCTCAGAATTCTATCTAAAACCTTCTTAACAAGCTTCGACTTAACAATAATTGCCAGGTTGTAGTTATGAGTCTCTGATTGAACGCTGTTCAAAATACTCTGACTGTAAAAAACACTGTGCTCAGGAATAATCACAATAGGTTTAACTTCACTCGGCATGCACCTAAAGAAATCTTCCCGTATAAAGGAGTTTTCTATTTTACGTTCTTCTCCCCTTTCGATATTGCTTCCGAAATTATCCAGTATATCAATTACAAGCATATCCTGTTCCTGATCTGACGCTGTGATATGGATACCTCCGTTAAGGCCGTAAAATCTTATAGCAGACCTTGTTATCGGGAGCAGAGTTGTCCCAATATCATATACTTCAACACCGGTAGAGAGTAAACCTGATATCAAAGAATTCTTTAACATTTGTAAGGCATCGATATCATCACAGCTTACACCGACTTTTGCATCCTTCTTACAGATTGAGCCATAGGTGGCTCCAAGCCTGGAAACAAATTCAGGAGTAATATCTACATTTATTTCACCTAAAATTCCCCTGTTTCCAAAAAGGTTCTTAGTGAATTTTGATCCCCAGACCAAATTTGTGTATACGTCAGTATCATAATCTATTTTTTTATTAGGCCAAATTTTCACACCTGGCTTAACAGTGGCATGTTTACCCAGAATACAATTATCGCCAACAACAGAACCTTCGAAAACAGATGCTCTTGAATTAATCTGAACCTTGTTACAGAGAACACTGCCTCTTATTTGAGCATATCCCTTTACCACGCAGCCCTTCCAGGATATGCTCCTCTTTACTGAACTGCCCTCGAACAGGTGATTGTTATCTCCGATTACGGTGTAGCTTTCAACACTGCAGCCTTCTCTTATAATAGTGTTTTTACCGATAAAAACAGGAGGTTTTATGCTTGCCTCCTTTGAAATTACTGCACCATCACCAGCCCAGACTCCCTGGCGGATTTCTTTTGCATCTATTCTTATGTCTACTTTTTTATCCAAAATATCGTTGTGTACACTAACGTATGCTTCCAGATCTCCAATGTCACACCAATAATCCTCTGTAACAAACCCGAACATGGGGCGGTTTTCTTTCAATAGTTCCGGAAAAACATCCTTGCTGAAATCAAACATTTGATTAGGCTTTATATAATTTAATATCTCCGGATTCAGGACATAAATCCCGGTATTGACAGTATCACTGAATACCTCACCCCAGCTTGGTTTTTCCAAAAAACGTGTTATCTTCCCCGCTTTGTCGGTGACAACTACACCATATTCTACAGGGCTTTCCACTCTTTTGAGCACAAGTGTTGCAATTGCCTCCCTGTTCCAGTGAAAAGCAAGTGCCTTATCAAGATTTATATCTGTCAGTGCATCACCACTTATTACTATAAAAGTTTCGTCCAGAAATTTTTCTGCATTTTTTACACTACCGGCTGTACCCAAAGGAATATCTTCGGTAAAATAATTCAAGTTTACTCCAAACTCACTTCCATCACCAAAATAGTCTTTAATAATTTCGGGCATATACTGAAGGGTAACTGCAATATCTCTAATACCATACTTTTTTAATACTTCAATTATATGTTCCATAACTGGCCTGTTAGCAATTGGTACCATAGGCTTAGGACGATTACAGGTTAACGGTCTTAAGCGTGACCCTTCACCGCCTGCCATAATCACAGCTTTCATCAGATCCATCCTTTCACATTTTTGATGTAATAGTTAAACTGTACAGCGAAATAAAGTGCATTTGATGAAATCCAAGGTTCAACTGATTTAATAATTAGTTGTCCCAAACTGATTTATTTTATTATTTTTACCTTAACAAAAAAAACTATTCGACCAGACTTTATTGAAAATTTGGAAAAATTAATTACCTGAATAAAATAAATGTTTCAACATCATTTCAACTACTATTTCAAAACATCCCAATGCCAATTATAACGCCCTTAAAAATTCCTGACTCCATGTCATTTTATTGTACCTCCTCAGATAAGTTCGCAATAATTATATTTAATGACCTGAACATTTGCTGTTCTTCCATATTACTAAAACCCGCAAGAGCTTTTTTAGTCACCTTCTGTGCTATTGCTTCAATTTCACTTACCATACTTTCAGCCTTAACGGTCAATAAATCCATATATAACAAACCGTGTGTAATTGTGGTTAAAATAAAAAATTCAAGCAAAGTTTATTTTCCCTGCTTGCCTTTTACTTTATGTTATATAAATCTTTATTATTAATCTCTAACTATTTTTCTATTGTAAATACCAGCGCCTGCTCCAGCATTCTATCAGTACCCTGCTTAATGTTGTCTGTCAGATCTTTAGCCTCTGAAGACCTTTCGACAATGACCTGAGCCTTATTTGCAATTATGCCTATATCTTCAGAACCAACATTTGATGCCTTTGCTATTTCACTGATAGCGGTTACCATGTTATGTATTGAAGTGAGTAGCTTCTCACAGGTGGTACTTAAGTCTGTTGAGTTATCATAATAGTACATTGCATCCTGACTGTATTGCTCGCTTGTTTCAATAAGTAAAGCATAATCAGCGAATACTTTTTCATTAACAAAACTGAGAATGCTACTGGAGCTTTCTGCCAAATCTCTTACCGAAACAGTAATCTGGTTTGTAACGCTCTGAAGCCTTGATACTATGCTCTTTGATTCGTCAGCAAGCTTTCTTATCTCCTCAGCAACAACAGAAAAACCTTTACCGTGTTCACCTGCTCTAGCTGCTTCAATTGCGGCGTTTAAGGCAAGCAAATTAGTTTGGTCACTTATACCTAAAATTGTCCCATACATTTCTATCATCTGATCTACTTTATTAACATCATGTAATGACCGGTTCAGTTTGTCCTGTGAATTTTCAAACAATTGTCTGGTCTCGTTTAGAGAGTCAGTAGCTTTTTCTTTAATTGATTGAGCTCTCAGATTAATATCTGTTGCTATTCGCACCTCTTCCTCCGCCTTTGAGGCAACGTTTTCCACGGCTGACTCAATTTCATATGCAACTGATGTCATTTCCTCAGTTGAAGCGGCTGTTTGCTGCATGACAGCCGACAATTGCTGTGCGGTATCGGTTATATCTATTACTTCGGAGTTTAATTCCGACATTTTATTATTTGCAACATCAATTGACTGTTTTGATTTTTCAGCCTCGAATATAACCGTACTGAGTATTTTAGTTAGCGATTCCTGCATTTTGCTTATTGAATTGGTTATTTGACCTATTTCATCCTTCTTATTTACTAAAGCCTTCGGAATTTTTCCTGTAAGGTCTCCGGTACCAATAATTTTCAGATGCTCTGCAGAATACATAAGGGGTTTTGAAATGGATCTGGCTATTAAATATGTGGCTATAATACCAAAAACGGCAGCAATAACAAAAGTCATTACTAATGATATTTTCGCTGTTTGTTCATTTTGCTCACTTTCGTTATATACTGAGGCAGATAAATCTCCAATATCTTTAGATAACTGCTGATATTGCATTTGATAATCATTTAAATATTTTACATTTGCATTAAATAATTTCAATGCACCTGCCTGGTCACCGTCCATAGCCAGTTTAATAATTTCATCCCGAACCTCGTTAAATTTTCCTACATTCTGTGACGCCGATGATATTGCATCAACGCCAATATTTTCTATTTCTAATTCCTTCAGGCTTGCCAAATCAGCTTCTATGGCCCGAGACCTGTCTTCTAAAATCTGAAGTTTTTCTTTTTGAGCAGTTTTGTCGTCAATGTTCAATATTATATACAGAAGGTTTGCCTCGTTAGCACGAGAATTTGCTCTTATGTTATTTATATACTCTGTACCCTTAAGATAGTTACTATAAATGGTGTCTATTCCAGAATTCACCCTCTGCTGAAAAACATATGATACTGTCCCCTGACCAAGCAGTAGTAACAGTAACAGCACAGCAAGTATTAAAACCTTGTAAAAAACGTTCAGATTCTTGAACATAGCATTTAACTCCTCTATTTATCTATAGTTACAGCATATAGAAAGTATATACTAAATTAAAGATATTTCAAACAGCATTTTGTAAAATTATGAAAATTAATATCGAATCATCTCGAAAAATACAGGTTGATGATAGTTCTATGGAATCACAGGCTAACATTATAAAAACATGCCATTCTCCATAAAGTCCGAAATGATTCTGGCCATTTCATCAGGTTCTGTTCTATTTTCGTCTTTAATCCATTCAAAAAGTATGTTCCAAAAACCACCTATTTTAAAGTTTAAACCGTATTTATAACTCATAGGCTCCATAGAAAACCTCTCGGCTGCTGCGTTATAATTAACCTGACCAACATTCAAATATCTTTTAGAATTAATTTTTTTGTACAATTCAGGCATATATTGATTGTAAGAATTAAGTAAAAGAACCTGTAAATTATTATTATTAATAGCAGTTAGGAAATGAATATGCCTCGTCCAAAATTCAAAATACATTTTAGTTATGTTATAAATTGAGATGTTTTGATTTGAAAATAGAACTGAGAAATACTCTTTACTCAGATTATCAATATAGTAAGCTAGAAGCTCTTCTTTTGTGCTAAAATGTCGGTAAAAGGTTCGTCTGTCCAGCTGAGCCTTTTCTGCTATTTCCTTGATAGAAATGTCATTAAAATTTTTATTTTGCATCAGTTTTAGCAACGCATCAGCTAACCAGTTTTTAGATTGGACTGTTAGGGGATTTACTTTCTCTTTCATAATACTATCCTTTCAATGTCACATTTTTACCTTAAATGTAGCAGTTTCAGCTATTACATTGACGTACTTAACGTATTTAATTATACTATTTATTACTAAGTGTCACAAGTGTGACATTTAGTCAACCTTTCCTGAAGTAAATAATTCTGTACTAAAGGGTATTCAAATAATTAATTAATGAATTTGTATGGAGGACCTTATGAAAATTGTTATAGTAAATGGAAGTCCCAGAAAAAACGGAGCTACAGCAAAGGTATTAGAGCAAATTTTATATAATCTATCACAATATTCTGACGTTGAAATAAAACACTACCATATTTCTGATTTTCAGCTCAATTTCTGTAAAGGCTGCTGCAAGTGTTTTGAGTCAGGAAAATGTATTATGGATGACGATATAGAAAAGCTTTCAAACCAAATAGCTGACGCCGACGGGTTGATTATCGGTTCTCCGGTATACGCAAGTAATGTACCTGCACAATTGAAACTGCTGATTGACCGTGGACATTTTGTAATTGAACAGCTTTTAAAGTCCAAAACCACATTTGCAGTTGTAACATACGAAAACAGAGGTGGGAGTACGGCATTAAGCGTAATTAAGAGACTATTTCTATTTTCAGGCTCAAAATATACCCTAAATCTGAGAATAAAAGTACAATTCAACGATAATCTATTACAGAATGAGGTAATTATAAAAAAATTACAGGCCGGCTCCAAGCATTTCCATGACGCGCTGATGAGTAATAGAACCCCCTTCTCCAGGAGAGTTCTTCAGACAATAATCTTTAACATCGGAATTAAACCCTATGTGCTAAGAAAAAGGAATAGATATGCGGGTGTGTTGAATAGATGGCGTGAGCTTAGGATAAAAATTAATATTTAGTCTATTAAAAATGTATTTCATAAATTAATAATAAATAATATTGTCTTTATTTTTCCTCAATCTGAGCCTTCATACTAAAATCTCCAGTAACAAAATATGAGGCTTGTGACTTTACAAGAAGCTGCTTCTGATCATTATATATTTCACCCGAGGCTCTCATAATTGTCCTTCCATTGCTTATAACACTGCCTATTGCTGTTATGGAACTTCCTACAGGTGTATTCTTTATATAACTTACATTCATATCAATTGTTACTACCCGTTTTCCATGAGTAATACAAGCAACCCCCATAGCTATATCCGATATAGAAGCCAGAGTACCGCCGTGAACAAACCCGTACATATTGCAATGCTTATCGATTATCTTTGATGTATATGTTACTTGACCCTCTTCAATTGTTACTATCTCAAGTTCAAGAAAATTCTCGAGAATAGGTGTCTTATAGGTTTCCGTAAAATGTTTTTTAAGCCATTCAATATATTGCTGCGACAAAATTAAGCCCCCCGTTTGATGGTTATGTTTTTGATGCCTGTTTTCATTTTTACTTGTTAAAAGAGGCATTGGTGAATCCAATGCCCCTAAATTAAAATATATAATTATCAGTAAAAATTATCAGTCAAGTTTCAATACGCTCATAAATGCTTCCTGGGGCACTTCTACTGAGCCTACCTGGCGCATACGCTTTTTACCTTCCTTCTGCTTTTCAAGCAGCTTTCTTTTTCTGGTGATATCACCACCATAGCACTTTGCAAGAACATCCTTTCTGAATGCCTTAACAGTTTCACGAGCAATGATCTTACCACCGATACATGCCTGAATAGGTATTTCAAACATCTGCCTTGGAATAGATTCCTTTAGCTTTTCAGACATTCTTCTTCCCCTGGAGACTGATTTTTCTCTATGAACTATGAAGGATAACGCATCAACGACTTCACCGTTCAACATTATATCAAGTTTTACAAGATCAGATTCTCTATAGCCAATCAGTTCGTAATCAAAGGAAGCGTATCCCTTTGTTCTGGATTTAAGTGCATCAAAGAAGTCGTAGATTATTTCATTCAAAGGCATCTCATAGGTTAGCATAGCTCTGCCCTCATCAATATAGGACATATCCTTGTATACGCCTCTCCTATCCTGCGCAAGTTCCATTATGTTACCAACATATTCTGTAGGAACCATAATCGTAGCTTTTACAATTGGTTCCTCCATCATATCAATTTCAGTAATAGGTGGAAGATTTGTTGGATTATCTATTGTCAGCACATCACCGTCTGTTGTTGTAACCTTGTAAATAACGCTTGGCGCAGTAGTTACAAGATCAAAGTTATACTCTCGTTCAAGTCTCTCCTGAATGATTTCCATATGAAGAAGTCCAAGGAATCCACATCTGAATCCAAAACCAAGTGCCACTGAAGATTCCGGCTCAAAAGTAAGTGCAGCATCATTAAGCTGTAGTTTTTCCAGAGCGTCTCTTAAATCACCATATTTTGAACCATCAGCAGGATAAATCCCACAAAACACCATGGAATTAACCTTTTTATAACCGGGCAGCGGTTCCGTAGCCGGTTTATCCACTAATGTTATAGTATCTCCGACTCTTGTGTCGCGGACATTCTTAATGCTTGCGGCTATATATCCAACATCCCCCGCTTTCAGCTCATTTGCCGGAGATAGTCCTCCCGGTCTCAGATACCCTAACTCCGTAACTACAAATTCTTTTTTAGTATACATCATACGAATGGTATCACCGCTTTTAACAGTACCTTCCTTTACTCGCATGTATACAATTACTCCCTTGTAGCTGTCATAAAAGGAGTCAAAAATCAATGCCCTTAGTGGAGCATCTTCATCACCTTCGGGACACGGAATCATATGAACAACTTTTTGAAGAACCTCTTCCATATTTATACCGTTCTTAGCTGACACCATGGGTGCTTCAGAAGCATCAAGACCAATAACGTCTTCAATTTCCTTTTTTACAACATCCGGTTGAGCACTTGGAAGATCTATTTTATTAATAACAGGCATGATCTCCAAATTGTGTTCAAGAGCCAGATACACGTTGGCAAGGGTCTGAGCTTCAATTCCCTGTGCCGCGTCAACTACAAGAATAGCACCTTCACAGGCTGCGAGGCTTCGTGAAACCTCATAATTAAAATCAACATGACCCGGAGTGTCAATTAAATTGTAAATATACTCATGTCCATCCGGTGCCTGGTAAACCATTCGCACTGCCTGTGCCTTAATCGTAATACCTCTTTCTCTTTCAAGCTCCATATTGTCAAGAACCTGTTCCTGCATTTCTCTGGAAGTAAGCACACCGGTTTTCTCCAGTAATCTGTCTGCAAGAGTTGATTTTCCATGGTCTATATGAGCAATGATGCAAAAATTTCTAATATATTTTTGTCTTTCACTTGGCATTCCAAATCCTCCACCAGCTTGTTAAAAATCTCTCATTATAGTTAGCAATTAATTATAGCATAGCCCGGCATAAGCCGCAACGGGTTTTACGTTGCGGTGAAATGCGGCACAATTATCTTCCTTTGACGTTATTACCGCAGAAAACTTGCGGTCCCTGTTATTATTACCGGAAAAAGAAGAAAACAGTCAACTGCTTGATGGAGGGAAAGAGTCCATCAAGCAGTTGACTGTTTTAATGCTTTATAGGTTAACCAATTCTTGCCTATTACTTTACTTCTGTGATTCTCCATTTCTCCTGATTTGGTATTTTTGTAACTTTGACTTTTGTAACTGTATCAGGTTCTTTTCCAGCTGAAGTTTCCCATTGGAAAACTAAATCGAAAGAATTCTCACCGGTCTTTTTAATATCATAGCTTGAAGCCCATGGACTTGATACTCCTGTAACCCAGTTCAATTCTTCCAGTTCATCCTTTTTAGCAGCCTTAAGAGTATCTGAATACAATGCGTACTGAAGTGCTCCGTTTCTACTTACTATAGCTTCAGCATACAATTCAACAGCGTTATCTGCCGTAACAGGTTCAATAAATTTTACAATTTGCTTATCAAACAAACTTTGCTTCTCATCATCAATATTAAAAATTCTTAATGCTTCCCCGTCATAGTATACCTCTTCCTTCAGAACTTGTGAGAAATAGCTGGAT
Organism: Bacillota bacterium; assembly: GCA_023431385.1. GTDB lineage: Bacteria > Bacillota > Clostridia > Acetivibrionales > DSM-1351 > Ruminiclostridium. Next base: position 55,613 of record JAEYWA010000018.1, on the reverse strand, counting down.
GGTACATACATGGTATTTCCTTTTGCTTGTGGTGCTAAACCCAACTGAGTCTTTTCACCGGTTTTACTTGAATAATAGCTGTTTACTTTATTTTTTATATATCCGTCGTCTACAGCCCAACCCTTTTCACCGTTCCATGACACCTTGTAGCCCAGCAGTTCGGCTATGGTTTTCAGAGGAACCATTAATGAGTACTCCTTCTCATAAACAGTCGGCTGAGGGTTCATACTTGTACCGTTATATCTGACCTTCTCAAGAGGTTTCGCATTAATCATCTGATTGTAAATATCACTTTTTAGGAGACCTTTCAATTCCTTTGCATTTATTTCAAATACCGACATCCCTCCTGCATAGGGCCTTAGTTCATATAATCCGAAATATATTACCAGTTTATTTCCGTCAATATAGAATTTATAGTCACTGTTCCTTGCTGCAACGGTTTTCTTTGCATCATCAAAATACATATCCTTTTCTTTATCTATGAGCTTGTTAATCTTCTCTAAAATGACCTTTTTGTAATTGCTGCTGCTGTTAAACAGAGAACCGAAATTATTGTATATTTCATTTGTCTTTGTATTTACGGTGAAGCTATCCTTGTACGCAATCCCATGAGCTCCGCCTGTGTAATCATAGGAATTGAAAATCAGAGACATAATATTTCCGCTGAAGTTATAGTCAAAAAAGGACTCCAGTGAAACACCTATACTGCTTACTTCCTCTTGGTCTTTTTTCTGCTGTTCCTTCAACTCTTTGATATAGCCATAAGCCTCTCTTATATATCCTATTGAATTGATATTATTTTTAAGAAATGTATCATTCAATTTTTCTGCTGCATAAAAACCGCTCAAATATGGATAAATGATTCTAATACTCAAATCATCTTCTGTTGTTTCAATTTTCCGAGCCTCAACTTTGACATTTTCTCTAGTAGCAGCCTCTCCATAAGAAGAAAATACAGTTAGAAATAATATTAGTACCAGAACATATGATAATAGCTTTTTCATTACATCAATCCTTTCTTAAATTAACATTTTATCTTCTGTTGATTGTACTGTATAGCGCCATCTGGTGTAATGTTAACATAATAATCAGACGTAAGGGTAACAAAAAAGTTACATGTTTTTACCTGAATTGCTAAATAAATTTTTAAACTTAAAGATATCTCTTTTCAGGTATTTTAAATTAACATTATAGTTATTATTCAAAATTGAAAGCTGATAAATATCCTGACCGATTTCCTGAACTCTAATTATCTCCAATTTTGCATGACCGTAAAGAACATAGCTTTTACTAATATCGACAACAAACAGTCCGCCGCTTACAATTAACAAAAACAATATTGATACTACTAATATTCTTAAGTTGTATAGTCTTTGATTTCGAAATCTTACTTTTCTTGCCAAAGCTGCCTCCAAAACATTCTGATGATACTTATTCTTGACCGGCAGTATGAAATTTAGTCATAAATATTAGTATTTGTTTTTATATACAACATCATTTATAGCCTGAGCAAGATAATTTGTACTCCTGACACATTCGGCAATTGCATTACCGTCACCGCCAATTTCAATAATAACCGATCCATTGGTCAAATGCTGGTTATATCTGTTTTTACTTATATAAGTGGGCTTTGCTATACCTGGTGCTATTTCATTTAAACGCGACTGAACTTTTAATGCAAGCTTGAGATTTTCTCTCCATTTGGGATTATCAAGCTTAGAATCAGTACCAATAACAAACATAATTTGGGCATAGTCCTTCCCTTTTATGTTTTTTGCCACCCTGAGCTTATCATTGCCTGCTGCATCCCTGTGAAGATCAATAGTCATTTTGAGTGTGGGGTATTTTTCCACGTAATTTGACAGTGTATTAAGGGATTTGACATAGGAACTGTTGTAGTCCTTATCATGAATAGTTTTACTATGAAGTACATTGATATTATACTTTTTTAAATTCATAATCAAAGCCTCCCCTACTCTTACCACATTATATTTATTATCAAGTGTTCTGGAGGGAGAATCTTTTTCTGCTAAAGATTTTAAGAAGCTCTCTGTTGTATGGGTATGGTATACAAATATCTGAGGCCCGGTTTTAGAAGGATTTAGCTTTAGAGGCTCTCTCAGGAGTTTATCAATATCAATAATATATTTAGTTTCATTTACCACCTTTATTTTACCATTGGTAACCACCGGGTTGTTTTCCTGGTCACTGTTTTCCACATCCCCTTCAAAAGTAATACTGCTGGATGCCTCTTTATAATCACTTCCGGAGGGAGCTGTTCCCGAAATGGCTTCTGAAGAACTTTGAGCTTGTATCTCCTGTGGTTTCACCGGCTTAAGCTCCTCATTTGTAATTATCTTTTCCTGCAGCTTCTTTTGCTCTTGTTCTGTAATATATTTCAGATAATCATTTTTATAATATGCTTCAAAAAATGTTGAATTTGAATTTAAAATAGTTATTGGATTATAGCGGTCCATTCCAAAGGCCTTAAAGAGTATATCCAATGAATAATTCAAGGCTTCCGACTGTTTGCTTTGGCTCTCCAAGCTTGTCTGTTGACTGAGATTAATACCTCCTATGCTTATTTGTCTGCTAGCCGCTCTGAAGGCTATAAAGCCTATTAAAATTCCGGCTATTGCACAAAGTACAATAGGTCTCTTAGAAAAATTGCCTTTGTTGCCTGTCATATTTGAATCATTGTAAAATGAGTTTCCTTCAATCCTCGCAATTTCCCTCATAACTGCCTCCAATTTTAATAAGTTTTGTACATTAATAATTTATAAAACTATATTCAGTATTTTTTAAATTATTACAGGCTTGTACTAAAACATTGCCGGGTGTTATGAAATAACTCTTTTAAAAATGGGAAATATTGTAATATATAAAAAGACTCAAATTTTAATTAATTGTTCTAAAAACAGGTACAATTTCATATAACTAAGAATATACTTATTTTAGGAATGGGGGGAAAAAGTTGAATTTTTGCACAGTCAGATGTTGTATATGCAATAGTGTATTATTAAATCTTCCTGAGGAAGAAATTGAAAAACTGAACAGTCTTACTTTCAGATGCGAAAGCTGTGGGCACAGACTAACTCTAAACGGTACAAATGTTACAGAGGCTATTAGTATCGAACCTTTTCAAAATTTTTACAAATATGATTTCAATATATAAAAACTCCCGAAAGGGAGTTTTTTAATAGATAGAGCTTTTTATAAACCTCATAATATTATCTACCGTCAGCGCCAAATCGCTCTTACACCGCTTTGCAGCCTCCTCAAATGGTACTGCAACACGATTAATACTGAATATGGCACTGACTCCTTCAGCATACGCAGCCTCAATGTGGTCTCCGATGTCTCCCACCACAGCTATCAACGGCACACCGGCAGCTTTGGCCCTTCGGGCGCAGCCTATAACAACCTTCCCCCTCAGGGATTGCATGTCAATCTTTCCTTCTCCACTGATGACCATATCTGCGCCCGATAAAAGCGAGGCATAGCCCACCGTTTCCAGTACAGTATCTATCCCCATCTGAAGTCTACTGCCTAAAAAAGCCACCATGCCTGCTCCCATGCCGCCTGCTGCCCCAGCCCCTGGTACGTCCGCTATATCTATATTCATATCTCTTTTAATGACTTCAGCCAGGTGGGCCAGCTTACTATCTAAAAGCCTGACCATTTTTTCATCTGCACCCTTTTGAGGTGCATATACAGCAGCAGCTCCCTGAGGGCCACAAAGCGGATTATCTATATCGCACATGGTAATTATTTCAACTCCCTTTAGTGCTTGGTTCAATCCTGATAAATCTATTGACGCTATTTCCGACAGGGTTTCTCCAACCGGAACAAAGGCATTTCCTGACATATCAAGGAAGCGGGCTCCCAGCGCAGCTGCGGCACCTGTACCACCATCATTGGTTGCACTTCCACCCAGCCCAACTATTATTTTACTGCAGCCTGCTTCTGCTGCATGCGCTATCAGCTGCCCTGCACCAAAAGTTGTAGTTAGCTCAGCATGTCTGTTCTCACCCACCAAAGGTAATCCGGCGGCGGCAGACATTTCTACAACTGCAGTATTGTCAGGCAGGATTCCGTAAAAGCTCTCGAGGTCTTCGAAATAGGGACCCTTTACGTTGACATGAATTTTTTTGCCGCCGATTGCAGATAAAAAAGCATCTACACTGCCCTCTCCCCCATCAGCAACTGGTATACTGACAATTTCAGTATGCGGAAAATGTTTAAGTATTTCAGCTTTCATTATGCTACATATTTCAGTTGATGACATGGTTCCTTTAAAGGAATCCGGTATAAGAATAATTTTTTTCACTGTTCCTCCATAAACTAACCTTTAGATTTGATAAAACTTATATACCAAATCCAATCATTTAGCTCAATTCATCATCTTTCCTTTTATACGGCTTTCTACATAGAAATATAATATTTCGGTATAATCGTCCTCGCCTAATCCACTTTTATATCTTATATTTATAATAATTAATGCTATAGATTATAAAGATTTGTGTCAAGTTTTATGAACTTAATTAGACGTAAAGCAGAACAACTAGAAACCTTACAACGAGGTGAAAAATATCTATTGTCTCGTTGTAAGGCACAGATGTAATTAAATCTTCTCTACTTAATAATTCTGAATTTGCCGAATACAGGGAGCTCCTTTGCTTTTCCGGTCGCTGCGTTTATTATTCCAAGAATGGCAAATACAAAGATAGCCAGCGAAAGAAGCGGTATCAATAACCAGCCTATTATTGGTATAACTCCCAGCACTATATTACCGACAACGGCGACTATGAGAAGTAGCAGACCCTGGTTGGCGTGAAATCTTCCAAATGGAGAATCAGTACACACTATAAGCGGAAGTAAGAAAAGTATATAGGCGAGAGCGCAAATCACCTTGTTTTTTTCAATATCCTCTGCGCTGTAGAGGTTTGTATTATCCCGTTCAGTCATAAGAGACTCCTTTCAAAATGGTTAATTAATTAATATCTATAAAAACTCTATGTCCGACAATATTCAAATAGAAGTCTCTGAGCAAAAACCTGTTTTTAAGATGTAATATGTTAAGGAAATTGTAAGAAATTTGATAATCAGTTTGAAAGATTACACAGTTATTATAGTTTTGTCGACTACATAAAATGCTTGAGCAAAATTTAACGAAAAATTAACCCTAATATTCAAATTTGATTTATAAGTAAGGAGAAGTTTAATATGGTTAGTCTAAGAAAGAAAACCGCAATCGCCATTATAGGAGTGTTTTTACTCCAGGGACTTGCCGGATGTACAACAAATAAGTCGGATACATCAATTAATTATAGTTTTTCTGATTTTAATGGTGTTGAAACAAAGGACATTTTTTTAGACCTCGAAGAAAATCATTTAAATATTAATGGAAAAATATCTTTGACTTCTGGAAAGGTCAGAATATTTGTAAAGGTTAAAGACTCGGGTAAAGTATTATATTCTGAAGAGTTTACATCTGATAAAAACAAGTCAGTTGATATCGGAATAGAAAACTTGGGAGGAAATAAAGACTTTATATTAGGAATGATAGCTGATGAAGCAAAAAACCTGGAATTAGATCTATTCTCTAAACAAAATTTAGTACGTGCACCGGAGATGCCGGTAACCACTAAAGCAACTAAGTAGAGTTGACTAAGTAGAGTTAGATCAAACCAATGTTGCCAATGTATCGAGTAAGGGATGTGATATAATGATAAGGATTATCAGTAAGAAGAAGTAGATTGATAAAATTATTTGCTTAATTTCTCATAGGGGTTCATGGAGGTCAATGTGAATATACTTGTTTGTGATGATGAAAAGGAAATCGTAGATGCTATTGAGATATATCTGAAAAACGAAGGATATACAGTTTTTAAGGCCTATAACGGCGCTGAAGCTGTAGCTGTTTTTAATGAGACTGATATTCAATTGGTAATTATGGATATTATGATGCCGGTAATGGATGGTATCAGGGCTACAATGAAAATCAGGGAAAAGTATAACATTCCGGTACTGATGCTCAGCGCAAAGTCAGAGGATACAGATAAAATCCTGGGACTCAACCTCGGAGCTGATGATTATGTAACAAAGCCCTTTAACCCTTTGGAACTGCTTGCCAGAGTAAAGTCACTTCTCAGAAGATACGTTTCATTAGGCAGCTTTGTACCAAAAACAGGTGTGTATAAATCCGGCGGACTTGTTGTAGATGATAATGCAAAAGAAGTCCAGGTTGACAATGAACAGGTACGCCTTACTCCTGTAGAATACAGAATATTAAAACTTTTGTGTGAAAATGCTGGAAGAGTTTTTTCTATTGATCAAATTTACGAGAATGTTTGGAATGAACCCTCCTTCAGCCCTGAAAACACTGTAGCTGTTCATATAAGAAGGATTCGTGAAAAAATAGAAATTAATCCTAAAGAGCCAAAATATTTAAAGGTGGTGTGGGGAATTGGATATAAAATTGAAAAACTATAGATATTCAGTTTGGTTTAAACTTCTTGCGATTATACTGTGTGTTGCCGGTATGATCACTCTTGCTAATGGTCTTTTAAAAGCACCGTACTTTGAAGATGCCATTCAGAATAAGGAATTTAAAGAAAGTATAACAGGTAAAAACATATTTCGGAATGTTTACTCCGAAGTATCAACTGTTGCTTTCAAGTATAAGAGTGAAGATAATATAAAGTCAGGGGCTGCCCTTAACCTGCAGGAAATAAGAAATTCAAAGTATTATTATGAGAGTGAGCGGCAAAATGAGCTTCAACAGGTTGATCATGATTTCTATAACTCACTTAATCAATATCAGGACTACATAAAGGATCAACCTGTCATAATTGATGCTGATGGTAATGTACATGAGAATACTGATGTAATTTCAGCTATACAAAACAAGGAAATTCAGGATAAAATCAAGACCGCCAGGGATAAGAAGAATACTGAGATAACGGAAATTAATGACAAGTATGACAAGTACATTGCTGAAATTCAGAAAGATTTAATCAACCAACAGCTCGAAAATTACAAGTCTAAGCTCAGTTATCTCAATAACCTTAAAGGTATTTATTATTCAGTAGCTCAAAACGGGAAAACTATACATTCAAATGTTACTGGAAATGACTCCATGGAAAACTATTATAACAACCTACCCTTTTCAGTCAAACTGACTCAGAATAGCTTGAATCAATATTTCGGATATATTAGTCACATAGAATATTATGTACCTGCAGATACTGTTGTATATCTTGGTATGTCCCCTGAAAGATATCAAACAGAGGTAACTGTCTTCAAGAACAATTCAAACAATGGCCTAACCGGAATAAAAACTTCTGCTATTGGTCTGTTGACCTTTTTAATAGGCCTGATATATCTGATTTATTCTGCCGGAAGACGTTATGACAAGGAAGGTGTTCATCTCGTTGCTGTAGACATTATTTATCTTGATATAGCATTAGTAGTCAGTGTTGGTGCTATAGCGCTATGCTTTGCACCTATTGTTGAGTTTCTCCCGCATTTTTATAGAGATAATTTACAATTTAACACCAGTGTTATTTATTCCATATTCGGCACCATAATTGCAATAGGTACACTAATAGGATTATTATTTGTCACAATGTTCATGAAAAGGCTAAAGAGGCATGAGGTGATTAAACATACACTGCTTTACAAGCTTGTCAATTGGATTTTTATCCGATTAAAGAATTTTTATACTGGGTTAAAAACAAACATAAGCGGGGTATTTTATAAGAGTCCCCTAGCAGTGAAACTGGTTTTAATTTTTGGCGTTTATGCCGTTTTGACCATAATATCTGTTTTGATATTTGTGGCCGGTGATGAGGCAACGTTCTTTGGATTTCTTGTGATATTTGGTATTAATGTTTTTGCAATCTATTATATATTGAAAAACTTTAAGGCCTTTATCAACATAAGAGATGGAGCTGAAAGAATACGGGCAGGAGAGCTATCCTATAATATCCCCGAACTGGGGCTTCCTGAAATAAAATCCTTGGCGGAGTCTGTCAACAAAATAGCAGATGGTTTAAAAAATGCTGTAGGCAGCCAGGTTAAAGCTGAGCGGATGAAGGCAGAGCTGATAACTAATGTCTCCCATGACTTAAAAACACCTTTAACCTCTATAATAACTTATGTTGATCTTTTAAAAAATGAAGGCCTGAATTCTGAAAATGCGGATAAATACCTTGGTATTATTGATTCAAAATCACAAAGGTTAAAATCACTTACAGAGGATCTTTTTGAAGCTGCAAAGGCAACCAGCGGGAATATAGCGGTTAACTGTGAAAAACTGAACGTTGCCTCACTGATAAGCCAGGGCCTAGGCGAGCTGTCAGATAAAATCGAAGCCTCGGGGCTTACTTTCAGAACCAGCTTCCCTTCAGAGAATGTTTATGTCAATGCTGACGGCAAGCTGCTTTGGAGAGTAATTGAAAACCTTTTATCAAATGTATTCAAGTATGCTCTTCCCAACTCCAGAGTATACATAGATGTTGAACATTCAAACGAAAACGTTAAAATAATTGTGAAAAATATTTCAGCCTACGAGCTTAACGTCAATGAGGATGAGCTGATGGAACGGTTTAAAAGGGGCGATGCCTCACGCCACAGTGAAGGTTCAGGTCTGGGACTATCAATAGCAAAAAGTCTGACAGAGCTTCAGGGCGGTTATTTCTCAATAAAAATTGACGGAGATTTGTTTAAAGCAGTTATTGATTTGCCCTCGCTCAGACAATAAGCCAGAGCAAAAACTAAAATTTATCGTAATATAAAGTGCCCTAATTGAATCTCACTCATATTTTACTATTCTATATGTGAGGTAAATCGGGGCACTGTTTTTGAGTCTATATATCAAACCAGTAAAATGGTTTCTTCTTAAACAGATTAAATCCTGCTTTTACTGCCGTCTTTCTGGAGGCAGCGTTAGAATCAATACAATTCCATTGAGCAACGAGTTCATTAGCTTCACACTCATTCACAAAGTACTGGGTTAAAATATATGCCAGTCCTTTATTTCTGTGCTCCTGTATTGTCTCAATATCAATAGGTACTACATTCTTATATCTTGCTGTTCCGATAATCACAGAGACTATGGATTTATCCAGTGTAGCAACAAATGCTAAGCTTTTCGTGAAGAACTGTTCAAAGCTTTCCCACGAACCTAATAATCTATCAATCAGAAATTCGGCATTATCATATTGACCAGCCTGCAACTGTTCAATAAAGTGCGGCTCTACCCTGATAATATTGTATTTATCCGGTGGCTTCAAATTGTAAGTGCCGGATTTCCTATAAAAATATTCATCTTCATGATTGATGTTTTTATCGGTGAATAACCTCAATATGTATTCTTCTGTTTCTTCACTCGCCACAGAAAACTCAAAAACCCCAAACCCCCTGCTTTTTAAATCCACAAAAAACACTTCTCTGAGAAATTCATTAAACTTATCATAAACTGCATTATTCTTTGGTTCACCCAGAATTGCATAGCCTCCCACCGCATTGGAATACACCAATGCTAATTGAGGATTTCTTGCATCATCTACCCAAATATCTCCTTTGCATTCACCGGCTAATATCCCCGTAAAACTTGGATTATCCTCGGATAAAATGTTTGCATAAGCTCCAGCTTTTACATTACATACGCGCTTCATCACTATCTCCTTAATTAAGGCCAGATTATTCATCTTATAGACTTCTTATCCAAGGATTTCAATCATATGATACGAACTCTTTATTATTTCGTTATCTGCGTCTCCAAGTATTCAACTGCTTCTCTTTCAGCTTTTGTATAGAACGGCTCAAAAAGACGGCTATACTCGATGCAGTCGCGAGAATAGAAAGTACAATTAATCCCCGCTCCAAAAATAAATCATACCTCTTTCGCCATTTTGCAACTCTACAAAGTAATAGTTTAAATTCCTTTCACCGGAATAAAAATAAACATCATTAACTTTCATTTCTATGGCTTCAAATTGCCTCGGTTCTTCCCATTTAGGCTCAAAATTCGTTGGCATTTCCTCAACGGGTATAAAGTAGGCTTCCCCTCCATCAAATTTGTAGGTCTTTCCCAAGTATTTTCCAATATCATTATCTTTTTGAACAAACTGATTATCCTTAATTTCAAACCAAGCAGAATAGAATTTGGGTTCAAATTTTGAAATAAAACATCCCGGTATAAAACTATCTTTTCCATCAAAGAGTACATCACTTGGAAGACTACCAATCTTATAAAGCTTAGTCCCATTGTATCTGTAAAAAGTAAACGCAGGATCGCCACTTGGTCCTTCATCAAAATATGCAATTTCAATAAACTTATCATTTTTGTCAAGATCAATAATTCTGACTTCACCATCCGATGTATGATCCATGTAAATTTCCTCTTTAACACTATCTACTTGTATGTACGTCTGAATATTCTTTTCTCTTCCCAAATGACCCTGTAATAACAAGTCTATTTTATCCAAGCTTCCATCCATATTAAGATCAAATTCCCCCTTAACTGTAAATGAAAGCGGTTCTTCCTTAGTGCCATTTATATTTACATCAAAATCATATTTAAAGAACTCTTTAATTGGCTTAAAATTATTAATATTTAATTCCTTTAAATCATTTTCCTTTTTCTCTTCTGTAGTTTCTATCGGTCTATTTATGTATGAAGTTGTTGAGTCCATTATATCAATACTCTTTTGTCTATTTCCATTAAATGGGCCCTTACAACCAGATAATAATGAAACCAATAAAAAGCAAGTACAGATCGCTATAATTACCCCTTTATGATTCCTCACGTGACTTAGATTCAAAATAAATCCTCCAAAAGCAGTATAATATTTACATTCAAATAATCTCTGGCCATATAAGCCTTCAATAATATTCTACATATGTATTAAGCTGGAGTCAATGAATCTCTTGATATATTCGTTATCGCACTAGCACTATTAAGATAAATTCTATATATTTTTTCTGTCACAGGGGAGAATAAATATTTATTATTTATATATGAGAGGAAAATGAATAAATGAATATAGAGAAAATCAACTCCCCTGTAATTAACGGAAGTAATGTTACATTCCTTTATTCAGGCAAGGCTGATAAGGTTTACCTTACCGGAGAATATAATCAGTGGGAACTTGAAGATAGAATGTATAGAAAAATAAATATTAAAGATGTATGGTATATAAATAAAAGTTTTCCTGAGAACGCCCGGTTTGATTATAAGTTTGTTGTAGACGGTAACTGGATTACAGATCCATTAAATGAAAATAAGACTGTAATCAGCAGTGATAATATAAATTCGAACTTATTATGCCTGGATATAAAAGTGATTACGAAAAAATCACTGTATCACAGGTTCCCCGAGGAGATGTAATTAAAAATCTAATTTTTAACAGTGATTACATGGGTTGTAAAATGAATTACCATGTTTATCTTCCCTATGGTTATGATAAATTTCAGTTAACCCATATACTCTATGCCCTTGACGGCTCGGATTACCTTAATTACAGCAATATTAACCTGGTTTTGGATTATATGATCCATGCCGGGGAAATACCTAATATGGCAGTGATTCTCGTTGACCCAAATGATAGAAATGAGGAATATACTATTAACAGAAGGTATCTCAGTTATTTTATCAAGGAACTGCTTCCGAGCGTTGAGGCAGAATACCTCGCTTCAAGTAATAGAACAGAACGTGGAATTACAGGTGTTTCCTGGGGAGGCTTAACTGCCATCTACATTGCCATAAATACTCCGGGCATGTTTACCAGACTACTGTCACAATCCGGGTCCTTCTGGCCAAAAGACTGGTTGATTTTTGATATGATTAATAAAGCTAATATTGATGGTATAAAATTCTGTTTACAAACTGGAACGGTTCAAGATACAGAAGAAATGAACGATGTAATGGCAGAACTTCTTCAAAAGAAGCATATCACTATAGAATATGTAAAATATGCTGAGAGCCACAATTGGGTAAACTGGAGAGGGCATCTTAATGAAGGACTGAGATCAATATATACCTCATATAAAGGAGAATAAGTAATGTTTGATGAAGGAGAAAAAATATTTTATATTAATACTCAAGACGGTAGTATCTGTTCTGCAAGGTTTATAGAAAGTACCGATGACGGAGTTTGGATCAGTATTGCAGGAAACACAATAAATACATTTATTTATAAGGATAATACCAAAATATCCTTATATAGGGATTTAAAGGATGCAGAAATAGGTCTTCAGGATTACAAGAACAGCTTGAAAGCCAAATTGTTGAAGGACGACTTATTTATTAGCGATATTCTTACCCGACTTGCACGGAGTGAAGGAAAACTATACGTTAGCATAATTGAGGAAATACTTAATGAATTAAAATAATTTTATTTACCAGGTATAATTTCTTAAAATGCCCCCTGTCGGTTCTGACAGAGGGCATTTCGTACACAATTTGTGCTTATTTCAACAACGCTTAAGAGCTTATCTGCTCATTCTGTACCAATACTTCAGGTTCCTTTTCAGATGTATCTGCAACTTCTACAGTTACCTCGGGCGGATTCTTAAGGTTTTTGAATGCCACCGACATCATGAGCTTAATTCTATTCAGTTGATTAACCTCACTGGCACCGGGGTCGTAATCGACAGCCACTATGTTGGATTCGGGATATCTCCTTCTAAGTTCCTTTATCATTCCCTTCCCTGTAACATGGTTGGGTAAACATGCAAAGGGCTGCATGCATACAATATTTCCTGCCCCGCTCTTAATAAGCTCAATCATTTCAGCTGTAAGGAACCAGCCTTCACCTGTCTGGTTGCCTATTGACAGTATTTCAGATGCACTTTCGGCCAGATCATAGATTGAATGGGGAGGATCAAACCGTTTGCTCTTGCGAAGGTACTTTTTCATATACCTTCTATAGAACTCAATTCCCCAAATAACTATATTATTTACAGCTAGTTTCTTAAGAGTACCAGATAAATTTTTATACTTGAAGTTAGCATCGTAAGCACAATACAGGAAGAAGTCAATTAGGTCCGGCATTACAGCCTCTGCTCCTTCATTCTCCACTACATCCACAACATTATTGTTTGCGTCCGGGTGGAATTTGACTAGTATTTCTCCAACAAGACCAACTTTCGGCTTAACAATGTCATTTAACTCCAGTGTATCAAAATCCTTGACTATACCTTTAATATTCCTCTTAAAGCTGCCAAGCTTTCCTTCATATATAGAATCAACACAAATCTTTTTCCACTTCCTGTAGAGTTCATTTGCCGAGCCGGGTACAAGCTCATAGGGTCTTACCCTGTAGAGTACTCTCATCAGTAAGTCTCCATAAACAAGCCCCTTAAAGGCACTATCAAGTAGGTCAAATGATATTTTAAAACCGGGCTGCTTATCCATACCAAGTGCGTTTAGTGAAATAACCGGAACCTGGCTCATCCCTGCCTCGTCCAGTGCTTTTCTCAGGAAGCCGATATAGTTTGTAGCACGACAACCGCCACCGGTCTGAGTAATTAAAACCGAGGTATTGTTCATATCATACTTGCCCGATTTCAACGCATGAATAATTTGTCCGACTACAATAATTGACGGATAACAGGCGTCATTGTTTACATACCTTAAGCCATCTTCAACAGCAGCGTTATCTACGCTTGGGAGCACTTCAACATTATATCCGCACTTTTTAAAGGCAGCTTCAACAAAGTCAAAATGAATTGGTGACATCTGTGGTGCAAGTATCGTATGCTTTTCTCGCATTTCATCTGTAAATATCACCTTTTGATGAGGCTCATGCTTCTGATGGGGTTTTATAGCTTTTTTGTCCCTGTCTTCGATAGCTGCAACAAGTGATCTTATTCTAATTCTGGCAGCACCCAGGTTATTACCCTCGTCAATTTTCAATACGGTATATATATTTTCATTGGTATTTAAGATCTCCTGAACCTGATCGGTTGTGACAGCATCAAGTCCGCATCCGAAGGAATTGAGCTGAATCATTTCAAGCTCGGGATACTCATTTACTACAGTAGCAGCAGCATATAATCTTGAATGGTATTTCCACTGATCGACAACTCTGAGAGGACGCTCAATTCTACCCAAATGTGCTATGGAATCCTCAGTAAACACCGCGAACCCGTGGGAAGTGATAATCTGTGGAATACCATGGTTTATTTCAGGGTCAATGTGATAAGGTCTTCCGGCAAGGACTATACCTCTTTTGTTGTTTTCTCTGAGATATTTAAGGGTCTCCTCACCCTTCTGCCGTATATCACTTTTTACCTTTGCATCCTCAGCATAGGCCATTTCCACAGCATTATCCATTTCTGCTCTGGTTATATTAAATTCCTTACCTAATTCCTCAAAAAGTCTTACTTTCATTCTTTCCTTATTGTCATATGGAAGGAACGGATTCATAAACTTAATGCCCTTTGCTTTAAGAATATCCATATTATTCTTTATTACTTCAGGGTAAGATGTAACTATAGGACAGTTATAATGATTATCAGCACCTTCATCTTCAATCATTTCATATGGCAGGCAAGGATAAAAAATAAAGTTAACATTTTTATTTACAAGACTGGTTATATGACCATGAACCAGTTTTGCTGGGTAGCAAACAGATTCTGAAGGCATGGTTTCTATACCAAGCTCATATATCTTCTTTGATGAACGGGGTGATAATTCCACTCTGAACTTAAGCTGATCGAAGAAGGTAAACCAGAACGGATAATTCTCATACATGTTTAGAACACGCGGAATACCAACAGTTCCTCTGGTATACTCAATACCTGATGGCTGCTTGTAACCTACTATTCTCTTGTATTTATAATCGTAAAGGTTTGGTACGTCCTCAGTAAAGGTTTCGATACCTGCTCCCCTCTCACATCTGTTACCGGATACATATTTACTCCCATCACTAAACTCATTTATAGTCAAAAGGCAATTATTATTGCATAGCTTACATCTCTGAAGTTCAGTATTATAATCGAAATCTCCGATTTTTTCCCTGGATAAAAGTGTCGACTGCTCACCGGTATAGCGCTCCTTTGCAATCAAAGCGGCTCCAAAAGCCCCCATTAGCCCGGCAATATTCGGTCTTACAGCCTCCCTCTCAGATATTAGTTCAAAGCTTCTCAATACAGCATCATTCAGGAAGGTTCCACCCTGAACAATTATTTTTTCCCCCATTTCCTTAGGATCACGGATTTTTATAACCTTAAGCAGCGCATTCTTTATTACAGAGTAAGACAACCCGGCGGAAATATCCCCCACCTGGGCACCCTCTTTCTGAGCCTGCTTGACTCTGGAGTTCATAAATACAGTACATCTGGAACCAAGGTCAACAGGTTTTTCAGACAATAAGGCCTGAGCAGCGAAGTCCTCAACGGTAAAATTCAGGGATTTTGCAAAGGTCTCGATAAAAGAGCCGCAACCGGAGGAGCAGGCTTCGTTAAGCATTATACTGTCAATTATCCCATCCTTGACTTTAAGACATTTCATGTCCTGTCCGCCAATGTCAAGTATAAAATCAACTCCAGGCAGGAAATAATCCGCTGCCTTATAATGGGCTATTGTTTCTATTTCTCCTATATCTACCTTTAGGGCAGCTTTAATCAAACCTTCCCCGTAGCCGGTTACTGTAGAATTTACTATCCTTACCGTAGGAGGTAATTTTGAGTATATATCATTTAATATTCTTATTGCAGAATTCAGAGGGCTTCCCTCATTACTTCCGTAATGTGAATAAAGAAGCTCTCCGTTTGTATCTATTAAAACTGCTTTTGTTGTGGTAGATCCTGCATCTATACCAAAAAAGCAATCTCCATTGTATTGTTCAAGAGCCTTCACATTTACAGAGTGCTTTGCGTGTCTTTCACTGAATTCATCGAGCTCCTGCTGATTATTAAATAAAGGCTTAAGTCTTTCGACCTCATGAACGACTATTGTGTTCAGTTCAGGAAGCTTGGCTTTCAATTCTTGAAAGGATACTACCCTGCATTCTTTTGATGATAGTGCAGCACCAATAGCAACAAACAACTGTGAATTTTCAGGGAAAATTACCTGCTCAGGTTTCAGATTAAGAGTTATTTCAAATCTCTTCCTTAATTCTGACAGAAAATACAAGGGACCACCCAGAAAGGCTATATTTCCCTTTATAGGCTTACCACAGGCCAGTCCGCTAATTGTCTGATTTACTACAGACTGAAATACAGAGGCTGCAATGTCTTCCTTTGCAGCACCTTCATTTAAAAGTGGCTGAATATCCGTTTTTGCGAAAACACCGCAGCGAGCTGCTATGGGATAAATAATTCTGCTGTTTTTGGCATACTCATTTAAGCCTGCTGCGTCTGTTTGAAGCAACGAGGCCATCTGGTCAATAAAAGAGCCTGTTCCGCCGGCACAGGTACCATTCATACGCTGTTCCAGACCACCCTTGAAATATGTTATTTTAGCATCTTCTCCACCCAGTTCAATTGCAACATCTGTATTGGGAATAAGAGTTTGTACAGACTCCGCACCTGCAATAACTTCCTGAATAAAGTCAAGATCCAACCACTGAGAAACCAGCAAGCCACCCGAGCCGGTTATCATAACAGTACATTCTTCCTGATAAAACTTATCGCAGGTCTCGTCCATTAATTCAAAAATTGTCTTCCTAATATCTGAGTAATGTCTTTGATATTTTGAGAAGACCAGCTTGTTACTTTTATCAAGAACCGCCATTTTTACAGTAGTGGATCCAACGTCCAACCCCACGAGATAATTCTTTTTCATAATTTAACAATTCTCCAAAACTAATTTTATAACGAGGCAATGGATGTCCCTCGAATTTCTCATATCATGCTTAGCCTGCTATAATTATACCAAAGTCATATACAATAGCGTAATGGCAATCTTTTACGCAGCTGACATTTGGGTACATGAAATTCCTTTCAAGAACCCTTGGTGAATTATTCCTTAGTAATATCTATATGCAATTCCTGTAACTGTTTTTCATCAACAATATCAGGTGCGTTATCCATTGGGCTTGAAGCATTCTGAACCTTTGGAAATGCTATTACATCCCTTATGCTGTTGGTCTTTGCCATTAGCATAATCATTCTGTCCAATCCGAACGCCATACCACCGTGAGGTGGAGTTCCATATTTAAACGCATCCAGAAGGAAGCCGAACTTCCTATTAGCATCCTCTTCTGTAAATCCCAGCATCTTAAGCATTTTAGCCTGCAACTCCTGAATGTGAATTCTTATGCTGCCTCCACCCAGTTCAACACCGTTTAACACAATGTCATAAGCCTTAGCACGAACTTTTCCGGGATCGGTATCTAAAAGTTCAATATCTTCGTCCATGGGGCATGTAAACGGATGATGCTTAGCTGCATAACGTCCTTCCTCTTCATCATATTCAAATAAGGGGAATTCTGTAACCCACAAAAATTTAAATTCATCGGGATTTAAAATATCGAGCTTTCTTGCAACCTCAAGTCTTAACTGACCAAGGGCATCGTAAACAACGCTGTTTCTGTCAGCAACAAAACAAATAAGGTCTCCGGCTTCAGCCTGAGTTCTTTCAAGAAGAACTTTCATTTCTTCCTCGGACATAAACTTTGCAAAGGAGGATTTGATTTCATTATTACTGTCTATTGATATCCACGCCATACCTTTGGCCTTGTATGTCTTCACAACTTCTACGAGAGCATCAATTTCTTTTCTGCTGAATTTGGCACAGCCTTTGGCATTTATTGCTCTAACGCTTCCGCCACTGGCAATTGCATCTGTAAACACCTTGAAGCCGCATTCGGCTACGAGATCTGATACATTTACCAATTCCATTCCAAAACGGATATCAGGCTTGTCGGAACCAAATCTCTCCATAGCCTCAGCATAAGGCATTCTAAGGAATGGAGTGTCAAGTTCAACATTTAAAGCCTCCTTAAATACTCTTTTTATGAAACCCTCATTTGTTGTCAATACATCATCAACGTTTACAAAGGACATCTCTATATCAATCTGAGTAAATTCAGGCTGTCTGTCAGCTCTCAAATCCTCATCTCTGAAGCATTTTGCTATCTGGAAGTACCTGTCAAACCCTGAAACCATCAGCAGCTGCTTATAAAGCTGTGGAGACTGAGGCAGCGCAAAGAATTTTCCAGGATGTACACGGCTAGGAACAAGATAATCTCTGGCTCCCTCCGGGGTACTCTTTATCAATATAGGTGTCTCAACTTCAAGAAAGCCATTATCATCATAGTAGTCACGGGCAACTTTTGCAACTCTGTGCCTGAGTATGAGATTCCTCTGCATGTCAGGTCTTCTTAAGTCTAAATATCTGTATTTTAATCTTGTAATTTCATTTACATCTGAGTTTTCTTCGATATAAATCGGAGGTGTCTCAGAGACACTGAGTATTCTGAGTTCCTTAGCAGTAATTTCAATTTCGCCGGTATCCATTTTCTTATTTACAGCTTCAGGTGCCCTTGCTGCAACTGTTCCTACAACCGCAAGCACAAATTCGCTTCTGATGGTTTTTGCCTTTTCAAACATTTCTCCGTCTTTATCAGTAAATACCAGCTGCAATATACCTGATCTATCTCTTAAATCTACAAAAACCAAGCTACCAAGGTTTCTCTGTTTTTGAACCCAACCCATAACCGTAACGGTTTCTCCAATATTAGCTGAGGTTAGTTCTGCACATTTGTGACTCCTTTTGAGTCCGTAAATCGATTCTCCCATATTATCCTCCTAAGCCCTTAAGGCTTTGATACGCGCATAGCGCGTTCACAAATAGTAATGAAAAAGACACGTAGTGGCTTTTCGCTGCGTGAAATGCACGATGACTTATCGAATGTATTTTTCACGCTATTCTCCTGTCCGCGTTCAATTCACGCTGCAAATAATATTAAAAAGCTGATCAAGCTTTTAATTGCTCAATAATCTGTTCTATATTAAGTTCGACCTGGTCACCAGTAGACATATTCTTAAGCCTGAATTGCCCTGAATTTACTTCGTCCTCGCCCACCACTACAGCATATGGAATCCCCAGCTTATCGGCATATGCAAATTTCTTTCCTATCTTGCCTTCATTAAAGTAGATTTCGGTAGAAATACCTGCATTTCTAACCTTTGTTGCCAGTTCCAAAGCCTGTGACATTGTCTCCTTCATGGGTATAACCAGAATTTGAGATGGAGTAGCCTTCTTGCTTTCACCAAGCACACCTGCCTCCCTTAACTGATAGAACAATCTTGAAAGACCAATGGATATGCCAACACCTGGTAACTTCTTAGTTGTATAGTTCTGAGCCAGATTATCGTATCGTCCGCCCGAGCAAACGCTCCCTATAGAAGGATACTGATTCAGAATGGTTTCATAAATTGTTCCTGTATAATAGTCAAGTCCTCTTGCAATTGTAAGGTCTACAGCATAATTCTCTGCTGGAACCTTAAAGGCATTAATATAATTAATCACCAGTTCCAATTCATCTAAACCTTCGTTAAATATTTCATTCTTCACCTGAAGCTTTCGAAGGCTTTCGATTATATTACTGCTGCTTCCTTTTATACCTAAAAAGCCAAGTACACTTTCAGAATCACTGTCTGACAGACCTATTTCCTTTAGCTCAGCCAAAACAGCAACGGGGCCAATTTTTTCAATTTTATCTATTATTCTCAGAACTTCTGCTTTATCTGATACATTCAGGCTTTCAAAGAAGCCGTTAAGTATTTTCCTATTATTCAGTCTAATAGTAAAATCACTAAACCCAAGAGCCTTAAAGGTTGAATATATAACACTTAAAATTTCAGCATCATTAATAACACTCAGGCTTTCAAAGCCTATTATGTCTATATCACATTGATAAAACTCTCTGAATCTGCCTTTCTGGGGTTTTTCTCCCCTGAAAACCTTACCGATATGGTATCTTTTAAACGGGAAGGTCAATTCACCAAAGTGTTGAGAAACATACCTTGCCAATGGTACTGTCAGGTCGAACCTTAAGGAAAGATCATTATCGCCCTTGTTGAACCTGTAAACCTGTTTAGCTGTATCCCCTCCGCTTTTCGCCAATAACACCTCCGATTTTTCAATCATTGGAGTATCAAGGGGAATAAATCCGTAAGTCTCATATGTCTTTTTTATAGTATCCAACATCTGATTAAATACCATCTGGTCGGCAGGCAATAATTCCATAAAACCTGGCAGAATTGAAGGCGTCACTACTTGTTGTTTTGCCATTTGCACAACTCCTATCATAATATATAATTTAAATTATTTACATAAATTTTCAAAATAATAATAAAAGGAAAAACCCGATTGCATCAAGAAAACTTGTTATGCTCAATTACGCTAAAAAAGTCCCCTTATCCCGACAAGGGACGAGAGGAACTTCCCGTGATGCCACCCTAATAATTTCCGAAGTATGAAAATAAAACGGAAACTGACTCGAATCTTTAACGCAGAAAACGGATAAGCTTTTAACTCATCAGCCAGGGAAACATATTTCCCAAGAGGGTGTCTTTCACCAACTTTTCCATAAGCTGCTCACAGTCTATTGTAAATATGTCCTTTGACTTAATCTACCTTTGACAGCTTTTCCCTGAATAGAAGCATTGATTACTCTTCCCTTTTAAGGCTTATACAGTATTTGTTCATTATGTTTGTTTAACCTAATATATATTTTAGATTTCACTTATCAGATTGTCAATAATTATTATTGGATAATTCTCCTAACTCCTGTTACCGCTTCCTTTCTCGAAAGCATCTCATCAATTCTTCCAAGGTATTCCTCAACACTTTTGACGTTGAAAGCCCTTTCTATTCTATTATCAGGAAAAACTATTTTGGTAACTGCTCCTGCCCCGCAGGCATAAATGGACTGTCTCTCCTCCATTATCTGAATATTATACAGACACTCTCTGCTTTTCAAGCTATAACCGACATTTTCAAGGTTTCCAAGTATATTTTTCTGTCTATAGAGATAGTATGGTTCCATTCCCATACCAGAAGCATACTTTCTTGCAGTCTCCACCATTTCTGCGACTTGCTCATATTCTCTGAGGAGACTGTAATTATCCATCTCCATAGTGAGCCGGGAAGCCCTTTTAATAGCCATGGTATGAACAGTTAAGCTTTCGGGTTTAAGCTTCTTTATTCTCTCCATTGTATTTTCGAACATCTCTATATCTTCCCCCGGCAGTCCGCAAATAACATCCATGTTAATATTGTCAAACCCTAACTCCCGTGCTGTGTAAAATGCCCTTTCCACCTCTGCCGGGGTATGGTTTCTGCCGATGCGTTCAAGTGTCGAGGCATTCATACTTTGAGGATTTATACTAATCCTTGATACTCTGCTATTCTTTATAACCTTCAGTTTATCAGTATCAATTGTATCTGGACGGCCTGCTTCCAAAGTGTATTCCTTCAGAGAGTTAAGGTCTATATGGGTTTCAATACCCTGAAGCAAGCTATTCAGCTGAGCCGGATTAATTGAGGTAGGTGTTCCTCCCCCGATATAAATGCTCTCTATTTTTAGTCCTCTACTCCTGATCAGTCCTTGAGCGTGTTTTATTTCCTTCAGAAGAGCATCCAAATAAGAATCCACTACCTTTTTATACTGCCCGATTGTACTGGAGCTAAAGGAACAGTAAAGACAGCGGGTTGGACAAAATGGTATGCCTATATACAGCGAAACGGTATCCGATGCCGAATCCATAAACAGCTCCCTCTGGTTTACCGCAATGTCATACAATAGCTGTGCCTTATTTTCGGCTACATAATAATCCTCAACCAGTATTTTTATAACCTGTTCTTTATCAATTCCCTTATCCAGAAATTCATTAACAAGCTTTGCAGGCCGAATTCCTGTCATTACACCCCAAGGGATCGCTTTACCAGTATAGTTTTGGAGAAGAAGATACAGCTTTCTTTTAAAAACTTTTCTGGTTTCTTTTAAGAGAGCTCTCTCATCTGACAGGTAGTTTTCTTCCTCAGATTTGTCGAAACTAAGGTTACTCAGCTTAAGTAGTAAAGCCTCTGGAACAGGTATTCTAGTCTGTTTGTAAAAGTTCCTGTGATTGTCGCTAATATCTATTAAAATGCTGAAAACTGGTTTCATATCAAATCGACAGAATAGAAATGCCCCGGAATTTTGATCCCAAGGGCCATCAATCTTTTTTAATTCATCTTTTACTAAAAATAATTTTATAACGTCTTCAAATTCATAATCAAAGCTGTTACATTCATTTTTATAATAAATCATTTTCTCTCCATTATTGTATCAAAACGATAGTTCTCTTTTACCACTCCACCGCAAGCCTAATGGGATTATATTTATTCTCTTTACCAATTGTAGTACAGCTGCCATGACCTGGATAAACAATTATATCCTCAGGTAAATTAAAGAGTTTATCAACAATCGAACCGTATATGTCCTCAAAATTGCCGTTGGGAAGTTCAATTGTTCCATAGCCGTTATTAAAAAGCGTATCTCCGGAAAATAGCTTGTCATTGACCAATAAACAAATTGACCCCGGAGAATGACCAGGTGTATGAATTACCTTAAACTCAAGAGTCCCAAGTTTTACAATACTTCCTTCTCTAAGAACCTCACATTTCGTATTTACTGTCTTTGGGGTAAATGTAAACGCCGATACATTCAATTTGGCGTCAGTTAACGAGGGTTCATCATCAATATGAATATATGCTCTGGCTTTGGTTTTTTCAACAATATTGTCAAGTTCCGCAATGTGATCAATATGCCCATGTGTCATAATCAGCTTTTCTATGGTTACCTTCATCTCATTAGCTACTGCCATTATCTTTTCAGCTTTAACGCCTAAATCAATTACTAAGGCTTTATCTCCTTGGCAAACCATATATGATATAGAATCAAATATTCCGCCAGTGATTGTCTTTATTATCATAGCTTATCCTTTGTCGATCTTTAATTAATATCCGGTCTTAAAATTCTCTTTTGCTGTCAAGCAAGAGCGTAACAGGCCCGTCGTTGCTTATGTCAACCAGCATCTCTGCCTGGAATACACCTGCTTGGGCGCTAATACCATAATTTCTGCATTTTTCCAAGAACTTCTCATAAAGCTCTTTTGCAATTTCTGGTCTTGCCGCCTTGTCATAGCTGGGTCTTCTGCCCTTTCTGCAATCTCCATAAAGCGTAAACTGAGAGACTACCAGCAGTTCACCGCCTACCTCAAGTATGGATAGGTTCATCTTGCCATCATTATCCTCAAAAATTCTTAAATTCATAATTTTTTCAGCCAGGTACTCTATATCCTTAAGTGAATCCTCCTGACCGACACCCAGCAGTATCATAAGCCCCTTGTTTATCTCACCGGTAATGTGCCCTTCTACAGTTACTTTGGATTTCTTTACTCTTTGGACTACCGCTCGCATTGTTCTCCTCTAATTACAGGCAGCCGAATACATCACAACATAACCACCTAATTATTAATTTATTGCTTATTTCTAGTTACCTCGAATACACTGTCAATTTTTCTAAGCTTCTTTATTATTTTTTCAAGCTGCTCTGTATCTGTTATTTCAAGTGTCAGATTTATCAAAGTTATCTGGTCTCTCGTAGTTCTCGCATTGACAGCCTTTATAGGTACTTTTAATTCAGCTATACTGTTGGTAACATCCAACAACAGTGAAGTTCTGTCATTAGCCATTATTGTTATATCGGCTTTATACGCCACATGGTTTGTAGTATACCATTTAACATCAATAAGTCTTCCTTCCTCTTCAAGCCCAGCTGAAACATTTATACAGTCGCTGCGGTGAACCGAAACCCCTCTGCCGCGAGTAATATAACCTATGATTTCATCTCCCGGTACAGGATTACAGCACCTTGAAAGTCTTACAAGGCAATTGTCAATTCCCTTGACAATTATACCGCTTTCAGGTACATGTTTTCTCTTTTTATCGGTTTTATTTTGAGCTATTGACTCAAGAATTTGCTCTATTTCTTCCGGCTTAAGGGTCTTTTTAAACTCTTCTCTCAGTCTTGTAATGACCTTATTTGTGGTTATTGCACCATATCCGATACCTGCATATAAATCTTCCAAAGAGGCAAAATTATACTTTTTGAGAACTAATTCTATCCACTCGGTTCTGAATAATTGGATATAGGTAAGCCCCTGTTTTTTGAGCTCCCTCTCAACCATTTCCTTGCCCCTGATAATATTCTCTTCTCTTTTTTCCTTTTTAAACCACTGATTTATTTTGTTTTTAGCCTGACTGCTCTTAACAATTTTCAGCCAGTCCCTGCTTGGGCCATGAATTGTTGAAGAAGTAAGGATATCAACTATATCACCATTTTTTAATTTATAGTCAATAGGAACCATTTTGCTGTTGACCTTGGCGCCTATCATCTTATTTCCTATAGCACTGTGAATAGTATATGCGAAATCTACGGGAGTGGATTCAAAAGGCAGGCTTACAACATCACCCTTCGGCGTAAAAACAAAAACTTCATCGGTGAAAAGGTCTACTTTTAAAGTCTCCATAAATTCGCTTTCGTCTCTGGCATCTTTTTGCCATTCCAGAAGCTGTCTGAGCCAGGCGAACTTATTTTCAGATTCTTTCGCTCCGCTAACTCCCTCTTTGTATTTCCAGTGCGCTGCAATACCTACTTCAGCAACCCTGTGCATATCCCAGGTTCTTATCTGAACTTCAAAGGGCTGCCCCTCCGGTCCAATCAGCGTAGTGTGGAGTGACTGATACATGTTAGGCTTCGGTATGGCAATATAATCTTTAAACCTTCCGGGCATAGGCTTATATAGTTCATGTACCATACCGAGAACAGCGTAACAGTCCTTAACAGAATTTACAATAACCCTGAATGCAAATAAATCATATATCTGATCCAGAGTCTTGTTCTGTTTTACCATTTTTCTGTATATACTGTAAAAATGCTTCGGTCTTCCATCTATTTGAGCATTTTCAATTCCTAATTCATTTGTTTTTTCCCTGAGGGTTTGTGCGATAGCTTCTATATAAGCTTCCCTCTGCTTACGCTTAAAAGCTATTTTTTCAACCAGATCATAGTAGCCCTTGGGGTCAAGATATCTAAGACAAATATCTTCTAGCTCCCATTTTATTTTCGATATACCAAGACGGTGAGCCAAAGGTGCATAAATCTCAAGAGTTTCCCTTGCTTTTTCAATCTGCTTTCCTTCATTCATATATATTAGCGTTCTCATGTTGTGAAGCCTGTCCGCAAGCTTTATCATAATAACGCGAATATCCTTTGCCATTGCAACAAACATCTTTCGGAGGTTTTCCATCTGCTGCTCTTCTTTTGAGGTGAACGGCAGTTTACCCAGCTTAGTCAGCTTTGTAACCCCATCAACAAGATCAGCTACTTCAACCCCGAACTGAACTTTTATTTCATCGTAGGTACAGGTAGTATCCTCTATGGTATCATGGAGAAGAGCAGCAACAAGCGCAGTACAGTCCAGCTCCATCTCAGCAAGAATAATTGCTACCTCGACAGGATGGATAATATAGGGTTCCCCTGAATTCCTCTGCTGTCCCTCATGGGCGGTTTTAGAAACATAATATGCCTTTTCAAGCAATTCAATGTTACTGTTGGGATCATATTTTTTTACTTTTTCAACCAGCACTGAAAAGCTATCTATCAAAACATCCTCCACTAGTCTTCCTCGACACGATGAATTTTAAAATGTTACAATTGAGTTAACCCTATAACCTTCTAATTTCTTTCTGCCCTCCAGAAAGCCGAGTTCTATAAAATAAATTATTCCGGCTACTTTGCCGCCAAGCTGTTCTACCAGCTTAATGTTTGCTTCCGTAGTACCTCCGGTTGCCAGCAGGTCATCAACAATGAGCACTCTCTGTCCCGGTTTTATTGCATCATTATGCATTTCCAAAACATCTTTTCCGTATTCAAGGTCATATTCCACTCTTATAGTTTTATATGGAAGCTTACCTTTCTTCCTGACAGGAACAAAGCCTTTTCCCATCTGATAAGCCAGAGGTGCACCAAATATAAAGCCTCTGGACTCAGAGCCCACAATTATATCAAAATCCCCCAGCTGTTCAGCATACTCCTTGAAGGAATCCATACACTCTTTAAAGGCCTCCGGATCTTGAAGTACAGTAGTAATATCAATAAAATCAATTCCCTCCTTGGGAAAATCCATAACGTGTCTCAGCTTTGTTTTTAAGTCCATTTCAATAAACCTCTCTTTATGGTACTGAATTTGTGTAATGATATTATTATAATTAAAGAAACTAATACTTACAACATACATTTTTATTATTAAGTTATCTATAGTGCTGCATTATCAGTTGTACATTTCTATTTCCGTTATATTCGTTAATATCAATCTGAAATACCAAATCCAGCTTAACAGCGTTTGGTTGACCGGAATAAAGCTTTGCCAGCTCCCCGGAATCATATTTACCGCTAATATAATCATCAAAATTAAATATATTACCAAAGTAAATACAATCGAGATACCTTCCTGGAGACACCAAAAGCCTTAGCTTGAGTACATTTTTTTCCGAGCCCAGTACTGTTGCTTTTGTAATCGAAATATCCTTTTCAGCAAAAAGAGGCTTTGAATTGCCTTTCCCATAGGGCTCCAACAACGAAAGTTCTTCTGCTACCTTGAGGTTTATTTTTGACAGAGGAACTCTCGCATCTATATACACCTTTGGTATAAGGTCGTCCTCAGTCAAGGTTGCAGTCTCATTGAGCTGCTTCCTGAGCAGTTCTAGATTATCCCGCTCAAGACTGAGACCTGCCGCCATCGGGTGTCCCCCGAACCGAGTGAGCAATTCCCTGCATTTGAGCAGACCCTCAAACATATTGTATTCCTCTATTGATCTTCCTGAGCCTTTAACTCCGTTTTCAGCATCAGTTATGACAAAAGTGGGAACATTATACTTCTCACGTATTTTTCCGGCTATTATGCCTGCAATGCTTTCATGAATATCCGGTTTGTAAACCACCAGTATTTTATCGTTTTTCAGGCTACTGCTTTCAATAGTCGCAACGGTCTCTTCCACTCCTGCCAGAGTCATGGTTTTTCTTTCGTTATTCAGTTCGTGCAGTTCCAACGCCAGCATTTCAGCTTCTTCCATTGTGGTACTCAAAAGCATTTTCAGACCCTTTTCAGCCCAATCCAATCTTCCGGAAGCGTTTATACACGGCCCGATTATAAAGCCAAGATGATAAACTCCTATTTCTTTACCATAAATACCGGTTTGCTTCATCAGCGCTTTCAGCCCGATGTTTTCAGTATGCCCGATAACTGAAAGTCCTTTTTTTACGAGGATTCTATTTTCTCCCACCAGATCAACAACATCACATACCGTAGCAATTGCGACAAATTCGTAAAATTCCTCCCATTCGGCTTCGGGGACATTCATTTTCCTATACAACATCTGAACAAATTTGAAGGCTACGCCAGCACCGCACAATAATTTGAAAGGATATTCGCAATCTGCTCGTTTTATATCAATGACTGCATCCGCATCTGGTAGTATGTAAACTCTCTCGCAGTTGTCATTTTCAATGAAGGGTACATCATGATGGTCTGTTACTACAACGGTAACACCTGCTGCTTTGGCATGCTTGATTTGCTCGGAGGCTGCAATACCGTTATCACAAGTTATTATTGTATCAATACCATCCTCCTTTGCCTTATCAATCAGACTGTTATTTATCCCGTAGCCATCAAATATCCTGTGAGGTATGGTATAATCCACCTCGGCACCACATCTGCAGAAGGCCTTATAAAGAATGAATGTACTAATAACTCCATCCACATCATAGTCACCTATTATTCTAATCTTCCGGCTATCTTTAATTTTTTCGATTATTATGTCTACACCTTTTTCAAGGTCCTTAATTTTCTCGGCATCAAACAAATCAGATGTTTCTGATCTAATAAAGTTTCTTGCTGTTTGATAATCCGAAATTCCCCTGTTAACTAAAATTCTGCACAGCAAAGGACTAATCCCTAGCTCAGATGACATTTCATCAAAGTCATTTTTAGGATTCCTTAATATCCACTTCTCCAATTTAGACCCCCACAATATATACCTGATAGTTATTTTCTTTAATTCACTTTAATGCACTTTGACTTAATTACTTTAACCCCATTGAAGCTATTAATAATTCAATAGCTATCCGGTCTGATATTTTTCCTGTTTTTATTGACTCATCAAGTTCCAGACTGTAGTACATAGCTCTTTCCAAAACTTTGATGTCCAGATTTCGGCTGACATTCATAACCTTGGATGCTACGAAGGGCGTTAATCCCAGCTGCTTTGCAGCGGCATCCTCCCTTACTCCCTGATTTCTTAAAAGCTTTATCCTGTAAACCATCCTTATCTGTCTGACAATCATAAACAAAACCTTCTGCATAGGTTCCTTCAAAGCTGCCATATCATTTAGTAATGAAAGTGCTTTAGAATTATTACCTTCGGAAATTGCATCAGTAAGGTCAAATATTCTGCTTTTAATAGTCTTATTACATACTTTTTCTACATCTTTAATGGAAATATCGTTTTTACCCTCTGCATAATTTATAAGCTTGTCAATTTCATTCAGCAATTCCGTCATTGAATACTCACTGTTTTCAACTATATATGAGGCAGTCATCTGATCGACATTCTTATTATAGCTCTTAATAACTTTAACCACCCACTTAACAAGGTCAGCGGGTTTCTGGTAATCCATCTCCACTATTAATCCGCACTTTTTTATTGTGTTAACAAGCTTGATTCTCTTGTCAATTTCGCTTTCTATGAAAATCAGACAGGTATAATCGGGCATATTTTCAAGATAGTCGGACAGCTTGTCCTTTCCTGACTTTTTATCAGCTCCCGGATTCGCTCCTTCTCCTTTTTTTGCCTTAAAAAGACCTGTATTTTTAGCAATTACCAGTTTTTTCTCACTGAACATTGGTAAGGTTTCACAGTTTGAAATAATTGTATCCGTGTCTGTTTTTCCTTCAATTGTAATAAAATTAAATTCTTTATAATCTTCCTCAACTATAAGCCTGGTGATTGCATTGGTATAATATTTTTTCAAATATTCTTCGGCACCTGTAAACAGATAAATATTAATTAGTTTTTCTTCTTTTATCTGCTTTTTAAGGATTTCCAAACTCATAATCTATCACCTCTGATATAATTCACTTATTGTAGTGTTGGGCAGTACGGTAGCATTGTACTTACCTTTAAGCCTCTACCGTAGCTTTTAACTGTTACGGCCCCCGATTCATCTGTTCTGTATAGTTTTATATTCTTTTCGGTTAACCTGTCAACAACAAATTGTGACGGATGACCAAACTTATTGTGCTCGCCTACGGAAATTACTGCATATCCAGGATTAATCCTTTCAATGAACTCAGTACTGCTTGAAGTCGTTGAACCATGATGACCAACCTTGATTAAATCCGACTGAAGATTTAGTTGTGATCCAACGAGTCTTTCTTCAACAGGTATTTCACTGTCTCCGGTAAATAGGACACTGAATTTTTTGTATATTAATTTTAGCACCAATGAGCTGTTATTTAAAGACAGCTGTGATAATTCGTCCATTGAAAACTCCAGCGGATTCATCACTTCAAATCTAGTCTCGTTATCCAGCTTTATTATATCACCTTTTTTACAAAGTTCTATTTTTATACCTTTTCCAGTACATATATTTTTTAGCTTTTCGAAGCCATTCCCGTCAGTATCCGGTAGTACAAGCATTTCCACCTTGATTTCCTCCAATACTGCTTCTAACCCCTCAGTATGGTCGGAATGGCCATGACTTGCTATAACGATATCAATACTTTTAGTACCGGTATCCAAAATATATGGTACCATAACCGATTTACCTATATCAAATGAAGACTTTGAGCCGGCCTCCCTTCCTCCACCATCTATTAATACCTTCGTCCCATGTGCCGTTCTTATAAATGCACCGTCCCCCTGTCCTACATCCAGGAAGGTTATTTCAATAGGTTTGGGAATTATTTTTACAATCAGTAAACTAGCAGCTAATAATATTACCACAGCCCATTTTACTTTTTTAAATCCTCGTAAGCGATTGAGTCTTTCTCTTGCAATAAACATATATATAATCCATACGTAATAAGTAATAATCATCCACATGGGAGGTGTGGGAAGTTTTATCGAAGCAAAGGGAACCTTCGACGACGTTTCAGTTACAAAGAGAACAAAGGATAAAAAAGTGTTATTTATATAGCCTATAAGTACAGCCAAATTAATATTTATTAATCCTGCAAAAACCATTATAAAACCTATTATTGTTATTATTTGAACCATCGGAACTACTAACAGATTGGATATAACAGATATGATTGAAAGACTGTTAAAATAGTAAAGTGTTATGGGTATTACTCCAATTTGCGCTGCAAGTGTAGCAGCAAGAGTATCTGAAATGATTTCTGGGATCCGCATCTGAGAAACGCCTACTTTTATCACAGGGTAAAACATAACCAGAGAGAGAGTTGCCCCAAAGGAAAGCTGAAAACCTATATCAAAAATAATAAACGGGTTTATAATTAAAATTATAAGAGCTGCTGCTGAAATACTCGTATAGATGTCCGGCTCACGCATAATAATCTTTCCTACTAATATTATTATGCCCATAATCACTGCCCGGACCACCGAAGCTGAAAAACCGGTAACAAAAACAAAAAGTATAAGTACAAATATTGCTATAGCACCTGAGGCCCTGTTGCCAACATTTAATCTTTTAAATAAAAACAAAAGGGGCAGAATGATAAATGCCACATTCATGCCGGAAGCTACCATGATGTGAGTGTTCAAAATCCTCACTAAATTTTTGATATATTGTTGATTAAATCATTAGCGTCTTTACTTAATTCATGGTAATCATACGTATAAAATTTCGGTGTTACTATATTCTCATTTGTATAGAATATTATTTCGTGAATATCTTTCCTGGTATATTGTTTATCCAACATAATTTTGTTACATGCTTCATATTTAACTAAGAAATCATCAAGTTTTAATAAATACTCTCTAACTTGTAATGGTTTATCATCGAGGTGCTTTCTATACTCAATTTTTTGGATTAGTTCCGTTTCATATTCTTCTATAAAATTATCATACATTTCTTCTGATATTTTACCTCTATTTAATCTATCATTTACATTGATAATAGCCAAATTTAATTCGCTTATAGCATTATCGGTAGCATCTAAATCTTTTAGCAATTCTTCATATTGAAATTGTTTTTTTAATAGAACACTTTTTATTAATAATCCTCTATTGTATATTTTATGCAAATCATAATACATAGCTTGGTTATATTCTTTGTTTTCGAATTTACTTAGCAATTCTTCAAACTGCCACATTTGAACATTTTTTGAACTACATACTTCTTGGGTTCTGTTCTTTTTATCAGAACAAACAAACCAAACTCTACCATCTCCTCTAGATGGTGTGCTATTTCGAATGTAAGATTTTCCACAATGTCCACATATTAATTTACCTGCCCATTCACCTTTCCCCCTGTTAAGACCTTTTGTTCCCTTTGTTCTTTCTTTTAATATATCATTTGCCTTTTTCCATGTATCAAATGGAATAATTTCATCAATGTTATTTGTGATAGGTGCTTCATAATCAGGCCTTATTTTACGTTGTTTTTTGTCTAAACCTAAAGCTTCCCATTTTAGATTATTATTACCACCATATAGTTTTTCGTTTTGAAACATTCTTGTCAGTGTGTTCTCTTGCCATTTGCTACCACTTCTGGTTGTGTAATTTTTCTTGTCGAATATTTGGCATATCTTTCTAAATCCCATGTTATAATTTACATATAGATCAAAAGCTTCCTCTATTATTTTTGCTTCTTTTTCATTTTTCTTTAATTCACCATTTTCATATGTGAATCCATATATATTGTGATTGCTTCTTACTTTACCTTGTTTTTTAGCCATATCCAATCCAAACTTAACTTTGGAAGAACGTAAGGTTGATTCTGATTCATCCATAATTTGAAGAATTTTTATTGTTAAATCTCCTGTTATATCTTTAGTGCTTATTCCTTGTTGACAGAAGTAAATATATACTTTTTTTTCTCTTAAGGTATTAATAATATCCCAGCTCATGCTATTTCTAGCGAATCTACTCGTATCTTTTATAAATATCCATTGGAATTCTGGTTCTTTGTTAGTAGCAATCCACTTATTTTCAAACTTTAATCCAGCTCTTTGTAACATTTCATCAAACTGTGGTCTTCTTAAACTTCTACCTGTTTTTGTGTCAGCAAAAACATGAATTAACCTAATATTTTTCTGGTTCGCTATTTCTTTCTCAAAATATATTTTTTGATTTTCTATTGAATTTAGTTGGTTATCGCTTCTGCTTGAAACTCTTGCATAAGCTACAGCAAGCTCTTTCATAATATCACCTCTTGTGTTTGAATTTGTTTACACATACTAATATATCATCACGTCATGTTATTATCAATAATTTTCCAATCCTCACAAAATTAGCGAAAAAAATTTAAGCAGGGATACCGTAATAGTACCCCATACTTAAATCCACTTCATTATATACTCTTTTTATCTGTAGGATTATTTATTATCCCAAAACCGCTTAATACAACAAGTATCATATTTACCAATGTATCAAACTCAGGAATTTCATAACCCAGATATGTTTTTGTTACAAACCCAATTAAGGCAGCTACACTGAGCCATAACCCCCAACTCTTTAACCTATTTTGTTTCATACTATTTAACCCCCTTCAATATCTGACTTATTACTTCTTGTACCTCTTTAGCTTTAGCAATAGTCTTAGCTCCAACAATACCATCAGCAACCAAACCAGTTATCGCCTGAAACTCTTTTATAGTCATATCATCACCTTTACCCTTTAAAACACTGTCTCTAATCTGAATTTTCTTTTCCTGACTAATCCCAACCAGTTCTATCAATGTAATGTGCCAAGGTTCATGCGGTACAGATTTTATGAGTCCATACTTCTTTAATTGTACATTAGTCAAAGCCTTAAACCATTCATCATCAATATCCATAGCAATACAATAGCAGTGATTACTCTGTCCGTAAGCCGCTGCCCAACACTTCCTATTTGCTCCTGTACCAGTATAAACAGCACCATCGGGTAATTGATAAGCACCTTTACGTGTTTTAAGTACCATAGCATTAGTAGCTTTTTGACACTCTAATGAACGATATCCAGCTACACAGGTACAGTCTTTTCTATAATCAGCACATAGCTTATTTACAGCATCTAATAATGGCTTATATATGTATGCTTTGTCTTTATGTTTAAAAATTACTTTACTCATATTCTCACCATCCTCACTTTACTAAAGCGACAATAACACTGCTGGCTGATGTTAAGAATGATGCTATAATTACTCCCCACATTGCTTTATTACTAGTTTTTACTGTTGTATTATTATTGTTATTGTCAATCATTCTTTTATTAAGTTCTTTAACTTCAATCAGGACTTCCTTGAGGTCTTGAACCTCTGTATTTGTTTTCTTGATATCGTCAGAGTGATTATCAAGTCTCTTATCTATAACCTGCAACTTTTCCTTGATGCCATTATGTTTTTCATCACATAATTTTTCATTGTAATCTGACATTTTACCACCTCATCTTCATTTATTTAACATATATTTACAATTTACTATTGATTTGTTACAATTTGGAATAAGTTTAAAATTATATATTCCACAACTCATGGCTACTTTGGATAGGAACAGGGTAGTCTATTTTTTTGTGCATAATAAAAAGACCTTCTCTGAATAGTAAAGGTCTTTTATATGAGATATCTATCGAAATTTATATACTTTTTTTCTAGTATTAGATTAATTCTAATTAAACACTAATGCTAATTTCACATCCATCACTATATACTGTTAAAATTCCATTTTCAAAATACATATCTTGAAAATCTGTATTAAATGATTCATATTTAATAATAGGTTTTATGTCTTCTACTCCTAAAACCCAACCACCATAAGAATTTCTTTGAATGTATATCGTAAGTATATTATTGTGAATTAACTTTCCATTTTTTATTACGGCAATTTTTGCAGAAATCCTGTCCACATCAAATAAATTATAGTACTTTATAAATTCTTGCAAAGCTCTCATTGAATCTAATCCTGCCATAGTAATAACCCTCCCAAAAAAATTATCCACAAATTATACCACAATTTAGTATAAAGTGAAACAATTTGTAAGTTGTGGGAGATGTACACCATTAATAATATAGTAAATTATTTTGGTAGATTTACAACCATATTTTTGAACCAAATAGTTGTTTTATCACATGTAGTTGTGACACACTTTTATCCGATTGTATTAAATTTAATATAATGTCTAATTATATGATTTCTTGGTGTGCCAATTACCTTTGCATCTTTATCAACTTTGATTACGCCCGTTACTTTATAATCGCCAGCAGGAATTATAATATTACTATATATTTTTGATTTTTCACATAATAACACTCCTCCTATACTAGCGTCGATGATAAAAACCCGATTAATGAAACCCTTTGACTTATAGCAGAACATTCTACCTTTAAATTGTTATATGTATTACCTAACGTAATTTCAAGGTTTGAACCGTTAGCAGCAGCTGTCACTCCTGAAGTAGCCGACAATACAGTAACACTCTGGACATTTGCAAAACTACAACACTGTACTTCACATATAAATCCTTTTGGAGTAGTATTATTGTTTGTGTTATCAAATCCTCTAATTCTTAGCAAGTGAACGCGGTTAGCCGTGGCATTTGGAGTTATAGGAATTCTTAATTTTGTAGCCGATGAACCAGTTAAGTCGATTGTTTTGAATTGACGAACACCCCCAACATCAACATAGTCTTTAATTAACAGATTGTTTGTCATTTCGTCAATAAACAGACAATCTTCAATTGGGCCTTGTCCCCCAAACATTGGAGTAATAGTGGTTGATACTCCTGTAACAATAATCATCTTTTTATTGTTTGCACCATATGTGCCACTTAAGTAATTATAAGCAATTGCCGGTTGAGGAGGTTTTGCCGGGGTCAATGATGCTACATAAGTATTTTCAAACTGTCCGTAATAAATACCGTTTATTATTACAGTTGACTTCTCCTGTCCGATGTTAATAGCAGCGACCGCATAATTAGGATAGTCTGTATAGTTAGGCTGAAATTTACTTTTAATGTTGACGAATACTAATCCTATTATGTTTACAAATGAAGCACGTATGTTTACTACTCCATTGCCATAGGAATTCTCTGTGCCACAACATAGAAGCGTGAAACTTCTGCACAGGTTTAAATTATATATACCTCTTGCTTCTTCCTCTGAACCATGTCCTCCATCTCCGTACGGATTCCCAGTTCTATTGTTACACCAATCCGCAGCGCAATTTATTGCACTACTATAATATACTCTATAGAAATCATATGCTTGTCCACAATTTTCAGCCCAACAATTCTTAAAAGTTAATGAGGTTTTACTAATGTTTTCTCGTAGTACAAAAGCTTCTTCACATCTATTACAATGTACTTTATTGAACTCACCAATCCAGCAGCTTATAAAATCATGGAATGCCCGTTTACAAGTCCGTATGGTTAAGCTATTAAACGAAAATCTTGAGGTGTTTTCACCAAAAGTAATACCATTTACGTTGTTTTCTATTGAACCCTCTAAAACCATATTCGTAATGGATATTTTACTACCTTGTAGCACAACCACTGAATTAATAGCAGTTGAATTAATATTGATTGTCGTATTGCTAGTTTTCGTAATCCCTGTTTCTACTCCATTTCC
Organism: Bacillota bacterium; assembly: GCA_023431385.1. GTDB lineage: Bacteria > Bacillota > Clostridia > Acetivibrionales > DSM-1351 > Ruminiclostridium. Next base: position 19,748 of record JAEYWA010000018.1, on the reverse strand, counting down.
AAAAAACGATACTCCATCTGGCACTTTAAGAGGGGTTTGGCATAAGCACTTGCATGGAAAATATACCGACCCCTTAGTGTTGCCTGCAAAATTCATAATCGCTTGCAAGGCAGTATAATCGTCAGTTTCCCCATCCCCAACAACAGCTATTAGTCCAAGGGGTGGTTGTTTTACATTTATCGGCATATAAGACAAATGCGACTCAATCTTATCATTCAAAACTTTCCCTTGTTTAGCGTCTAAAACATTTCCAGTAGCAGTTTCAGTTAAAGTATTTTTTATTTGAGTTTTGTCTATTTTATTTGTTGATAAATTGTCGATTTGGTTCAAATCAACTTCAATGTCCTCTAATCTAGCATCTAATGATGTAAAAGATTTACCTTTAACACTGGATTCACGGGCTAATGCCACTTCTGGGTCTATACTTGCATTAACAACAATTGTATCAATCTCTTTTTTAGCCTCATCTAAAGCTGCTTTTACATCACTTTTACCTACAAAACTGCCTATATAAGATATTTGTTCAGATGAATGTTTATTATCATCTCCAGATATATGTAAATCAAATTTTGACTTACTATTATCCAGAGCATTTTTAACTGTTTCACCTTCTTGTTCTGAATCATTCAAAATTGCGCTTGAAGAATGCTTGTCCGAAACACCTCCGATATGCCCATCCCATGAGTTTTTTAGTGTCGAAAAGTATGTATTAAGTCTATGATAATCTTCTTTTAATTTACCTGTTGCTGTTAATATAAATTCAGGTAATGCCATATAATCAGCTCCTTCGTATAGTATTTTTTAGTTTTAATAATTACCGCCACCCCTGCTTTGAATGAATATCTGTTTAATAACTGCTGCATTTATTCGAGCAAGTCCGTAAGGGTTATAATCTGTAGTGTTAGGAAAGATTTCTATTGTATGAAATGTGCCCCTGTTTACCTTTCCATTGGTTGAAGATAAATAAGGAATAATGTTAATATCACTTCCATTCAGTGATGTGTGAGGAATCTGAAATCCATCAACCTTGATAGTCACTGATTCTGGAGCATAATCGTATTCATATATACCGTAATCAATATCGTGGGAATGTGAAGGTATATTAATTGTGTGTGTATGAGGATTTATATTAACCGCATGACTATGGTCTTGAAAATAATGTTTATGATTAGGTACATCATCATTGTCATAAACATCATTAATATACCCTAAGTACTCTCCATTACCAGGGTCTAAGTGTGTCGCAAACCCTGTATACCCCCCACCGCTTGAACTTGTTTTAGTGCTACTCCCTCCACTTGCTGCACCAGTCTCATATGCTCTGAATTTATCAGTTTCATATGTTAGTAAACATTTATTTATAGCAACACATTCATTTGGTATGTAGAACTTAATTACAGCTGGATGTTCATTGTCGCAATTGTCCTGATAATCATTACTGTCAATATTTGTTGCCCCTTGAGCGACAGTATCATTAATGTATTGTTTACTTTGAATATCTGTAGTTACATCTTCAGAGGATAATACCTTATTGCTTATTTCAACCTTTATATCTCCGGGTTTACCTGTTATATCAGATTTATTTACCGATACAATCCTTGCTGTAAACTGTCCAATATCTTCATCAAATACTTGTACCATTATTCCCACATCTCTAATTCTGTCTATTGGTTCATTAGTTAATGAGTAAATATCCGCAGCATCAACTGAATAAGTAACACGAGGGACTTTTATTGTTTCCAAATAAGTTCTGGCTTTTGCCTTTAGTGTTAATGGATTCTCCTCAGATTTATCAATGAATGGAGCAGCAATAACGCCATATGTGCCTATAGTATCAGCATCAATATAAGGTTTGTTTCCATTAACAGACTTGATTGTAAGTTGATTTACTCCTTCCCCGTATCCCAAAGGATATAGACGAGTGATAATATAAGAAGGGTCTTCATGCTTTTCTATCCCAATCAGATTTTTTCGGTACATTATGCGCACTGTTGGTATTTGTGATAATTTTATGAGATTTAGTTTCCATGGATATGTAGTTGTATCAAACGTCCACTGATACGGCTCTGAATAAGCTTTGGGTAAGCTAAACAAAGCACTAAGCACGTTAGCATTTTCCCAGCTGTAGTCAAAAATATCTGTATAGTTAACCTTGCCTACCTGCCACCTTAGAGTCGATTGAAATCCTAGGATGTAATTAATATTTAGAGAAGGTGTATAACCTGTCCTCTGATGATATTGAAACATAATATCATCGAGCAATGTAGATAAAACATGCTCACACTGATAAGTAATTGTTTTACCTCCATTTGATTTATTGAAACTATTAGGTAATATACGAAATAACTCAACCCTATCTCCTTGGTCGAATATCTCAACGTACCTAAAAGCTTTGCACTCCACATTTTTATCATCATCAGCTGGAATTGAAAACTCCGCTGTCCATATTTCGTTAAGTCTCTTGCTGTATTCTATATTATAAGCATTTTGCAGTACAGCAACTGGATTTGTTGTGCTTAATTTATAGTCATATACTTTAATCAAAGTAGCACCTCTCTTGTTATGAACCGTATAGTACCTATAATCTCATTGTGTAAGATTATAGGTATTGCGGTCTAAAATCAAAAAGCACCGAGCAATTTAGCCCAGTGCCTGTTATTCTTATGTTATTTATACCAGGAGTTAGTTTTAAAAACTCTCCAATATCACCTGATACATTATAAAGTACATTGTTGCCATCCATTCTCACAGTAGCATTAACATTATCAATGACAATTGTTTTGTTATTTACTGGTTGATTGTAGGTTAATGTCTTACCGTTTAGGCTGATACTTAAAGTATTAAAGCTTCCTGTAATAGCAATATCAAATTTGCTATCTCCATAATCCCCAAGTCCGATATCTTGAGTACCTATATAATTAATCTCAAAATTTGAATTTGCCGTAACTCGATATGTATAAACCTCTGATGTATCCCAATAAGTATCCATTCCTCAAACCAAATCATCGTCCCAAGTTATATCTTGTCCTGTGGAAACAAGATAATATGCAAATGGTAAACAATCAAAGGTAACAGTTGCTTCACCAGCTCTAGTAAACTCTTTCAAACCTACAGCATCATATATCTTAGCCATATAGTACTTGTCTGGCTCATCATCAAAGACAAGCGGCAAGTATTTAGTACTGCTTAACCATGCTGCTATTTGCCTTGACTGTATACGTAAGTCATATATATCTTTACCTACAAATTGGAGCAATATTGAAACCGTTCTATTACCATATGTATTATTGCCAAAATTGTAAGTTCCATGTCTGCCCGGAATAATCAATTCACTTTTTCGGAGAACAGGAAGAGTAGGTCTGCTTACAGTTTTAGCAATTATATCAAAATCTTTTAAGCTACTTTTACCTTTATATGAAAATTCCATCATATTGGCATCACCCCTAATCCTCTTGCTCTGAATCTGCCGTTGCTATACTGTACTTTGCTGACGACATTTGTAATAGTCTTTCCATCCAAATTAACAGGTATAGTAATAATGGCTTCTGCTGTATTGCTATTTAAGTTATTACTGTTACTTATTACTTCTGGACTTTCCATATAATCTTGTCTACTGGTTGGTACAGCTTTTGCCATATTCATTGAAACGCTTGGCATTTCGTCCTCAAAACCGACACCGATACCCTGAGCCATGTATTTGCCGACTTCATCAGCTAATACCCTCGAGGGTGAATGTATACTTAACTTTTCTTTTATATTGTCAACAATACTACTGGCAAATCCAGTTATTTTATCCTTTAGCCATCCTACAGCTCCTGTAATACCGTCCCATAATCCATGTACTATGTTTTTACCAATGTCTTTTATGTTAGATAAACCATTCTTCAAACCAGATATAATAGTTTTCCCAATCTCAGGCAGGTTTTTTATCAGCCCAGTAATTATAGTCGGTATAGCTTCAATGATTTTCCAAAAAGCATCTTTTGCAGCTTCTAATATCTTAGGTGCAGCTTCGATAAGTGCTTTAACAATAGTTAGTATTATCTTAGGTAGCTCTATTATAAGTAGGCTTATAATAGTAGGAATTGCTTCTATAAGAGCCATAAATAATTTAATAGCACCATCAATTAATAAAGGTAGCCCTTCAATTATTCCATTTACAATTGAGTTTATTATCTTAGGCAGATTTTCCTCTAATGCTTTTATTATTACTGGTATAGCTTCAACAAGAGCCATAAATAACTCTATAGCTGCTTCTATTAGTGTAGGTATGGCTTCAATAATAAATGTTATTATGCTATCTATTAAGGAAGGTAAAGCTTCAATAATTACTGGAATAGCATCTATTATTCCCTTGACCAAACCTATTACCAATTGCAGTCCAGCATCTAAAAACAACGGTAAATTATCAATAATTATCTGTACTAAATTCAACAATACCTCAACTATTTTGGGTATAAGTTTAGGTAGCATATCAGCAATACCAGTAACTATAGATACTATTACTTTTGCCCCAACATCCAGTAACATAGGTAACATATCGAGTATCGCATTTATTATATTTGGTATTAACTTCATTATTTGAGTTGTTAGTTCAGGTAAAGATTTTGCAATTCCACTTACTAAAGATAATATAAGCTTACTGCCAATATCTAAAAGTTTAGATAATAAATCAGGTATTTTTTCAGTTATAGATGATATAAGATTATCTAAACCTTTAGTTATATTATCTGTCGCATCTTCTTCACCTTTTACTATTCCAACAAAACCTTCTATAACAGTATCCATAGATGGTAACAAATCTGCAACTATACTTGCTTTTAAGCCTTGTCCTGCATTTTTTAACACTTCAATATTATCAGCAAGTTTACCAGATGCTTCAATTTGTTCCTCTGTCATTACATATGCAGCGTCTTTAGCTTTAGCTATATCTTCAGCACTGGCATTTAAAATCGGTCCAAGTTCTTGAGCACCTTTACCTAATAATTTAGTTGCTAATGCTGTTCTTTGAGTTTTATCTTCTAAACCTTGTAACGCTGTTATTGTTTCATTGAATAATTCTTCTTGGGATTTGAAATTACCATTTGCGTCTTTTACATCTATACCTAGTTGTTTAAACTCCTTCGCTCCATTTGCTGCACTTGTAGCTAACTTTTTAAACGAAGGTGCAATTTTTTCCATGGAAGAACCATTTAAATTTAATACAGCATCCCATTCTTGATACGCCTTTGTTGATACACCGAGCTTATCTGCTGTCTCTGATACGTTATCTCCATAATTAGCTATATCTAATACAGCTTTGCTAATAGCTGCTGTACCTGCTACTGCTGCTGCTCCTATTGCTGCAAAAGCTGTTCCTATAGCCTTTCCTGCTTTTCCTAATTTATCTTTAAAACCTTCCCACTTACTACTTCCAGCTTCTGCATCTTCACCACTCTTTTTCGCTTTTCCCCCAACATCTTCAAGCTTTTCGCCTGTATCGTCAGACTGAGATTCCAAGCCTTTCAAAGTTTGTTCCGTTGAAATCACTTCTCTTTGTAATGCCCTATACTGTGTTTCAGAGACTTTACCTTCTTCAAACTGTTTTTGAACCTGTTTTTCAGCTTCTTTAAGAGTTTCTAACTTATTCTTTGTATTGGCAACTGATTCAGCAAGCAATTTCTGTTTTTGAGCGAGTAGTTCTGTATTGGTAGGGTCTAGTTTTAATAGCTTTTCAACCTGCTTCAATTCGCTCTGTAAGTCTCTTGAGGTTTTATTTACACCTTCAAGTGCTTTATTTAGTGGAGCAGTATTTCCACCAATTTCTACTGTAATACCCTTTATTGTTCCAGCCACTATTAATCAACCTCCCTTCCATGTTTTTCTCTGAGTTTTGCCCTTTCAGGTTTAGTCTGTTCATAAATCCAACATCTTTCAAGATATTTTTGTCCTTCTTCGGTTTTCATGTATTTATAAATAACTGCATCTCTGAGTATTGCCTGATATTCAAAAACATCAAATTCAAGAATTTGAGCAAAATCAAAGCCGGTATATTCGGATACCAGCTTCTCTTCAAGATAATTCATTTTATAATGCCCCTCGCTTATTTCATCATCCGGACAGCGAGGGATTCTCAGTTTGGGCTATTTTTAACTCCATTCATCCACGTAAAATAGGCAGTGAGTATTTCCATCAGTTGGTCAAAGTCAAGTTCGTCAACCACTTCGTCTGGAACATGATATCCTGATTTGTTTTTGTTTAAAATCATTCTTACAGCTTCAGTCAAATTATCCATAGTTTCTTCACTCTTATCTTTTGTTAAAGATACTATTTTTCTCAAAACTTTAATTTTCGGTGGTTCAACGTCAAGTACTAAGCCATCTAGCTTAATGTTGAAATATCTCTTGCTTATAGTATTTATATCAAACATATTATTTTCTCTCCTCATAAATATTAAAGGGGCATTTCTGCCCCCTTTGAAATATTACATAAAAAATTTATACTTTATTTTAGCCTACTACGGGTATCTCCTCTTGATAAATGACTAAAGTCCCCTCGTTATCAATTGGAAGAGCCAAAAACTCCGCATCAACAACAGTTTCCTTGTCCTTCTTGAATGATAAAGTAAATCCGCTTTGGTTATTACCCACTATTGATACTCTTATATCACCGTCTATAGCGTCTTCATGGACAAAATGAATAAGATACTTCTTGCCGTTATCATTTCCAACACCACCAATTTTGACTGTTCTTATTCCATTAGCTTCGTTCACCCTTGCTGTACTGCATAGCTTTTTTAGTGTGCTACCGTTCCAAGTCATTACGCCTGATTTTAATTTAACTTCTTCCTCGGTTAAAACAGTCTTGCTTACATAGCCTAAATCATCCTTTGCCTGATAAAATTTTGGTTTATATTCGAGGCTGCATCCCGACTGAATATAACCTAATCTATTATCTTCCACCTCTATTACATTATTAGCAGGTATAGTACCTGTAAACTCCATGCAATAAAGCTTTCCACTTCCTAAAACAATTTTTTCTCCATCTGTTGCCATTATGTATACCTTCTTTCTTATATTTTTTCAATCAATTTAATCTGATAGACAACCTGATATAATGCCTCTGATTCAATATAAGTTTCAGAAGTTTCATAATTAGGGTCTATTTCGTTTAATACTTGTTCTACTCTTTGTTCTGCTTCCAAATCCTTTTTATCTGTGTAAAGTTCCACTTGATAGTTTTTAATTTTTCCATGAACTATAAAATCTGATGAGATATTATTATCAGATATCCTAAGATAGATAATATATGGCGGTTCTGGTAATTCATTATTTTCGTCACCAGCAAAATGGTTATATGACAAAGGATAACCTATTGACTCTAGCCTTGAATACAATTCAACCTGTGTCATTTTTGAACCGCCTCCTCCACTAACTCCTGTATCCTTCTTACAGCAAGTTCCTGACCAAATTTAATATGTGGATAGGCTTTGACTCTACCACCATTTTTTTTTGCATGACCATGCTCCAATAAATGTGTTAGTCTATGCTGACCATTTGCTACATACCAAGTATTGCGCTTGTTAAATTTATCCTCATATGATTTTTTTATTCTAAAAGCCTTAACATAATCACCTGTAGGCTCATTAAAAGGTATCTTACTTTTTATTTCTTCATTTATCTCTTCGGCAACCGTATCAACAGCCTTCTTTACTTTTTCTGTTACTTCTTCAGAGTAATTTTCAAGTTCGGCTGAGATTAGCTCAGCTAAATTATCAATCTCTGACACGTCATACACCTGCCTTCTTATTACAGTACAATTCAATTAGTCCATCATTTCTTGGAAATGTCCTGTATATGTTATATCTAACATCTTCATATAGTAAACCTGTTTCCCCGTCATATTCCTCAAAATCAATAATTAACAAATGTTCTGGTTTTATCCCATTCTGACCAGCATTGAAAAATTCAGATGAATATATTGAAATTTCCGAGCAGTAGACTAATCTACCAATAGGCTTCTTTATTTGATTTCCAATATCATCTTTGATAATTTGTGTTGATGACAAATAACATATGAGGTCAAGAGAAATGTTATTCTTGTCTGATATATTTTTAAGTTTCAACATATTTAGACCTCGCTTTGACTATTCTATTTCGAATCCGAAAAGTAATGTTTTGAGGAAGTCCAGTATCCTCTTGTCTTTTTCTATACCGCCATGTAATATAATCAGATAAAAGCATTTGGTCTTCTGCAACTGTTAAATCTAAGTTAATACCTTTCCTTGCAAGTTCAGCATTACATGTATTAATAAGTGAAGTAAAATAGTTGTCTCTTAGTGTATGTGTAATACCTAAATCAATTTTTAACAACTGTAAAATTATATCCATAATTATTCATCTGCCTTTTTCTTCCGACTTCCTTGTTTGACTGGTTTTACTTTTTTCTCTTCCAAACTAATTAAACCTCGTGATAATAAATCCTCAATTCTTAATTTATCATCAGAAATAAATTCATCCCCAACATTATAATAACGATGGGGATTATATTTATCTAAGAATTTGGTAACAACTCTATACATATTTGTCACCTATCTATTATTAACCTGCTGGTGTGTAAGCAAGAGTAATAAGTACGAAAGCATTTGGTCTTGTAGGCTTTCCGTCAAATCTACCCTTACCTCTAAACGCCATTTGGTCTTCAGCAAATTTTACATGCTCCGACTTATCAATTACGATATTCTCCCTTTCAACAAGTGTGTACTTGTCAAATTCACCGTAAAGTACCTCATCTTCAGACATGTTGCTATTAAATACAACTCTTAATCCCAGCAAGTCAGGATTCTTGAGGTTCGGAAGTTTAGCAACAACTTCACCTGTAGCCGTAGGCTGTATGCTATATCCAAGAAGTCTGTTGTAATATGTACTTCTTTTCATAACCGCAACAATTTCTCCTATGCTGTCATCGCCTGAATCAATTAATGCAATTGGCTTAACTATGTCAACATACCCAGTAGGGTCAGTTACAGTTACCTTATGGTCTTCTGCTAACTGTGGGATAATTCCGTCAGGCTGCTTATTTGCTGAACCTGTACCCTTTAATATTGCAAGGTCAAGTCCCTTTGCAATTGCACGAGCAATTTTCTTTGTAACATAATCGTCAAGATTGATTATGCTATCCTGAAGCATTGCATTGTCAACAAATGTAACTTTACCAATCTTGTAACCATCAAAGCTAATGTCTGTAATAGTTCCAACATCGCCTGTTGGTAATGTACCTTTTTGTTCAATCCAAGTAGCTGCTGTTGTATCAGTATCAATTAATATTCTGGTTGTACCTGTTACTCTTATCTTTTCAACCAACGGATATAAGGTTGTAAAGTCACCCATTATATCCATAATTCTGTTAATAACTACTTCTGGAATTATTAACCCTTCACCACTCACAGCTCTTAGGTTTTTAAACTTTTCATAAAATTCCTTAACTTCTGCTCTTTCGTAATATTCACCTGTTTTCAATAATTCTCTTACCTGAAATCTATTCATACTCATACCTCTTTCTTCTCTTTTATTAGTAGATTGTGTTTTGTTCATATTTGTTGAACGCTCTTCAATATCGTTTAACTCATTATTGATTCTTTCAATCTCTGCCTGAACTGTGCTAATCTTTTCATCAACACCAGCTTCATCTACTTCTTTTTCCAAAGCTTCAACCTGTTCATTTACCAGATTAATATCCTCTTCGCCGACAGCTTCATTTATCGCTATAGCAAGGCCAGCCTGTCTCTTTTCAAAATCAGCCTTTAGAGTTTGATATTCTGTTAATTCCAGATTTCTCTGCTTTAACTCTGTTTGTAATTTTAATTGCTTTAGCATTTAATGCCCTCCAGTCTCTTTCTTAACTCAATTTTTTTATGTTCTAATTGTCTTGTTTGGGATAATTGCATGTCCTTTTGTCTTGCCTGTATCTCCGTCTGTGGGTATGCAGGAAATGTACAAATACTAACCTCCGCTGTGTCTGCTTCATCTACAGTCCAAAGTGTTCCATTGCTTTTATCCTCATAGTGTTCTCTTATTGGGTCAAATCCAAAAGAGCAGCCGGATATATCTCCACGCTCAACTCTTGCATAAACATCCATAGCCTGACGGTCATTCGGATTCAACTTAACCCTTCCCCACAAACCGTAATCATCAGCTTTTAATTCAAGTGTTTTGCTTGCTATCCTACCTAAAACAAATCCGCTGTCGTGATTAAACAAACAGCGGATATCATTATTTTGTATTGAATTGTCAAATGCACCTCTTGCAATCTTTTCAAAACAGCCCTCCCATAGTTGAGTTTCCTGTTCGAAAACTGCAAAATAACCTTCAATATACCTATCACTTTCGCCCTCAGCTCTTGTTGTGAGCTTACTGGCAAAATACGAATGTCTAGTTTTCACTGGTGCCATCACCTCCGTCCTGCACTAACTTTTTTTGCTTACTTAAATCTGCTACCTGTAAATAATTCTCCAACACCGTATAATCGTTCATTCCATCAACATCAACAGGAGAGTAATCAAACTCCGCTCTTCCTTCATTTCGATTGAGCATACCACCGCCAACAAGTTCCTTGACAAATGTAACTTTCTCGCCAAGGTCATATTGCATCAATGATTTATGATTAAATTTAAAATACATATTGGGAGAAAATAGAAGTTTATTTGATAACTCTTGTTGAATTATTATTGCAATAGACATTATGGTTGTTGAAATAAAGTTGTTGTATTCATCTTTATTAAAATCGCCCACACCAACCATAAACGGTGGTATACCAAAGCATCTTGCTATGGTCTTAATATCCAAAGTTATACTATCCTGTATAGCAAGGTCATTAAGTGTTAAAGGTTGAACTGTCTTTACGTCAATTTCACCAGCAGGAATTAACCAAGGCTCACCTATCTCAGTAGTTTTAGTGTAACTTCCAAGAATCTTATTTCGCTTGTCAGGGTCTTGTAATTCCTCTGCATCCGAATTAATAGATATAATTAAAGACGGTTTCCATTTGCTTCTTAGGAATCCCGTCTTCGTAGCATTTGCCTGTAATAAATTTTGTACAGTCTGAGATATTAGCTGTGTATATCCCTGACCCCGAAAAGGATAATTATCATCAGGATTCAGCGCAAAATGTAGCACTTCATCTGAAGCATAATTTTTTCCTTGATACCTTACTTGATAACTATCTCCTACTTCATCAAAATGTAAATGGCTGCTCTTTAATATCTGTAAATCATCAATTAAAGTATCTCTTGTTCTAGGCAAGACAACCGAATTACCTGTTACCAACATATCCGTCACAATCTTATGTATAAACTGTTTTCTGTTCATATTTTTGTTAGGGTATATATCAATCTTTTTAGATAATTCATTTTTTAACCTAGCATCGCCATTCTCACCATTTTGCATGAGCATTATAGTCATATTCGAAACAAGGTCTGCTATCTTATATACACATCTGCGGATTTCTTCGTTTTGGGATAATGTGATGTATCCTACCGGACAAAGTATATCTCTTGCATCTGTACCGTTTAACCACAGTGTTACTGGGTCAGCCCTTGTTTTTTGTATGTTTTTATTTAATATTCCCATCGGCTACCTCCTACTGATTTTTATAGATTAACACTGCCAATAACATAGATATTAGACCTATTAAAACAAATGCCATTGGTTTATATATCATCAGCATACCTATAAATAAAAATATAGTACCTATTACAATAAATGTTTCAAACAAATTATTAACTGTAACATTTATTAGTTTATTTACAATTTTCATATATCACACCACTTTCTAAAACCACTTATCTAATTTCTTCTTACTTTCTAAATCTTCAAGCATCCTCACAACTGCAAAAACGCTGGCATCAAAAATGTCAATACGCATCGTTTCTTCAACCTTTTCGTATTGAATCATGTCATCGGTTTTCTCAATGGCACGAACATTCTGAACGCAATACTCATAAGGCTCTGCATGAAGGTAATATAATTTTCCGTCTTTTGCTTTTTTCTCAATGTATCTGAATCCCTCAGACTTCTTATAAAAGTATTGAGGTTGGTCAACTATATCGAACTTAGCCTGTTTCATGGCAAGATAATATTCTCTACAAAACTTACGGTCATGACCGACTTGCTTTATTTTAAATCCTTTGTTTCTCATTTTTATGTACCAGTTTACGATTTCGGCATGATTAACAGTTGCATCATTACTCATATTAAGCCAGCCATCATCCTTCCATCCAAATAGTGGAATATTATCTTCTTCAGCTTTTTTAGTTGCCATAATAATCGGAAACCAGGCATGAGGTATAATAATCAAAATGTCATTATATAAGCCTATAAGACTCGAGGCTGAAAGGTCATGGAGTTTCGATAAATCCGAGCCGCCATACCACTTGATAGGCATCTTTGATAGCTCATCAATTGTCCAGTTATACTTCCTATCAGATTTTCTAAACTCATCAATATTGAAATACGCTTTCATAGCAGATGTATAAACGTTTAATGATTTAGAATAGAAGTCCTTCCTCTGCTGTGGGTCATTTAACGCTTGAAGACTATCATTTAAAATTTCATCTGGACGGATTGAAATACCATATGCTGGATTTGCCATTTCATGAACGATAGGATTTGTATAATCTATATCACCATTTTCCATAGGGTCAGCTTCACATATAAATATAAAGTATTGTTCATCTTTTACTGTGCCATTTAAAACTTTTTTGCAATACTGTAATCGGTTATAACAAAAGCTATTCATGTTATCGCCAGCAGTAGTTATACCAATCATCAGCTTATTTGTATAAGCTTTCATTGCTTCTTTCAATATATTGTACTGTTTTGGTGATGTATAGGCGTGTAGCTCATCTGCTATACAAATATTACAGTTGAGCGAATCCTGACGGTCTACACTTGCAGCCAAGGCACGAATATATATACTTCCATCACCAATCATTCCACCAATAGAATGTTCGTTGTTATTATCAATAATTCTGAATCGTTTATCCTCACCTAAACGCTCAACGTTATATTTTATAAAGCTAAAACTTTCCAGAGATTGTGTTAGTGCCGCTGATGTAATATATACTTTACTACCGCTTTGCATATGTAATAAACTCAATCCCCAAGCTAATGCTCCGCTGAAACTTGTCTTTATGTTTTTTCTCGGAATAAAACAGAAAGATTCTTTGAAACGGGTTATAGAAGTGCCTTTATGATAGAAACCTAATAGGTTATAGACAATGAATTTGTGATACTCTGTTAAGTAAAAAGGTGTACCCCTCAATGGAGTTCCATCTATTTTTTCACCTTGTTGATGGCAAAACGTAGTTTCGATGATATCTATAACCCACTCCGCATCTCTTGGGTTATAATCATATTCAGGATTTTCAAGGTCTTTCAAAAATCTTTGACATGTAAGTTTCAAACTTTTGCAAGCAATCTTTTTACCATTTACTATATTATTTACATAGTCCATTACAATTTTATAGTTTTTATATTTGGTTATATTTTAGTCACGCCTGTTCATCAGAGCCTTTATTAATATACTTTCCGTCTCTGTATTACTTTTGCTCTTATCCTCGCTGGATGATGATAGTGATTTAGGATTTAAGCAAAGTCTATCAGAGTACATAAGTATATCTTTTCGCAAAGTCTCAAGTGTACCAACAAGGGCAGATTTTTTTGTTCCACCTGCTGCTGTCAGTTCAGCACACTTATATTTGTCTTCTTTAAATTGCTTAGTAAAAATTATGTATTGTTCACATAACTCAGCATAGATATCAATTAAAGGGTCAAATTCTGGTTTATAAGTACCCAATTTTTTCATGTCCCTAATTGTGTTATATCTTATTGTACTTCTTGTAATTGCTTTATTTGCCAATGTTAGCACCCCCTTCAAAAAAAGTTTTATAAAATTGTAATGGAGTTGGAAGCATCTCCCCTTGTCGGTGTCCAAAGCTTTGTTATTACTAGCTTTGAGGTGGGGGGATAGTTTTTAATTTAAGATTAAGACCTTTATCAGTCAGACTTCTATCCGACCTATTGTGCATAGAGTTGTGACATTTATTACAAAGTGATATTAAGTTCCAATTGCACCATTGATATTCTGGATAATGTTCAACAGGATATATATGATGTGCAGTGTCAGCATCCACCCTTTTTCCATATCTCTTGCATTCTTGACACGTGTATCCATCACGCTTTAAGATGTGAATACGCTTACGTTCCCATTTTGTTGTGTTATAATTCATCTATTAATCCACCTACTTTGACTTTGACTATCTTTGACTTTTTGGTAAAATAAAAGAGCCTATAATGAAATGGGCTCTTGTTTTGAATTATGATTTATTTACTAAATCCAATTTTTTTATTATTCATATCTTTTTGAAGTACAAATACTCCCTCTATATACTCCCATCTAATAAGATTATTAGCAATAACAAGTTCTCTTTTTCTATCTTCAACTGGAATAGGATTTCCATTTTCGTCTGCTTCTACTGTCATATAACCAGAACCTTCTATCCAAATACCTACTTCATCTACACCAATTAGTTTCTCAACGATTAATGAATCATCTGATAAATTTCTGTATAGTATTCTTAAAATATCTTGCCCTGCTATTCCTTTTTTTACTTTAATGGTCACATTTTGACCAATATGATTTTGTAAATACATACCATTCACCTCCCTCCACAGATATACATATTCTGTAAAAGAAGGTGATTTCCTGCTATAAATTGTAATTTATTTGTTATGTACTTACTATCTTATCAGTTCTATCTACAATAACTAATTCAGAGCTAACAGCTACTTCCTCTTTGCTCTAATGAGCTTTTTTCTTTCTGGGTCTGGTCTTCTTTACCTTCATTTTCATCAATAACAGGCTGTATTATATCTACTAAGTTTTTCTTTATACGAATTGCTGGTTGATTCTCAATCTTAATAATATATTCGTCATTATCTTCAGAGATTAAGAAACCTTTAATATAACATTCATCTATTAATAATTTCTCATCAAAGTAATCTTTTTTGTTTATATAAAATTTAAACTCTTTAACATCACTCATGTAATGTAATCCCATGAACATACCTGATACAAAAATAACAATAAAAAACAAAAGAGATATCGAAATAAGTAAAAATGTTCTGTCTTTTTGATTATTCTGAATAAAGCTCAATATAAAGAAAGCCCCTGATATACTAGCAAAACCCATTCCCATAAAATCATAATGCTTCCAGCTAGATATTCCTTTATTTGTGTACATTAAATCCTTATATTTCTTTTGGTATTTGAAATATACGAACAATGAAACAAATAGAAGTACAATAATATATGTATACAAGATTGAATGATTTTTTATTGCATCAATATCAAATGAAGAACCATTTTTTGTATTCATTATTACTTTTGAATTGAAAAAATAATAAACAAAATAAATAACTATTCCGTAAAATAACCCAATAACTATTTTAAATATTATGATAATTGTCATTGGTTGAGTATATGATTTATGAGCTTTTTTAAAACTATCAGTTATTGAATTAATTGCCATACTATAAATGAATACGCTAATGATTATAATAGTAGACAATATTACAGCAATATTCTTTATTAACTCGAAATTTAAGAATGAAAACATATATTCTCCTGTAAAATAAATACTTTCAAGCATATATTCTACAGGAATCCCTAAAATCCTTTATTTTATTAATCAGTCCACCCTCAGTAGCATACGTTCTACCTACACCCAACTTTAAAGACGGTCACTTGTCTTAAAAGTTCCCCAAATGAGACTGTTCTTCGGTTGATATGCACTCTACGATGCTTTAAGTATGTTTATGCACCTATATATGCATTAATAAATCTGTTCATGTACGTTCATAAATTTTTATTTAACCTCACTTTTTAATATAAAAATTTGCAAACAGCAAATAACTATCATAAAATCCTTTAATAATTCACCGTAGCTTTTTGTTATAATATCTAAAACCATAACTACAAGCCAAATTGCTGCCAAAATTAAATCTATATATTTTTTTAAGAATTTATACATGTTGCTCCAACCTTTCCATAATAAAAAGCAGACCAACCATGTAGATCAGCCTGCCCTTTATAAATCACTTTATTTGTTATACTCAATCTCTATCTCCACTCTTGGATGAAGTTTATCATATTTAAATGGCTTAAATTTTAACTCTAGTACACTTGAATTATCATCTACTAATACTTTTGCTTTAACAAATCCATCCGCTATAAACTTATTTGATAATGTGTAATTATCTATATCGTGTCTATGGTAGTTGTTAAAATAAAATGAATATGTAAAACAAGCTTTATTAAGATTTAAATCATTTATGTGATAATACTCAGCCAGCCATTTTGCAAAATCTCCATACTTTTGTTTAATATCATTTTGTGCCATACGCTTCTTTACAATAAATGTATTAAGGCTAATAGGTATAGGATTTTCAAAATATTTAGGAAATTTTCTTCTTTTCGGATATAATATAAAATAATCCTTCTTATATTTATCCATTACTTCCGTATTGATAATTATATTTTTTATCATATAACTTTTTTATGTGCCTTTCCTATTTTTATCCTGTGAATTTGAGCAGCACCTACCCCATATAAATTACCAATAGCTTTTTGTGTTAATTTATCTTCAGCTATTAATTTTCTTATTTCTCTTACATCATCAGGTTTTAATATTTGCTTAAAATCTTTTTCAACATATAATTTAGAATCATCATTTAACACAACGACACCATCTAATGATTTCATATAATTAACATATTTAGATTCTAACTCTCTAGCATATTCTTTTGTTTCCAATAATGTATCTAAAGCTTCTACAAAGCATTTAGTACCTTCTTTGTTATACAAATTTTGAAGTCTAGAATTATCGTGTACTCCCCTACGTAACTTACTAGCATTACCTGACATTCTTGTTCCCAAAAATCCCGAACCGACAACAACATAGTTAATATCACAATCTACAATATGTACCGCATAAACTCCCTGACTTACTTTTTCTTCCTTAGTTAAATCTTTAAATGTTCTCATAAAATCATCTTATCCTTTTCTCGCTATAAGTTGCGAACTTAATATAAATTTATAGTGCATTAGAGGCACACTTTTTTGTGTACTTTGAGAGATATAGAACCCCTCTAAAGTTCTACATCTCCGAAAAGGAGTGAGACACATTTCTACATCTCTCAAAAGACACAATACATTGAAAATAGGCATAAGGGCACAGCAATAACTATGCCCTGCCAATCGGAGGAAATATATAAACGGCACCTTTAAAGTACCGCTAATACCAGACACGTCCGAGGTTCAGTTTGTTGAACTTCGGAGTAATTAGATGTGATAAATAGATATCAAAAATATTTTTTGATAAATTTGAAAAATGTATTGCAATAATGTATTTGACATGATATTATATAAATGGATATTTATATATAATTTTATGTTTAAAAAATATATAAAGAAAGGATATAGCCTCTCGACCACATCCTAACTTACATATCAAGCTTGTTGCATATTTATATACCGCATTGCCAATAGCGGACTTGTTACTCATACTATTGTATTTTTACAAAAAGAAAAAGAAAATCTTTCCTTCTCCATTATGGACATACCCTATCAATTCTTGTAAGTAGCTATATATCTATTATACAGCTACTAACAAGAATCAAAATTCGGACATTTCTTACAATTTTTCCTTAAAACATGCCAGAAATTTATTAGGACTTAGATTATATAAGCAATTCAATAATCTTTGTTTATAGTGTTTGTTTTCCTTAAATGCTGATATTATAAGCATCTGCATTGTCTTTTTTGTTGGAGTGTATTTTTTTAGTTTGCTCATAATATCGTCAACCTTAATCCTCTGCTCTATTAACCACTTCTCATCATCAGTAGTGTTTTCTTTATCTTTATTTTTATTTTCTTTGTAAAAATCATCTAACTCATTTACGATTGGTAATATCTTTTTTATCTGTTTATGTTCTGCTTTACCATCCACTTTTACAACAAACTCCATATCATCAATACTCTTTTTATTACTCCATGCGGATTTGATTTTGTCAATTTCTTCTTGGATAAAATCCATTGGACATAGTTTTTCATTTAAACAATGTACAATAATATCGTCCATTTTTTCTTTCTTCTTGTTTTGTTTCTCACACTCTAGCTTTATTTTTTCTTCAAGAGTTAAATCGTCTGTTTTTTTGTTTGATTCGGTAATGTCCTTTACAAACTGCCAAAAATATGGTTTAGCTGTAACTAACTTGGTGACCTTTACGTTATCCTTAACTATTATAACTTGCTTTTTAACCTGCATACATGGAAGGTTTCTTATTCTTTTTATCTCTGAAGAAATATTCACTTCATATTTACGCTTAGAATTATCAATAGCCACCTGCGCAAGAACAGAGCATATTGCAACTACTTCGGACAAATCTTTTGATTTCTTTACATTATCGCAACATATAATCTTTCCTTTATATCTCTGATCTTTTAATTTTCTGATACAATACTCTCTATAAGGTATCTTCTTTATATCAGTTTTAGCTTTCCAATACCAGCTTAAAGCTATGGCAGCTAGATTAGAGGTTAACCCTATATCATATTTTCCCTTTGCCAATCCAGAATCGATAATAGCTCTATCCTGTAAAGTATTGTTGTAAGTCTTTTTACTCTGTGGAATTGTATTTACGATAGTTAAAAATTCCTGAGCATGAATTGAACTCTGAACAATTAAATCGCTATTACAGCAATAAATAAAATCGGAATCTTCGTCCATGCTGTTAGCACGGTCTTGCACGTCAGTCTGAACCATATTAATTGCAATTATGTTTTTACTAAAGTTGAAGTACGATTCTAGCAAGTCATTTCCATACCCTGTATTTACTAAATAAAGTATATTATTTGGAGAGTTGTGAGGGTTTCTGAATCCTGCTAATTGTTCATTTTTAGAAAACCTCTTGGTATATACGCTCACTCCAGATTCTAAAAGTGGAAGTGTTGGGTCTACAAATCCTTCTAATTTTCCTTTATTTATATACTTTTTTAAGTCACCAACTGCATGTAAAAGTAAAAGATATGGATTACCACATACAGTGAGATTATCAGCGTTTTGCAATAGCTTTCCAGCTCTTAACTGTTTTTTATAATCAAATATAGTCTTAGTCCTAAACTTACAAAATACTTCTGATTCAACAAACTGTGGATTTTGCTTTACAAGGTCAATATACATTTGATTAGCGTTTAACTCAGATTTATTAATCTCCAAAAAATCTAGAAACATTTCTACATTGTTTTTATTTTTAAGACTGTTTACATATTTTACTGTGTCTGCACAAAGATCACCAATATTTGTCTTATTAACATTCGGTAAACTTTGAATCATCTGATATGACATACGCTGATATCCTCTGTATTTACTAGGATGATCAACCTTTGTGATGGCAAACTTGCAGTCATCAGCTAATACTGACTCACACCATTCCTCATATGTTTTACCAAGTTTCTCCCACTTCATGGAGTTCTCAGTCGTTATCATTAAAATCTCAGATACCTTAATCTGATTACCATATTTTATAATGATACCAAGAAACTAGACGACAAAATCCAAAAAATTAGTTAGAATAAAGCTATGAGAAAAAGAAGAACTTTTACACCTGAACAGAAAACAAAAATAATCCTCGAAGTCTTAAAAGAGGCAC
>JAEYWA010000244.1 GCA_023431385.1 Bacillota bacterium | reverse complement strand
TCATTAAATAGACTCCTTTTAAAACGCATAGGGTTCAGATAAAATTTTTTGGCTGTATAAAAATTTTATTACCTCTGCTTGTTTTAACGAGGCAATGGTGTTATTCTGGCAGCATTGCCTCGTTACTTATACTAAAAGGATAGCATGCTCAATATGACATGTGTATGTCATATTATAATCAGTTTGGAGTAAAAATCTCCAGGCTCGAGCTCAAAGTAATAAATTTAACTACCTACTCATACTTCCGGAGCGTTTCTCGCAGCCTTTTAATAACTATATCCCTGACATATGCCGGCTCCATTACCTTTGCCGCATTTCCAAAGGACATTATATATCCGTATACCCAATCACTTTCAGGATATGTAACTGTGACCTCAAAGCTTCCGTCTTCATTCCTAATTATAGAGTTTTCATCGAATTCGTCATAGACACGATATGCTACCGATTGGTCCAGATGAAGCTTAAAGTTAATAGTTCTATAATTCTTCTCCCTATCCGACTGAAAGCACGATTCTTCAGAAGCTCTCTTCTTAAATGAGCTTTCAGAAATATCAACAGCCTTCATTCTGGTTAGCTTAAAAATTCGAAAAGCCTGCTTAGTCAGACAATAGCCTTTTAAATACCATGTTTTATCTTTAAACCAGAGCTGTATAGGCTCTGCTTTTCGCTTGGTATTCTGTCCATATGAGCTGAAATAATCGAAGGTAATTACTCTACTTTCCAAAATTGCTGTTTTAATAAGATTAAATTTTTCCCTGTTGGTTTCGCCCCAGTGAGAAAAGTCCACATCAATCCAGTTATAGTTATTCTTATTAAACAGTAGTCCTAATTTTGATATTACATTATCTACATCTGGATAATGAATAGCATTCAGGCTTTGCAGAGCAGCAAGTATTTCATTTTGTTCAGAATCCGACAATATGGACTTATTCAGAACATAATTGTCAAGAATGCTGATCCCTCCGCCCTTTCCCTTACTCATATACACTGGTATTCCGGCTTCCGACAGCACATCAACATCTCTATAGATAGTCCTTATAGAGACCTCAAAGCGTTCGGCCAACTCCTTTGCTGTAATTATTTTTTTATCCAGCAAAATATACACTATTTCAAACAACCTGTTAATCTGCATAAGCCTCATTACCTCCACCTAAATTATATCATTAAAAGCTGACACCACAATGTCATATTTTCATCGTAATCAATATCGTATTATCTTACTTAAAAGCTAATATCTATAATATAATGGCAGAACAAAACGAAAAACTCTTAGATGAAAATGGGTTCTATAATATTTGATTTTTTTAGATTAATAAATTGTAATATTATGTATTATTTGAATAAGATTTCTAATTATGTTACAGTTAAAAGATGAAAACGTAGTCATATCAAATACAGTTGAAGGAAAATTAAATTTATTTTTTACAGGAGGGTAGTATAGTGAAAGCACGCTCAAAAGTTTTTTGTTTTCTAATAGTTATCTCAATTGTTACTCAAATATTTGGAGCTGTTTCGGCAGAACAAGCAAACTCCAAAAATCAGCAACTATTCCCTATTTGGAGCCTTCAAAAGGATTCAATAACCCGACTATGTGGTTTTATTAATCAGAGTGGTAAAATTATTATCAAACCTAAATACACTGTGGTGTATCCATTTTCTGATGGAGTAGCATGGGTGGGTGTTACTCCAGCAAATTCAGCCAGGGGAGCTTTCCATAAATGGCAGCTGATAGATACAACTGGAAAGGTATTGTTTGAGAATGCGTATATTGATAAACCATCTCAATTTAAAGACGGCATTTGTCAGGTAGAAACTCCTACAAAAGTAGGTAATACTTCAACCAAAAACAAAGTATATATTGATAAAAAAGGTACTGTTTTATTTAAAAAATCTACTTCTGATGACGTTGGCCCAATATCAGAAGACCTGCTATTCTTTGCTAGTGGAAAACAGGGTATAGCATCCTCAAAATATGGTTTTATTAATAAAAAGGGCAATTCAGTTATTGAACAAAAATATTTTAGGGCCTCAAGCTTTTCTGAAGGACTTGCAGCTGTATCAATCTATGATGAAAACGAAAGAATAAAAGCAGGTTTTATTGATCAGAAAGGTAATGAGATAATTAAATTCCAGTATGATAGTGCTGGAGACTTCATTAATGGATATGCTCCGATAGCAGTTATAAATGATTTTTATTCGGTTTCAAATAATGGTGTACTGAAGATAAATGATGAGTTGCAACCCTATAGTAATCGCTTCCCTATTGCTGATGTATTATATCGTCGCAATAATATTGATATAAATAAGCCTGTATTTATTTATGGTTCAGCTTTATATGGCTTTATCAATAAAAAGGGAGACACTATTATTGAACCGCAATATTCTCAAATTCATTTTTTCAGGGAAGGTTATTCCGCTGTATGTAAGAACAACAGCTGGGGATTTATTGATACGGAAAATAATAAGCTAACTGACTTTATTTTCTCAGATGCTCGCAGTTTTAAGGATGGATTAGCTGCAGTATTAGTTGTGGATGCTTTTGGAGTAAATAAATGGGGCTTTATTGATAAAAAGGGCAAAATAGCGATTTCACCTGAATATGATGAAGTTGGTGACTTTAATAATGGTTTGGCTGCAGTAAAAACTAATAACACCTGGGGATTTATTAATTCAAAAGGCGCTTATATAGTAAAGCCTGCATATAAAATGGCAACTGATTTTAATAATGGTCTTGCGCTTGTCACTTATGATGTTACTAAACCTCAAAACCAGTATTGGTACGCTTATATTAATATCTCCGGCAAAATTGTTTGGAAATCCCAAATATAGTTTAGTTCGACTTACTTCTAGTTAATTTACATATCTGGCGGTTAAAGCTCTCCATCAGTAATTTACCGTCTTATATTATCGGACACACGCAACAATCAGTAAGCAGTACAGCACATAACATGAAAGCCAGAAACAGCTGATTTGTATGACTGTTTCTGGCTTAAAGAAATTGCTTATATATTGGATAGTTCGCATGTCTTGTTTCAATTGACAGAAACTTTATAATTGCCTCCAATGAGCGTGAAAAATAACCAGTTTTTTAAAATAAATTTTCTTTTTTATGCTTAGAATTTAAACGCTACCTTGAAATCGCCATGCTTGCCTGTTGCATATTCAAAAGCTGTTTCCCAATCCTTTAATTCAAATAATTTGCTAACTACACCCTCGGTCTTGAGATTACCATTAGCAATATTTTCTATAACAAATGGGTAACAATATGGAGACAGGTGAGCACCTAATACGTCCAATTCCTTGCGATCACCAATTATAGACCAGTCTAAGGTCGTAGGAGTGCTAAATACAGAGAATTCTACAAATCTACCCAGCTTACGGATCATTTGCATGCCTTGTATAACTGATGAGGGATGACCGGTTGCCTCAATATAAATATCACAACCATATCCATCAGTCAGCTTCATAATCTCTTCAACTACATCAATCTTTGAGGGATTCCAAACTATATCTGCACCAAATTCCCTGGCCTTTTCCAGACGTGCATCCATCATATCCAGAACGATCAGCTTCATGGGATTACGCATTCTTGCATAAGTAGTCATACCCAACCCCAAAGTACCTGCACCGGATAGAACAACTATATCCTCGCTACCAATCTGTGCACGGTCTACACAGTGCTTGGAGCAACCATAGGGCTCGATAAGTAAAGCATCTTCCACGGTCATAGAAGCAGGAATCTTGTGAATAACGGAATATTTAGTGGGAATACGTACATATTCCGCCATACCACCACAGAAGTCCTTAAAGAAACCGTAAATCTTGTGAGGCTGGCACATCCAATAATGACCATTTTTGCAGAACCTACATTCACCACAAGGAGCTATCTGATCAACAGCAATACGCTCGCCAATTTCATAACCCTTTACGTTTCCGCCTACATAGGTAATTATACCAAAAAACTCATGGCCTGGTATAAAAGGAGGCTCTACCCAGGAGGCTTGGGTTTCGTCGCCCCAAAACATAGCTGCACCATGCTGACACTTAAGGTCACCCGCGCAGACTCCGCAGCCTTCCGTTTTAATCAATATATCATCTGGACCGCATTCGGGCACAGGGAAGTTTTCTTCATATCTGTAATCAGTAGCACTGTATGCAACCAGTGCCTTCATTTTATCAGGAATAAACATTTTATTTCCTCCTCTTATACCTATTCTCAGAGTTGTTTTATAACGCTGTAACCCTTAAAAGCCAGAAGTCAAAAAATATATTCTTAAATCTTAAAATCCAGCTTATAATTATTTGGGTTACTCCTTATAGTAAATCTTAATCTAGTCCGATAATAGCATCATCCTTTTTCAATTCTGCACGAAGTTCCTCAACGTCAATATTTGACGGCAAAATGCCATGTTTATGTGCAATTGCCATAGCAGTTCCTGCTGCCTGG
Source organism: Bacillota bacterium (assembly GCA_023431385.1). Taxonomy (GTDB): domain Bacteria; phylum Bacillota; class Clostridia; order Acetivibrionales; family DSM-1351; genus Ruminiclostridium. Next base: position 3,959 of record JAEYWA010000244.1, on the reverse strand, counting down.
CCTATTGCAAAACATGTACTCATTACACGTATCATGGCAAAAGCGCTTTGGTCAACAGAAATGGTTCTTCCGCTCATAAGAAGCCCTTCAACAGTTTCTGGCACAAGGCATCCGTATGGAATTCCTACGCCATGCTTAACAGTCATCATATGCATAGCAGCACTGTTAGGACTGTGTATATCTACGTTATAACCTGCAATTGCAACTGTATCCTCAGGTATTTCGAGGTTTTTAATATTATCCAGTGTAAGCTGCTTTTTGCCAATAATGCGTCTGCTCTCTCTTACTCCTATAAATGGTATCATTGAAACAAGATGAGAGTTTTCAAAACCGGGAATATACTTCTGCATAAATGGTACAAGCTCTTTCACTTGTTTATGACAAACAAACTCTGCTTTTATAATACTTTCGAAATCAGTAACATCTGTGTCTATTGAACGTGTAACATTAACAAACGCATTACCACTAACCTGCTTGCAGATATCGATCATATTGCGCGGAATAGTAAGTTCTCCCGTTTTCCTGCCCTCATTTACAATGTCACTAAAGCCCATCATAGTAAAGCATATATTGTTCTTAAGATAATCTACCGTCTGTTCAATTCCTGGGAATGTATCAGGCAACTTATAGGCTTCAGGATGCTCACTGAGATAATCGAACAATTTATCATAATCCACATTACCAAGCTCAAATGTGATTGTTGGAGGCTGAAGCCCTTTACCGTCAGCATCACCTTTTTCATATTTTGCTCCGGCTTTATATGCTACACATGCATCTCCAGTAGCGTCAATAATTAAGTCAGATTCGAAGGTCATTTCCTCTCCACGACAAAATACACTGATACCTTTCATTTTGCCGTTGTCCACCTTAACATCCTTAAGCTCCGCATATAGAAGTACATCTAGATTCTCTTCCTGCTCACACATTTCAAATAGAATAATACTCATCCAGGGAGCACTTACATGAGTCACAGAATTAAGTAACGGTGAAGGAATATGGCCCTTTGTCCCATTAACCTCCAGAAGTCTATCAATAATTTCTTGACCTATACCCTTAACAACAGTATTACCCGCTCGGTCAAGGAATGCCAAAATAGGAAGTCCCGACACAAGCAAGCCACCGATTTGCGCATTTTTTTCAACAAGTAAAACTTTCAGACCTCTCCTTGCTGCTGCAATAGCTGCTGGAAACCCACCAGCACCGCTTCCTACAACAATTAAATCATATTTTTTATTATACATTTTTATCCCCTTAGAATTTATATTATATATTTTTAGAAACTTCTACATCATTAGCCCTTAACCGCACCTGCAGTCAAACCAGAAATAAGCATTTTACCCAAAAAAGAAAATACAATAAGTACAGGGACAACTGCAAGTGTTGCAGCCGCTGTTAACGGCCCCCATTCCCTGCCGAAATATCCAATATAGTTATATATGGATACCTGGATTGGGTATAGTGCTTGTGAATTAACAAGTACAGATGATACTGTATATTCGTTCCATGCCCCGATGAAAATCATAAGAGCTGCACATGCTAGTGTAGGCTTACATATGCTTGGTACGAGTAAGAAAATAATATACCATTTTGAGGCACCATCGATCTGAGCGGCTTCCTCGATCGCATAAGGAACACCCTGCATACCTCCTACCATTATCCATACAGCCATTGGAATGTTGTACGCGATATAAATGAGTGGTAGTGTAAGGAAGGTATTATTCATTCCTAAAAAGGAAAAGAGCATGTAATTTGGAACTACCATGGCAGCACTACCCATGGACAGAGGGATTCCACAGATTATTATATAGAATAGAGGCTTTTTAGCCGCAAATTTGCAACGTGTTAGTGCATAGCCTGACATCATTGCAGCAATAACACCTATGATAACTGCAATTAAACTATAAATAATACTGTTAAAAGCAGCTACTGAAAAGGAGCCATTAAGTACTGTGATATAATGCTCAATGCTTGCGGTAAATCCAAAAAATTTCGGTGGAAATACCATTAATTCACGTGCAGTCTTTAAGGATGTTATTGCACCCCAGAAAAACGGCACAAGATTTCCTATAAGAACTACGATAAGAATAAGTACTCCTAACAATATTAAAGCATACTTTGATATAGTTTTAGATCTCATACTTCACCGCCTTAATATAAATAACTGCCAGCAGGAAATTAATTAAGCAAAGCACTATAGAAAGTGCACTTGATTCTCCAAAGTGGTAGTTTGTAAAGCTCATTCGGTAAACATCAATTGCAACCACCATTGTGGATGTTCCCGGTCCACCTGCTAATAGTGTGAGTGGAACATTAAGGTTGTTTATATTTGATAAACCAACAATAATTGCTGAAATAGTAAGAGGCGTTTTAAGAAGGGGAAATCTGATAAACCAGAATAACTTCCACTTATTTGCCCCATCGATTTTTGACGCTTCTTCAAATTCCTGAGGAATGGATTTTAGACCTGCCAGTACCTGCACCATAACATATCCGATAACACGCCATGTCAAAACAAATATAAGAGTGTAAATTGCTATATTTTTATCTGTTAAAAACCCAATTTTACTTAATCCTAGCTTTGAGATGGCATAGTTTAACAGTCCAGTCTCATCCTGAAAAATCCATTTCCAGAGCATTGCAGCAACAATCATAGAGGTAACCCAGGGTATTAAAACTATAATCTGTACAATATATGCCAACTTCTGGCTTAAAGCATTTATACAAAGTGCCAAAGCAACACCTGCAATTAAGGAAACAACAAGGCTCATACCGGATACATAAAATGTCCTCCCGATAGATTTTAATATCTCTGTATCAGTTAATACATCAATATAGTTTCCCAATCCCAAAAATTTTGAAAACTGCATATAATCTGCCCTGTAGAGACTGCAATAAAATGCAAATGCCAGTGGTACAAGCAGAAATAGTACTATAAATATTAGCGTAGGAGACATCAGTAAATACGGAAGTAACCTTTTACCTCCCTTCTCAAGTAGACAGTTTACTGTGCTGTCTTTATTCTTCATTGCCTTCTCCATTGGTTAAGCTCCTCCCTCATCTCAATAAAAGCCTGAGATATCACTTGTTTGATTTACTTGCACAGGAAGTCTGCAAAAAGACTTCCTGTGCAGTTTAAAAAGGAATTTTATCTGTTAACATTTCTGTCGGTAAAGTCTTTTTCTGCCTTTTTCAGAGCATCTTCTACGCTCATACCATCAGAATATGAATAAATCATTGCATTCTGTAGGTCAAGTGCAAAGCCTGTTATGCCATATGCTCCTGAGAATACGTGTGATGATTTAGAGACGATATCTTTAGTTGTTATCATCCAGCTATTATCTGGTTTATTAATGAAATCTGCTGCAGTTTTAAGTGTGGATGAGAGAACTGGAATTTGGTTAGCTTCTGTTACCCACATCTTATCAGCCTCAGGTGTTACCAGATATTCAAGAAATTTGCCTGCTGCTTCTTTATTTTTACTGCCGGACCATACTGCTGTATTCCATGCGTAAGCATTTGCAATAGAGCTGCCCTGACCCTTATTCCACTCTGGGTAAGCCATAAAACCGACATAATTAGGATCAAAAGCAGTAAGACCCTTAACTGTAGGCACACGTAACGAGCCACCGGAAATCATTGCAAACTGACCCGCTTCAAACATGTTATAAACTTCCTCTGATGTAAGAGCAACGCTGCTTGAAGGCATTACCTTGTGTTTATCTATAAGGTCAATCTGGAACTGAAGTGCTCTTTTTCCTGCTTCACCTGCCCAGTTGTTTGGTTTTCCATCATTTGTAAATATGCCTCCATCCTGACTAAAGAGGGCTGTTGGCAGCACGCCGTGAGGATCAGTTACATCTGTGCTATAGCCCACGCCATAGCCATAAACCTGAAGTTTATCTTCGTTAACATAAGTAAGCTTCTTAGCTACTTCTGCAAGATCATCCCATGTTTTAATG
>JAEYWA010000229.1 GCA_023431385.1 Bacillota bacterium | reverse complement strand
CTGTCACGCTGGAGGTCGACGGTTCGAGCCCGTTCCGGGTCGCCAATTTGCCCAGATAGCTCAGTCGGTAGAGCAGGGGACTGAAAATCCCCGTGTCGCTGGTTCGATTCCGGCTCTGGGCACCATTAGATTGTAAAATCCATATACTTTAGGGTTTTGCAATTTAACATGCGGGTTTAACTCAGCGGTAGAGTGTCACCTTGCCAAGGTGAAAGTCGAGAGTTCGAATCTCTTAACCCGCTCCAAAAATGAGACAGATTGCTTATGTGGTCTGTCTCAATATTGACGGCGCCATAGCCAAGTGGTAAGGCAGAAGTCTGCAAAACTTTTATTCCCCAGTTCAAGTCTGGGTGGCGCCTCCAACAAAAAAACCTCAGTCGAATGGCTGGGGTTTTTTCATGCAAATTAGAAAAGACTTGAACGTGGTCAAGTCTGGGTGGCGCCTCCAACAAAAAAACCTCAGTCGAATGGCTGGGGTTTTTTCATGCAAATTTTACTTTCTATTTTTATTATGTATAAACTAAATTTGACAACTATAAAAAATAAAATAATTAATAAAATATATCTATAAAACACTAATTGATACCTTGAAACATTTAAAATGTTAGAGTACGATAATTAATGTAGTTACGGGATCGGTAAATGTACCAAAGTAATTGGTTAATGTAATCATTGTTATATCAAAAGGCTAAAAGCTTCAGGTTATTTAATCAAATTATAGGGAGGTTTTATTATGAAAGGTTGGAATCCATTCGGAAAGATAGATATGGAAGTAGGAAGCTTCCTAAAAGCTTCGCCATTCAATAAAGAGTATAAGTGGGGTAAGAGTGAAGACACCTTCGAAAATGAAAAAGATAACAAAAAAATAAAGTAGTAAGACCCGAAAAATAATATGCTCCCTTGTGGTAGACAGTTATATATTAGTAACTGTTTATTGTAAGGCAGAGCATATTTTAATTGTTAGGAAAATATATATTTGGGGCAAAAATGAGTATTTGAACGCACGTGGAAAAGGCGTATAAGAACAAGAAAAAGTTCTCTTAGACAATATTAATTCATATGCGTGCCAAATTTTCCTGGCTAATAACCGCTATCATAATATTATATGGGCATTACCCAAAATTAGTCTGATGTAATGAATTTTTAACATACCCCGCCGACGATAATATGATAAAATAAAATCTATTAAAGCATTTATTTTTTAGAAATTTATTAATTAGGAATTTTACTTAAAGTATTTTTATTGGGGTAATATATGAGAAAAGCAAAATGTATTTTATGCGTTCTACTGATTTTGGCTATAGTTTTTTGTTTTATACCGAGTTCTTCCCTGTCAATTCAAGCTGCATCCTCCTCCAAATTGGAACTTCATGCCTTTTATCCGGCACAAATGACTTTTTCCGATAGTACAAAAAAATATATAGACGCGTTGGATTCTGTTAGTTTCGCATGGGGAAGAATGTACGGCGATCTGGAAGCCGGAGTGGTTACGAAGCTTGGAGAAAACGGAAACACACTGTTTTATTATCCTGCAGACTACATTGACGTATTGAAGTATGCAAAAAGTAAAAACAGGTCTATTCAGCTTAATATTTTTTCAGATAGTGTAAATGCTGAAAAGATACTTCCCTACAAGGAAAAGAGAGGAAAAGCAGTAAGTGCTGTTGTGGAACTGCTCAAAAGTGATGTCAGCAACGGTGATTCAATTTTCTTTGATGGTGTGGTAATTGATTTTGAGGGTCTCCAAAACAACGACCTCAAGGGGAATACAATACTTATCAACGGTAAGACTATAAGCAGTTGGTATGATGAATTTCTTAAAGAATTGAAGAGCCAATTGAAGGCCATAAACAAGACCATGTATGTTGCAGTTAATCCCTTGCTTAATTATACGGGTTATAACTATAAAGCAATTGCAGCCACAGCTGATAAAATGATAGTTATGGCTCATGATTATGAACCTGTAACAAAACTGAATAAATCACAGGTTACACAGTATACAGGCTACAACAGCCTTAGTCCTATCGATGGACTAGCACCAATTAAGAAAATCAAGCTTGTCATGGAAGATGTGAAAAAATATGTAGATAAAGCAAATTTGTCTAAAGTTATGCTCCAGATAAGTTTTGATGCTGCACAGTGGCGATATTTAATTCCATCAGCTGAGGCCTGGAACAAAACTCTGGGAACCGTAGAAAGTATGGAACCTCGAAATACACCAACATATGAGATGCTTTATGCACGCATACAGAATAAGGATGCCAAGGCTGAAAAAATGAATTATTCATATAATAATGAGCTTCAAAGTCCGGTGCTCCAGTTTTTTAATGTTGTTGATAAAACCTATAATGTAGCACTATATGAGAACAGTAAAAGTATAAAGGCCAAAATTGATCTGACTAAGGAATACGGTCTTGGCGGTATTTCACTTTGGAGTCTGGCAAATGTTCCAGATTATACAGATAAAACCTCTAAGACATATGGATTGGATGTGTGGGACAGTATCGTTGGTTCTCTCACCGTAAAGGCTCCAACATCGTCAGGAGCAAAGGTTAGTTTTACTGACAAGGTAGTTGAAGCTGCAGTCCGAAAACAACTAATGAAACCAACCGGCAGTATTTACAGCAATGAGTTGAACAGAGTTTACAGACTTGCTGTTCCTAACGGGGTGAAATCTCTTGTTGATGTTAAAAAACTTACAAACCTCGAATATTTGGATATCAGCAATGCAAAGATTACAAGCATATACAACTTAGGCAATTTGATGAATTTAAGAGTTTTATACCTGCAGAGAAACAGTATAACAGATATAACTCCCCTTAAGGGGCTTGCCAAACTGGAGGTGCTGTCCCTTAATGGAAACAGGATATCCAGCGTTGCTTCTCTGTCCGGGTTGAATGCACTGACAGAGTTATATATCAGGGACAACCGAATAACAGATTTTTCACCGCTTGTAAACTTAAAAGCACTTAATGTTTTATATCTTAACGGGAATAGTTCGACTAATTATGTTAAGCTTAACAATATTAAGAAAGGGCTCCTGGAGAAAGATTTTTAATCTACTGCACTAAAAGCTTCTATATTAAATTATTTGACAAAAGTAATATTTGTCAAATAAATTTATAAAAGTGATGTACCTATTTTTATGTGTGTGCTATAATTCGTAGTAATATTATATATTTAACGGAGGATCCCATGAAGAAGTATTTGTCCGGTGGTTGGGCAGTATTAAAGAACTATATATTTGCAATGATTTTCTTTTATATATTCTTCGTAGGTTTTTACTCAAAGGCCAGCCTTTTCTCAATTCTTATTTTTATTGTAATGGTCTTTTTAATTTATTATGAATTAACTCACCTGGCCGGAGTAGATAAACGTCGCTACGGCGTTGTAAAACCCATTGACGGAGTTATATATGCATTAATTGCTATTGCTCCAATGGTATTGATTCAGATAGTCATAGCCTTTCTAAACCTTGATATTCAATATCTTAATTTTGATATATTAAAGGTAAATCTCATAAAGGGGTTAGCTGCTCCAATGCTATTCATAGCCAAGCTTGGTGGTTACAAGTTACCGGGTTATATTGCAGCATGGGCGACTATTGTTCTCGTAGCTTATTTAGGATATTTATCAGGCTACAAGGGCTTTGATTTAAATGCTTACACAAGGCGTCTCCTTGGTCTCCAACCAAAGAAGAGACCTACAACTAATAAGAAGAGAAGGTTCTGGTAAAATGAAAAAAAGTGCTATTGTTGCTGAAAGCTATAATCTTGCTGTCGATAAGGGGTTTAACAATTATCTTGAAGCACATGCGACTAGCGAGAATAGTGAAATTAAAATAGATGAAGAGAAATTAATTGCCGAGATAGAGTCCGATTGGCTTAATATCGGGATGAGCGAGCTTAATGGTGAATCACCCCTAGAGTACATTAATTCTATTAATAGCCTAGACGAATTGATAGAATTATTTATCGATATATCATCGGTCTCGGATGTAGGCGTTCCTGATGTTGTTATAGAAAAACTCAAGGAATATGGGAAACCAGCAGCTGATAAACTTTTTAACTTTGTTAAAGACTGGCTTGAAAACAAGAATACTGAAAGGGTTTCTGCCGTTTCACAGGCAGTGTATGCTATTGGTTGCTTCAGATATAAGGAATACAGACAAAAGCTTATTGCTTTGTTGCTGGAATGCTTTGAGGATGATTTGATTTCAGAAGCTATTTGTGCAGCAATTGTTGAGTATGATATAGATATTTTGGAGGATTTGATAAAAGCTTTTAACGCAACTAAACAGCCTGAAGTTCAGGAGTATTTACTTACCTGTGTCGGTGAGATATCGAGAGAGAATCAATCTGATGAAATATTTTATTTCTTAAAGCACGCTTTCAGGGTAATTTCAAATCTTAAGCTTGCTGTTGAGGTTCTTGGCGATTACGGTGACGGAAGAGCAATACCGCTTTTAAGAGGTTATATTCTGAAGAATATTAAAGAACTCGATAGGGCCACCTTCAATCATATACGCGCAGTAATAAAAAAACTAGGCGGAGAAATAAACGACCTGGTTCCCCACAGTTAGTACTGAAAGACATATCAAAGGGTATGTCTTTTTTTATTGTTACAAATCCTTTTTCTATGCATATCAGAGATAGTTATGAATATCCATAATAATAAGTATACTCTAATAGACAAGGATGGTTTATATGATAGTTGTAATTAGTAAAAAGAACATATTATTTGTTTGTCTTTTGCTTTTATTTTCGTTAACGGTATTCAGCATCGGCTTTGCAGTTGATTATTCAAAGCCTGTAACTGGTGAAAACCAACAGCAGGCTCCCAATCAGCAGAATGAAACCAAGTCCGGGAAGCAATCCAATGGTGATGAGGCCCCGGGAGAGCAAATACCCCCTCTCAAGACAATAATTCTTGATGCAGGTCATGGTGGGGAAGACCCGGGGGCAGTAAGCGACTACAGTGGTTTAAGAGAAAAGGATGTAAATCTGAATATTGTAATGCTTGTAAAGAACCTTTTGGAGAAAGACAATTACAAGGTTATTCTTACCAGAGAAGCAGACCGGCTTGAATATGGTGATGAGGCTAAAACAATATTACAAAAGAGAAAAGAGGACCTGACCAGGAGAAAGAAAATTATAGATGAAGCAGGAGCAGATATTGCATTGAGTGTACATTTAAATAAATTCCCTCAGACTAAATATCATGGAGCTCAAACCTTTTTCCCTCCAAATTCGCCTGAAAGTCAAAAGCTGGCTAATGAAGTTCAGAGCTCTATTAGGTTGAATGTGGATAATGCGAACGACAGGGCTGCGCTGGTAAAGAAGGATCAGATAATGATATTAAAAAACGTTAAGACTCCAACTGTTATAGTAGAATGCGGATTTCTCTCCAATGCAGATGAGGAGAAGCTTCTAGGCAGTGAGGAATATCAGAATAAAATTGCCCGAGGAATCAAGATTGGAATAGATAACTACTACAAGCTTAAAAGTAAAGAAACAGAAAGGAACAATTAATAATATGCATCTCTGATTTCTTATTGTTCAAAACTGCTTCCATATTTGTGTTACTTTATTTCCTGACAGAATCTTGCTATAATATACTAGATAATTTTGTGATGATTTTTAAGGTCAGGGTATGACCACTGATGATAAAATAGAGAATATGGAGAAATAACGGTGATAGTATTAAATTGTAATAATATAGGGTTTTCATATGGAACAGATGTCATAATAAAGAATATATCCTTTAATCTTCAGGAAAACGATAAGGCGGGTCTGGTAGGTGTTAATGGTGCTGGAAAGTCGACCTTGTTTAAAATAATTACAGGAGAGCTGCATCAGGAAGAAGGAGAATTATTTATTTCCAAGGAGCTTGCGTTGGGGTACCTGAAGCAAAATGCCGCTCTTACTACTGAAAATACCCTTTGGGAAGAGCTTTTAGAGGTTTTCGGCCCACTTGTTTCAATGGAGGAGAGTATTAAGTGCCTCGAAAAAGAGATAAGTTTATCTACTGAGCAGGAAAAGCTGGACTCTCTTATGAAAGAATACAGCAGACTTACCGAAAGGTTTTCATACCTTGGAGGCTTTGAATATAACAGCAGAATCAGGGGGGTTTTAAGAGGACTTGGCTTTAAAGACAGTGAATTCGAGCAAAGGGTAAGCATACTCAGCGGAGGTCAGAAGACAAGACTGGCATTGGCAAAGGTACTTTTGGAGGAGCCGGACATACTCCTTCTGGACGAACCTACAAACCATTTAGATATTGCTGCGGTTGAGTGGTTGGAGGATTACCTTAAGAACTATAAAAAATGTCTCCTTATTATATCTCATGATCGATATTTTCTTGATTCTGTTACGAATAAAACAATAGAAATCGAAAACAAGACCAGTACTTTTTATAATACAAATTACTCAGGCTATGTAAAACAAAAATTGATCAACCGTGAGATACAGGAAAAGCACTACATGCTTCAACAGAAGGAAATAGCCAGGCAGGAAGCGATTATAGAACAGCAAAGAAGATTTAACAGAGAAAAAAATATAATCGCAGCTGAAAGCCGGCAAAAAGTCCTGGACAGAATGGTCAAGCTGGAAAAGCCTCAGGAAATACCTGATAAAATGAGAATGAAGTTTACCCAGGCTGTAACTAGCGGTAACGAAGTTCTTGAACTCGATTCACTATCTAAGGCCTATGGCGATAAAAAATTGTTTGATAATATCAGTTTTAAACTGCGGAGAGCTGAAAGAGTATTTTTGTTAGGTCCAAACGGCTGCGGGAAATCTACCTTGCTTAAAATACTGGCTGGAAGGCTGGAGTCTACCGCCGGGAAATTTAGTTTTGGGGCGAAAGTCGATCTTGGATATTATGACCAGGAAATGGTCGATCTCAATGACGACAATACTATTCTTGATGAGGTATGGAGTGTAAATCAGAAGCTCATCCAGACCGAGGTTAGAAGTGCGCTGGCAGCGTTTTTATTCACCGGTGAGGATGTGTTTAAGAAGATATCCGTCCTCAGTGGAGGAGAAAAGAGTAGGGTGTCATTGCTCAAGTTGATTTTCTCTGAGGCAAACTTTATTATTCTGGATGAGCCTACAAACCACCTCGATATAAATTCAAGAGAGATTTTGGAAGCTGCTCTGATGGACTATGAAGGAACAATGCTTATAGTATCTCATGACCGTTACTTTATAGACAAACTTGCTACCAGGATAATAGATATCGGTGCTAAGCCCATAGTGGATTGTCAGGGAAACTATACTAGTTTTAGCTCCTATATTAAGAAAAATAATTTGTCTCAAAATTCAGTGAGTGAAGTTAATACAGTATCCGAAGCTAAGCAAAGTCATATGGCAACCAAAGAGGAGCGCAGCAGAATAAGAAAGCTGGAAAAGCAACTTGGAGATACTGAAAAAGAGCTTGGAGATATTGAGAAACGTCTGGTTGATATTGATAATGAGATGACTGAAGCTGCTACCGATCATAATAAGCTGTTGGAGTTAAGCGAGGAAAAAGCATTAAAGGAGCAGCGATTGGAAGAACTATATACTGTTTGGGGCCAGGTTACCGATCAGCTTGAAAGTCAGCAACGAAGCGGTCGGTAGTCAGACATAGGTGTCAAAACATAGCTGCGTAAAACTAAACCACCTAAACCGAAAACACCTAAACCGCAGCCTAATAAACTACAGCCATGCGAGTAGCCTCCGAATTAGTTATAAATACATTAAAGCTGCTACACAGGAATTAAGACTTCCCGGTGTAGCAGCTTTTAATTGGATTATGAAATTAAGTCAATTGCCAGTCTTGAGTTTTCTTCAGCCTTGCTCACAAGGACCTCCACAGACTTTTCCAAATCCTTTTTAACTTCCTCACTGTTCAGCATTAAATGGTCCACTTTATTACGAAGTGTTTCAAAGGTAATTTCCTTTACATGGCCCGCAGAGGGCTGGTTAATGTATTCAAGGAAACCTTCAACCTTGGGCTGATAGCTTATGCCTATGAGCGGTACATTCATGTATGCGGCAAATATCAAGGCATGAAGACGCATTCCGATCATTATGCTCATTCTTTTGATAATTTCAAAGGTTTCTGAAACTGAATGGTTGTTGGTGATAACATAACCATTGGTCTTCATCCTGGCGACTATATTTTGGATAGAAACTATATCTACCTGGTATTCCATTGGAATAAATACAGGTATCAGATTATAATTGGTATAAACATAATCCGCTGTTTTGGCAATAACATCTTCGTACCTTGCCTGCTGGTGTTTGTCGCAATCAGGACACTTTCGTACTGAAAAACCCGCATAACTTTCATTTAAAGGTATACCTTCGTTAATGAATATCTCATCGGGATTTTTTTTACTTTCTACACGTACAGCAAGGGCTGCATCAGCAGTAAGAAGGATTTTAGGCCTGGTTATACACATTTTTTCCAGTTCTTTATAAGATATTTTTTCTCTGACAGTAATTATGTCTGCCATATTTAATATCTTTTTGGAATACTCGGTATTTCTTCTTTTATTAATAGGACCGATTCCATTAGCATAGAACATCACCTTAAGCCCCATTTTTTTAGCAAGCCAGGCGATACCCAAATAAAATAGTATGGACCTGGAACTGGTGCTGTCCTGGATAATATTACCACCGCCGTAAATAAACAGCTTTGCTCTTTTCATAGCGGAATAAACAGCAAAAATGTTCTTTCTGTTTATGGTATTAACATTGTAATTGATGGATGTTTCAGCTGGTCTCTTTGACATGACCAGAATGGAGATGTCAGGCTTCTGCAGTCTGAGATTTTCCACGATGGATCTGAGCATGGCATCGTCACCAATATTACTGAAGCCGTAATATCCTGAAATAATAACATCATACTTTTCTTTTTTTATAAGTTTTTTAGGAGGTTTACCCGTAGCTGATCTTCTGTTGGTTATATCAGATAGTATGGCTTCGTAAATACCCAGCTGAGTCCTCCGCATGGCTTCAAGGGAAAAGTCTCTATTTGCTTTTTCATACAGCTTTTTGCCGAACATCTCCCGTTTTGTACTATCTGCGGCAAGGTCCAGAATTTGATCAGATAAAGTTGAATAATCTCTGGGCTCAAATAAATAGCCATTGACAGAGGATTCGATAAGATCAGGTATTCCTCCGACACGGCTGCAGATGGTAGACCTGGAAAAACGGGCTCCCTCGAGCAGGTAATAGGGAAACCCTTCACTGATTGAAGTCATAACGTTTATATCCAATATACTGATGAGCTCATAGGGATTATTAAGCCAGCCCGGAAAAAATACATTGCCATCAAGGGCCAGTTCGGTTGTTCTTGCCTTTAGCTCCTTACTCTGTTCACCCTCGCCTCCGATTATAAACTTAATCTTTGGATTTTTTTCAATAACAAGCTTAGCTGCTTCCAGTAATGTACCTATGTCCTTAACAGGATCAAGTCTTGCAGCCGTACCCACAAGAATATCATCTTCATCTAAGGGAATATTATATTTAGCGGAAAATTCCCCCCTGGAAAATATTTGTGTCGGCATACTCATATCCATTCCATTAAGAATGGTAAAAATTTCGTCACTGCTAAAGCCTCTTTCAACAAGCATTTTTTTAAAAGCACTTGTTACAACTATGTAATAGTCAAGCTTCCTGAGCACTCGTGAATTAATGGCACCAATTGTAAGTCTCTTAAAAAGACTATGCAAATAATCCAGCTTGTAATCACTGTGAATGGTAGTTACAACAGGACACTTGCAGGCTTTTTTTATTGCATATGTAAAAATATTGGCTTTTGAACCGTGGGAATGAATTATATCAAATCTATTGTTCTTTACAAAAGATATGGCTTTTCTTATATCAGAATAAATATTGTATGATTTAATAACTTCTACTTTAATCCCAATTGCACGGGCGTCATCTGCAAAGGCGCCAGGTCTAAGGCAAAGCAACGTTACATCTGTACTGGAAGCAAGCTCTCTGACAAGATTAAGAACGTGTACTTTTGCGCCGCCTACATCTCCTCCGCCGATAATGTGCAAAACTTTCATTTTTATCCTCCGTGTTGCTTTTCTTTTGTATATTACATGACTATTTTACCATGCATTTGTTGATTTGACACTATTCAATTTAAATCAAAGCCCATTATCAGTATATATTGTAGATATTTAGTGTCAGTTCACTTATTCTTGCTATAATTATCCAAAATAAGTTATGATTCGTTGTCACGAGCTGATTGATATGATATATTATAGACAGTATTTACAAAACAAGCTATTAATAACAGAAAATAACATATATTACAGTGAGGAATTATTGACAATAAAATAACAAAGGTGATATAATACCAACACAAATAGAATAATGAGGTGAAAATTCCGATGGCTTCAAAGAAAATTTCTATGGCTGTAATAAAAAGACTTCCAAGATATCACAGGTATCTGAATTATTTATTAGAGCTTGGAATAAAAAGAGTATCTTCGAAAGAACTGAGTACTCGAATGGGAATCACTGCTTCTCAGATCAGACAGGATTTGAATTGCTTTGGCGGATTCGGCCAACAGGGTTACGGATATAATGTTGAATCCTTATATACTGAGATTGGTAATATATTAGGAATAAATAAGACCTTTAACTGTATTATCATCGGTGCAGGAAATATGGGCCAGGCACTAGCTAATTATGGGAATTTTGAGAGAAGAGGCTTTCGCATAATTGGAGTGTTTGATATAAATCCCGATGTTATCGGTAGAAAGATAAAGGATATAGAGATTGTGAGTCTCAATGATATTGATGACTTTGTAATAAACAATAAGGTTGATATTGCAATGCTTTGTGTTCCATACAGGGAAACCGCAGCACTTGCAGATAGGGTCGCAAAGCTTGGGGTAAGAGGTCTGTGGAACTTCTCACCAATGGATCTCAAAATTCCATACGATGTAATAGTTGAAAACGTACATCTTAGTGACAGCTTAATGGTTTTGGGGTACAAACTGAATGAAAAGTTTTCAAGAGAATAGAATAAATAAAATCAAAAAAAGCCGGTGGATACTGGCTTTTTTATATCAGTAAAAACTCTTGAGCTCTGCTGCAGATGATAAAAACTCTGGAAATGTATGGAAAGCTAAAGACTCAAATTGATTTTTTTTAAATATTTAATGAATTTATTTAGAATAACATTCCAAACACTGGCATATACAATTGAAAATATTATAATAATTATCAAAGAAAAAAGCGTTGTTAAAGGATCTTTTATTACCTTTAATTCCGAGATACCTGTTATGTAAGATAAAACTACTATTCCAGCAAATAGTGCTATACTTGATAATAATATAGAAATAAATATTCCCTTCCTATATAGCAATGTTCCGGTCACAATACCCAGGAGACCTGTAGTTAAAAGCAAAATTATTGACTCCTGCGTACTAACTAAAAAGAGAAGTACTGCGGAAGAACAAAATACGGCTGCACCAAGAAAAACATCTGAAGCAGCAGCTATTGCCACAGGAAGAGTACTGAGTGGACTAAGGGCTAATCCAATGCCTGGTAAAAATACGGGTGCTGATTGGAAGAGTACCGTTAATGACGTTAATACACCTCCAAAACAAATAAACCTGCTTATATTCATTTTTTTCAATTAAAAGCCCTCCAAACAGGTATCAGAAAATTCGGTTATTCAAGGAACAATTTCGAAAACTGTACCCTGATTATAATCAGTTACCTTCATGGAGCCATAAACCCCCAGATATAGCCTTGTTTGATCCTGATTAGTCCCCAAACTTACATAATAAGCTGATTGGTCACCAAAATCATAATCGGTTTCAATAACGCTATAGTCACTTAGCTTGCAATCAGTTTTTAATCTGGTATATGCTAATGTTCCTCTGACGGGATTTTGAGAGTTTTCACGGGCAAAATCAGTAAACACAATACTACCCTTCAGGGCAGAGATTGTACTTCCCAGGTATGGTTGGACTCCTGTAAGCGCACTTCCTTCAAATTTATCTGGTCGGGGGTCCTCGTGAAAATAATTGGTTAGTGGCTGAATATACTGTACTGAGGTTTTGACTGCTTCGTTATAATAAGCAATTGTTCTTTCAGTTAATGAAGAATTTACACTGCAGTTTGATACTATTGATGTAGGGAAAGCTCCTTCCCATCCACGCCAGCCAAGATTAATAAAACCTTCCTGCGCAGATTCGGAGTTTAAATACCCATGAATAAGCTGGGTAACCGGGATTGGTTTATAACGAACAAATGAATAAATGGACTCTACCATATCCTGACCGACATTTCCTACATATTTGATATATTGATTATTAAATCTTTGAAAAGAAATGCCCGGTATGTTGCGGACTCCCTTGGCGATAACTGTAAGTGTTTCCTGAATAGGTGGGGGAAGCTCATTAAAACGTGAGACTACAGGTGGATTCTCAGTAGATGCATTCTTTACTACATCAATTTCAATTATCTTACCGGCAACCTCCATGTTATCCTGACTTAAATTGAATGGGTCATAGCCTGAACCGCCATCTCCCGTTGTTAAAACGAGTTTTCCCGTCTCAGGTGAAAAGTTTAGGCTATTTACACCATTATGATTCATGAAAGGTCTTCTTAAATTAAGTAATGTCCGCCGCTTCCAGGTCTGACCGTTTGCTTGTAAAATCCATTCTTCAACGGTATCAATATGATCATAACGGATTACTCTATTTAACCACTTTAGGTTTAAGGATTCGGGAGCACACGGGTCAGGCATAAAAGAATTTGCGAGGGCGCCGGGACCTTGTGTTCCGGATACAGAATAATGAAGATAAAATAATCCATTATTATAGAATTCGGGGTGAAACGCAAGTCCCAGCAACCCCCGTTCATCATAGCCGCCACCGGAGGTTCCAAGTTCTATTACTCGTGGGCGAATATCTAAAAAAGTTCCCAGAACTCCGTTTCTGACGTAGAAGATCTCCCCTACCTGGGTTGCAATAAATAAACTCTCGATAGAGTCACCGCGCAATACAGCTGTTTTTAAAACAGTCGGTAAATTTATCCTCCCAACAATTGGCCTATAACTGACTTTTACCTTATTCAATTAACTTTACACTCTTTCTCCAGTACTCTTTTATATGAATATGATTTAAAATGCCCTATTAGTACCAAATAATATGTGTATTATTCTACTCTGAACACTCTGTAACCGTTTGCTGATAAAATAAAGTTAGATTTGTCGGCATTGGGCTGATCGGACAGAGTTATTCTTAAGCATCCCTGCTCAAACTCGCGGCTGTTTGATACATTGATATTTTTGATATTAATACCATTGGTGCCCAACAGCGTAGCAATACTTCCGATAATACCGGGCTCGTCCTTAACATCCACCATCAGTTCAAAGCTCGGAGGAATCAGCCCGGTAGCCCTTGTAGAAAAGCTGTCTCTGAAATCCTTTGCATCCTGAAAGAATTCAAATATGCCTTTACTATTGCGGGCTTGAACCTGAGCAGTAAATCGGTTTATGATTTTGCTATATTCTTCAAGTAATTTTATAACTACTTCACTGTTGCTTAATACTATGTTTTCCCACATGGTAGGGTTTGAGGAGGCTATTCTGGTAATATCCTTAAAGCCTCCGGCAGCAAGGAGCTTAACCAGTCCGTCACTGTTCTCCTTCTTATTCGCCAAATTTACAAGGGCAGATGCTACAACATGGGGCACGTGGCTTATGCAGCCCGTAACTAAATCATGCTGCTCAGGGGAAACAATTATGGGAAGAGCTCCAATATCTTTTAAAAGCTCTTTCATTGTGACAATGGAGCCTTCGTTGGAAGCTACTGTCGGGGTCAGCACATAATATGCGTTCTCAAATAAATGGGCGAAAGAGTTAGAATAGCCGGATTTCTCTGTTCCGGCCATGGGATGGCCGCCAATAAAAAGGGGAGGGTGACTGAGCTTCTCAACAAAGCTGCAAATCTCCCCTTTCGTACTGGCAACATCCGTCAATATACAGTTTTCCTTAACATTATCCGTGAGCAGTAATATATAGTCGGCAGCCTTGCTGACAGTAGTACAGATAAATATGATGTCTGAATTAAAAATGTCGGAGGAACACTCAGAGTACCCTTTGTCAATAACACCTTCCTCCTCCGCAAGCCTAAGAGAGGGGATACAATTATCAACAGCAAACAATTTCAGTTCCGGGTGCTTCAGGCGGAGGGCCTTGGACAGAGAACCGCCGATAAGTCCAAGGCCTATTATTGAAATACTTTTAACCATAGTAGTTAAATTCTCTTTCCAGTATTGACGCCAGCTTGCTAATATCTTTACACAAAGAGTCAAAGTCTTTAAGATTCAGCTGCTGTGCAGCATCGGACATGGCCATCATCGGATTCGGATGAACCTCAACGATTATACCGTCTGCGCCGGCAGCTATAGCCGCTCTTGAAAGTGGTATGACAAATTTAGATTTACCTGCAGCATGGCTTGGATCAACAATTACCGGCAGATGGCTCATATTCTTTACAACAGGAACTGCACTGATATCAAGGGTATTCCTTGTTGCTGTTTCAAAAGTTCTGATACCTCTCTCACAAAGGACAACATCGTAGTTTCCTTCGCTCATGATATATTCTGCCGCATTAAGCCACTCATCTATAGTTGTAGCCGAACCCCTCTTTAGAAGAACCGGCTTCATGGATTTTCCAACTTCCCTTAGAAGCTGAAAATTCTGAACATTTCTAGCACCTATCTGAAACATATCCACATATGGTATCGAAAGCTCCACAGCCTTTTCACTGGTCACTTCGGTAATAATCTGGAGGCCTGTTTCATCCTTTGCAGCTTTTAAAAGCTTGAGACCTTCTTCTTCAAGCCCCTGAAAAGCATACGGTGAAGTTCTGGGCTTGAAAGCACCGCCTCGTAAAAATTGAGCACCTGATTTCTTTACTGCACGGGCAGATTCCATTATCTGTTCGTAACTTTCTACGGCACATGGTCCTGCCATAATAGTAAGTTCTTTACCGCCAATCTTAACACCGTTAACGTCTACAATACTTGGCTCAGGTCTGAAAGTTTTGCCTGCAAGCTTGAAGGATTCGACAATAGGAACAAGCTTCTCAACACCGGGCATCAGTTCGAGGGGTATATCTCTCAAAACACTTTTGTCGCCGATAATACCAATAATAGTTCTTTCTGTTCCCTGGGAGATGTGTACTCCTAGTCCGGAGTTTTTTAAAACATTAATTACATCGTCGATCTGCATTTGATTCGACTTTTGATTCATTACAATGATCATAAAATCAACATCCTTTCTACCATTTTACATTAAGTAATAACCTAAAACTTTTTACCATGATACTTGACCGGTGAATCACTTTAGAAAGACCTTATAAAATGATTCGGTCGCTACAAGAAATATTATATAATAAATCGTCAATTTAATAAACCTTTTAAGTTAAGCGGCTAAGATTTTTAATTCATATATAATCAGTTTTCAGACTAGTCAATTATATTTTTATGATAAATAGTAAATAAAATTTACATGATTGGTATAAACTACATATATACGATGGTATAAATATTTTTTTAAAAAAATTTTCATTAAAAAAAGGAATATGCTATATTAAATAGAATAGATAATACAATGAATTTTTGTTGAATCTGCATGAAAATTAAATATTTCATAACTGATTATTTATTAAATATAACTATTATGCGTTGTTTTGTAATAATATATGTAGTTGATGCTAGTAATTAAGGTTGTTCAGAAATATGGTCTCAAATCTACTCTGTTTATTCTTTTGCACCTGCCATTATGAAATGTGATTCATGGGCAGTTGGGGTTAAGTAGCCCTTGAAATTTGCTTTTTATTAAAGCGGTTTTTGGGAAGACATAAAGGTAGAATCCGAATCTTAGGTATATCTTTATGACTTCCTCATATACAGTGTGAAACGATTAAAATTAATAAGGGGGAATGATTATGAAGGACTATGCCGT
>JAEYWA010000147.1 GCA_023431385.1 Bacillota bacterium | reverse complement strand
TAAGGCTTTACTAATTTTTATTCAGCAGTGTAAGGAAGTAAAGCAATATGTCTTGCTCTCTTTACAGCAACTGTCAATTGACGTTGGTGCTTAGCACAGTTTCCTGATATTCTTCTAGGAAGAATCTTACCTCTTTCAGAAACATACTTTCTGATTTTAGCAACATCCTTATAGTCTATATCAGTAGCCTTATCAACACAGAATGAGCAAACTTTTTTCTTAGCTCTTCTCATTCTCATGCCGCCTTTACCTTCGCCCTTATCATAAGAATCTCTATCGTTTCTTCTGTTATCTCTCTTTGGTCCTGGCATTTTAAAATCCTCCTTTCATGTACCCTTAACCGGTACTGATTATTATTTATAATTCCATCAATTAATTCTATTTTTACTATTGGAAGCTTCCTATTAAAAAGGAAGTTCATCATCCTCATCCATTGGATAGAAGCCATCTCCTGACGACGCAGGATTGTCGGAATAGGTTCTGGGTGCAGAACTACCTGCTCCAGCTTCTCCGCCCCTTTTACTGTCAGCAAAATACGTCTCATCAGCTACCACTTCGGTAACGTAGTGACGCTTACCTTCATTGTCATCCCAGGTTCTGGTCTGAAGTCTTCCAACAATTGCTACCTGCATTCCTTTTGTAAAATACTTCTGACAAAATTCAGCAGTTTTGTTCCATGCTACGATGTTTATGAAATCAGCTTGAGGCTGACCTTCCTTTGCAGTAGCACGTCTGTTTACAGCAAGGGAAAAACTTGCAACAGCAGTATTATTCCCACTGGTGTATCTCAAATCAGGATCTTTAGTAAGTCTTCCCATCAATACAACTTTGTTCATACTAACCTTCCCTTTACGCGCAGCGTGCTAAAGCACGGATCACGTAGTCAAAAGTAATAAACCAATTAATCCTTAACTATAACAATATACTTAAGAATTCCTTCAGTAATTTTGTATACTCTTTCTAATTCAGCCGGAAAACTTGGCTCAGATGAAAAATTAGCAAGCACGTAGTAACCTTCGTTCTTGTCATCTATTTCATAGGCTAACTTTCTCTTACCCCACTCATCAATGCTTTCGAGCTGAGTTGAAGTTTCAAGCAAAGTCTTGAATTTCTCAACCAGAGCTTTTGTAGCTTCCTCGCCAACCTCTGAATTGATAATAAAGATAGTTTCATACTTCTTTAACATTATGGACACCTCCCCTCGGACTTTACGGCTCTGTATCAAGAGTACAGAGCAAGGATGTAAATATTTAATTTATGCAGAAAAGCTTTTCCACATACAATTTTGTATTTTAACATAAATCAACAGAACATGCAAGTTAAAATTATAGTCCTTACCGATTCTTCGATTATTGAGGGTATTTATAAGCACAATTGATCTATAAAAGTTTAGTAAATTTAAGGGTAAGCAGACCATTTGTGATAAAGTTACATAAAACTTTCTCAGTAAAACTTTTATTGTGATTGACATAATTATATTGACTTACTTTCTAGTACTTGGTAAACTATTATTAATTGATAA
The DNA here is from genome assembly GCA_023431385.1 of Bacillota bacterium. Lineage (GTDB taxonomy): Bacteria > Bacillota > Clostridia > Acetivibrionales > DSM-1351 > Ruminiclostridium. The sequence goes on along the minus strand of JAEYWA010000147.1, from coordinate 10,149 downwards.
TGATTATCATTTTCAATTAATAATAGTCGAATCGTTAACATCAAAAAATATAACGTACAAATATGTTAAACAGAATTCACGACATATCAGGCTCACTGCAAGAACGTGGATTAACCTGAATTTTATGTGAGCCGGAAAGGTTATAGGAGAAAAAATGAGTATTGTTTTAGTTGGCGGACATGACAGAATGCAAGATGAATACAAAGAGATTTGTTCCAGCCGGGGTCACCGGGTGAAGGTATACACACAGATGCCTGCAAGATTTGATAAGGCTATCGGTAATCCTGACAGAATAGTTCTCTTTACTTCTACAGTCTCTCACAAGATGATGCTTACTGCAATGAAGGAAGCTAAAAAGAAAAACATAAGTGTAGTAAGAAGCCATAGCAGCAGTGCCTCCTCTCTTCTTGAGCTGTTGAAAAAGCTTGAGAGTGAAAAGAATGTTGCCTGTCCCTCATAACAGGAATAATAAATAATTGGAGGTATCTTATGAAGAAAATAGTGGTAATTTATTGGAGCGGTACCGGAAACACCCAACAGATGGCAATGGCAGTTGCCGAAGGTTCCAGAAGCACTGAAGCCGAAATAATCCTAAAGGATGTGAGCAGTGCCAGTCTACAGGATGTCCAAAATGCTGATGCAGTGGCCCTCGGTTGTCCATCAATGGGCAGTGAAGTACTGGAGGAGTCCGAAATGGAACCTTTTGTTCAATCTCTGGAAGGTCTGGACCTAAAGGCTAAACCCATGGTACTGTTTGGTTCTTATGATTGGGGCGATGGACAATGGCTGACCGATTGGGAGGAAAGAATGAAAGGTCTGGGAGTCAAGCTTGCTGACTCGGGACTAAAAATACACACAACTCCTGATGAAGAAGGTCTACAGCTTTGCCGGAAACTGGGTCACAGGCTTTTATCCTCTATTTAAAAGCTTTAGTAGAGTATTTCAACCTCATAAAACAGATATAACAATTACGTAGGAAGTGATATTAATGGAATTATTAAAAAAAAATAAACCTCAAGCAGTTAACTTCATAAATTTATTAAATAAGCTTCCTGACGAAGATTATCTGTTGTCACTTATTGCTTACGGAACGGCACCTACTATAAGAGAGGAGAAGCCCTCCTCCCTTATGACTTTTACCAGATCGGGCAGAAACCTATATAAGCTTTGGGACAATTTTGGCTCTTGTGTTTGTAAAAGACTTAGTCTGGAGCACGTCCGGCTAAGGGATACAAGTGATAGCGTAAGAGTACTTTTCTATAACACTCGCCTGTTGGAAGAGTGTTTGAATAAAAAAAGCAACAGAGAGTTTTTAAATAAGATGGGATATTCCTCAAAAATGTCTCTGGAAGAATGCATGAATAAATTAAGAGAAAGGTTCGAATGTGCCTGTCCTCACGAAATAGGTATCTTTCTTGGTATACCTTTGGAGGATGTAATCGGATTTATTAATCATAAGGGTGAAAACTGTCTGCTTTGCAAATATTGGAAAGTATATCATGCCCCCGAGAGAGCGCTGACATTATTCAGTATCTTCGATAAAGCCAGACAGGATATCAGAGACGCAATCACAAATAACAGCTTTGATTTTACCGTATCTGCATAGCCCGCAGCAGCTTGAATAGCAAAGCCTTTGGACTTATACAAAAGATAAACCGGGGGATAAATTCTTATGTTTATATTAAAACGCTTTTTTGAAAAAAGCAGGCTCCATGATGTTATTGAGTGTCTGACAACAGCATTAGATGCAAAGGATCCTTACACAAGTGGGCATTCAAGCAGGGTGGCTGATATGACCCTTGACATTGCAAAATACATGGGGCTTAGAGGCTCAAAGCTTGAAACCATTCATCTTGCCGCCCATTTGCACGATATCGGTAAAATAGGTATATCTGAGAATGTCCTCAATAAGGCTGGGAAGCTTTTGCCCGAAGAATGGGCAGAAATAAAGAAGCATCCAGAAATAGGTTATAACATTCTCAGCAAATCACAATATATGAAGGAAGTATCTAAAATAGTACTTCACCATCACGAGCGCTGGGATGGAAAGGGGTACCCCTCCGGCCTGAAGCAGACTGAAATCCCCCTTGGTTCTAGAATCATCACAGTTGCTGACTCAATCGATGCAATGACTTACGACAGGCCATATAGGCCTGCTATGAGCTGGCAGGAATGTAAAAATGAAATTATTTCAAACTGTGGAATTCAATTTGACCCTGCAGTAGTAAAAGTAATTAATGACATAGGTGATAATTGGAATATTCCATATTAAAACTTCAATTCTTCAGAAACCCCTTTCAAGCGTCGGGAAATATAAAGCCCGAACAAACCTTTTCTGTATATATTTTCCTTGTTATATTTAGTCATTTGAACCAGTTATTTAGTAATTAGAAGTTGTATTATTTGAATTTATTTGATAATCTATAGACGTATTATTTTAAATGAGTACGTTAATGCAATAGTCTATTAATAACGTAGCACAGCAATAAAATAGAGGTTATTATGACTAAAAACAAGAAACAATATATCTTTTTAATTTCCTTACTATCCGCTCTTGTAATAATTACAATAACTTTCATTTTAACTCCCAATAAAAAAAATTCGGCTCCCCTTGATGATAAATTTGCTCAAAGTGTTGAAAAGCCAGATTATCATTTCGCAGTGATAACTCCAAGCTCATACGATCCCTTCTGGAATGATGTGAAAAAAGGCGCTTTTAAGGCTGCCAGAGAGTTTAACGTTGCCGTGGAGTTCAACAGTCCCAGATTCTCAAATCTGGAGGAAGAGCTTCAATATTTGAATATAGCAATAGCCTCAAATCTTGATGGAATTGCAACCCACGTTCCAGATGAAACAAGGTTTACACCGGTCATTAATGATGCTATTAAAAAAAATATTCCGGTAGTTACAATAGAAAGCGATGCAAAGCACAGTGAAAGGCTTGCATATATCGGCAATAACAACTATGAAGTTGGCAGCGTTGGAGGAAAGCTCGCTGCCGATGCCAGCGGAGGGAATGCCAAGGTCGCTGTTATACTAAATGGTTATAGTCCGGAAGCCAGAGATGTAGCCCAGAATCTTCGTATCACCGGCTTTAAGGATGCCGTGAAGGATTATAAGGGCAAGGTAGACATTGAAGCAATCCGGATTTCCGGAATGGGAATATTCAGTGCCGGTGAAATAGCTAATGAGCTGCTTACTAACAATCCTCAGATAAACATCATCTTTTGCACAAACCCAAGAGACACTCTTGGTGTTACTCAAATGGTGGTGGACCTGAATAAAGTCGGCCAGATCAAGATAATAGGCTACGGGAGTGATCCCGAGATCCTCAGATATATTGAAAAGAACGTAATATTCGGCAGTGTTGTAAGCGACCCTCAGGATATGGGCTATAAGGCAATTCGTGCATTGGTTGAGCTTAAAACTACAAAAAGGACTTCAGCCTACGTGGGTACCGAAGTATATGCCGTTACAAAAGCTAATGTAGGAACCCTTTCTGTTGATGATTTAAGTAAATAAAATGCACTGTATTTATTAAGGATTGAAATATGTTAGAGTTTATCAGTAGATTTTTAAGGAAAAATAGAATCCGTAAAAAACTTATTCTATACTTTATGATAACCACCATTCTAATGTCTGCAGCAAGCTTTTATACCTATTACAACGCAAGAATGCTGATGAACCAAATGGATTCTCTATTTGTCAGCAACATCTCTCTTAACGAACTGCGGGACAGCGTAACAGATGTTCAGCAATACCTGGAAAGCTATTTGGATACAAAGCATTCTGATAGTTTTAGAAACTTTATTGGTTCAAAAAACAAATTACAGCAGCTTTCACAGAGACTTGCGGAGACCGCAGATTATAGTCCAAACGGTTTAATTCAAAGAGATATTGTAAACATGATAAATAATTATCTTGAAATAACCGATAATGCTGTCCTTGCTAAAAGAACACGAGATATTAACAGATACACATCCTATTATAATGATGCATACAGGGTTTTCGGCTATATTGATATGTACATTAACAAGCTTAACAATGAGCTTCTTAAGGAAAATACACAAAAGTATCATATAGTTGCAAACAGAATAGACCTTGTCCAGATGATAAATATTGCAATAATTCTTGGAGTTATACTTTTTAATCTTGTATTTATTATACTTACTACATATAAAACCACTAAACCTATTATAAAGCTCTCACAGGCTGCCGATGAGATATCCCGGGGTAATTTCGATGTACCTCAGGTTGAATTCGACACAGAGGATGAAATAAGTGTTATGGCCAGCGCCTTCAACAAAATGGCCTGCAGTATAAGGGGCCACATTGATGCTCTTGAAGAGAGGGCATTACTACAGAGCAAATTGAAGGAGCAGGAGCTTCAAAACCTAATTATGAAAACCCACTTGAAGGAGGCTGAGCTTCAGGCGCTGCAGTCACAAATAAATCCTCATTTCATATTCAATACCCTGAATACCGGAGCACAGATTGCAATGATGGAAGGTGCCGACAAGACCTGCTACTTTATTGAAAATGTAGCTAATTTATTTAGATATAATCTCAAAAAGCTGGATAGATCAGTACCTTTAAGTGAGGAGATAAATAATATAGAAACCTATATTTATATATTAAAAACACGTTTTACTGATCGAATAGAGTTTGTACAGGATATACAGGCTGATAACCTCCAAGTTGAAGTGCCCTGCATGATATTGCAGCCCATCGTGGAAAATGCATATATACACGGAATAGGTAATATGGAGTCAGGCGGAACAATAACTCTGTCAGTGAAAAGCCGTATATCTTATGTTGAAATTATAGTATCTGATAATGGCAAAGGAATGGATAAAAGAAAAGTTGACCAGTTACTGGGCATGGCTAATGAAGACCCTGTAGATGAACCTTTGGATACTGAGACAAAGAAGGGCCACACAACAGGAATTGGTATGGGGAACGTAATTAGCAGGCTTAATATTTTTTACGGTCAGGACAATATCGTTAGCATCGACAGTGAATCCGGCAAGGGAACCTCTGTATGCCTGCGAATACCTGTGAGCATAAAGGAGAATATATATGTATAAGTTGTTGATTGCCGATGATGAACAAATCGTTATAGATTCCCTTACATTTATTGTAAATAAAAGCTTTTCCGGCATCTTTACTATAGAATCGGCCCGTTCAGGAAGAGAAGCAATCGAAAAAGCCGAACGTTTTATCCCCGATATAGTTTTTATGGATATTAACATGCCCGGAATCAATGGAATCGAAGCAATCAGAGAATTGCGAAGCATGCTGCGTGACTGTATATTTTTTATACTCACTGCCTTTGATCAGTTTGATTTTGCAAAGGACGCACTTACCCTGGGTGTTTCAGAGTATTTGCTAAAGCCAGTCAATAGAGAAAAAATAATTTCCACTCTTAAAAAAAGTATTGAGGACATTGAAAAAGAACGAGCAAAACGGAAGAAAGACCTTGATCTGAAAGAAAAGATGGAGAACCTTCTGCCGATTTTGGAAAATGGCTTCATATATTCCATGTTATTTTTGGACGACAATTTAACTGAACTTGAAAATTATCGGAATATATTCGAAATAGAAGAGAACGGCGGTTATATCATGACAATAGAGTTTGCTCAGTCCAATGACAGAGGCCATCTGGTTAACAGGATAGGTCTCAGCATTAAGAGTCAGTCCTTCTATCCTTACCTGAGAGATATTTTAAAGAGCAAATGCAGGTGCTTTATTGGTCCTGTAATTTTAAACAGAATAATCGTCTATGTTCCTGCCAGGACTGAGACTGACGAGTACGTCAGAAGACTTGAGGCCGTTAATATAGCAGAATACATGTTTAATCTGATATCAAAAAAGGCAGATGCCGATTTCTATATTGGAATCGGCCGCTGCTACAATGGCTTTGATAATATTTATCTTTCCTATGAAGAATCCCTTAGAGCAATACGGTTTATGGGTGGAAAAGGCATTTTACATATTATGGATATACCCACTGAGAAAGAAATTCCGGCAAAGAAATATCCTACACAAAAAGAAAAAATATTGTTGGAAAAGGCGGCTCTCGGCGATAAGGATGCTTGTGTACAAGCCTTTTGTCATATATTTGAGTGGTTGACAATAGAATACTATGGGTCTGTTAATAAAGTCAGGGCCAAGCTTATAGAATTAATGATTCTTTTATCCCGCCTGGCTAACGATTACAATATTTCGCAGCATTTGAACAGCATAGATCTTATATCAGAACTCCAAACACTGGATTCCCTTACAGAATTAAAGCATTGGTGTTCTGAAAGAATCGAACTGATAACAAAAGGACTCTCCGAATCCAGAGAAAAGAAAACAAATTCACTGATTTTAAGAGCAGTGGAATACATTAAAGAAAACTATAAGAGAGAACTAACCCTTGAAGAAGTATCTAAGGAGGTTAATATCAGCCCCCATTATTTCAGCAAACTTTTTAAGGATGAAATGGGTGAGAATTTTATTGACTACCTTACAAGCCTTAGAATTAATACTGCCAAGGAAATAATGAAAAACAGCCTGATGAGTGTCAAGGAGATCTGTTATGAAATAGGTTACGGTGACCCAAACTATTTCAGCAGAATTTTTAAAAAGGCAGTCGGTGTTACACCGACTGAATACAGGGACAGTATTCTATATACGAGTAAGGATGGTGTTTCTTAAATGAAGAAAGTTCAATTAAAGGCTTTTCTTTTAGGTTCGGTCCTTATATTATCTACATTGCTTTCAGCTGCATGTTCCTCCTCAGACCAGAATAAGCCTGCCAATAAAAACGGAAACATTACCATAGGCTTTTCCATGGCAACTCTACAGGAGGAACGCTGGCAAAGGGATATGGATATTCTTGTTGCCAAAGCCAAGGCAAGAGGTGCCGATGTTATTGTCCAGAATTCAAATAATAGTATTGATGACCAGATAAGACAGGTCAAATATTTGTTGGATCAAAACATCGATATTTTGATGATTGTACCCCAGGATTCTGAAAAATCAGCTGAGGCTGTTTATCTGGCAAAAAAGAAGGGTGTAAAGGTTATTTGCTATGATCGCTTAATTAAAAATGCAAATGCAGATTTCTACGTTTCGTTCGACAATATAAAGGTTGGAGAATATATGGCATCTCTAATGGTATCAAAGGTTCCAACAGGCAACTATATCATTGTTAATGGTGCCAAAACTGATTACAATAGCTATATGTATAACAAGGGCTATAAGAATGTCCTTGATAAATACATCTATGATAATTCAATAAAGGTAGTCGATGAAATATGGGCATATGACTGGCGCCCTGAGGATTCTTTCAAATGTGTTGAAAAGGCGCTTCAGAGCGGGAAGAAAATTGATGCTATCCTGGCAGCCAATGACAGTCTCGCCGGCGCTGCCATTGAAGCTTTATCAGAACAGCAGTTGGCAGGTAAAGTGCTTGTGGCAGGCCATGATGCCGACATCTCGGGCTGCCAGCGAGTTGCCGAAGGCACGCAGCTCATGACGGTGTACAAGCCAATAGACCAATTAGCCGAGAAGGCTGTTGATGTTGCCCTTGGCTTGCTTAAAAATAGCGACTATGCGTGCAATACCTATATAAGCGACGGAGAAAATGATATTCCCTACGCAAAAGTCGATCCTATAGTAGTAACAAAGGATAATTTGGTTGATACGGTAATTAAGGACGGTTTCCACCGTCTGGAGGACGTATACCTGAACGTCCCGAAGGGTCAGTGGCCAAATAAGTAATATGACTTTAAGGTAGATTAAAATACTATCCTCGTTGGGCTTTTGCCTCCTCAGGGGTACAGCCCAGCATGACTGCTGCTGACCTGTAGCCTATACCCATCCGGTCGATACCCATGTCAATTAATTTGAAAAAGTGTTCGCGAGTACGTATTGACCCTGAACCTTTTACTTTACAGCGACCTTGTGCTGTGTTAAGCATTGCTGAAACAACTTCCACTGTGGCTCCTTCATTTTTTCCACCAGTGAAAAAGCCGGTAGAACTTTTAACAAAATCAGCTTTAGCTTCAATTGCAATCTCTGTTGCCTTTTTTACTTCATCAAGTGTAAGAGCGTCCGTTTCAAAGATTACCTTTACCGTTGTTCCATATTTATGACACACCTCGCATACCTTTTCTATATCCTCCCGCACTTTAGACCACAAGCCACTACGAATCCACCCATAATTGGCTACGATATCCAACTCAAATACCTTTCCTCCCTTACAATACTCCTCAGCCTGCAATACTTTTGATGCTGTGGTAGAAAGCCCAAAAGGGAAATCACATACTACACACACATGGGTATTTGTACCCTCGCACATTTCAACAGCCAATTGCAGGGAAGCAGGGTTAATACATACTGTCCGACAGCCAAAATCAATTCCCTCCTGTATGTATTTACGTATTTCCTGCTGTGTGAATTCTGGTTTTAGTACAGATTGGTCAATGTAGGAAGCAAGCTCTGCAACACTCATTTCGGCAGCTTTCTTTTCTTTTTTCATATTCTTTGTACGTCTGCCCTATATTGCTGAAGTGCAGGCGAGACGTTCCTCTCAAGAAGTATTTTACTGTAATTAAACTACAATGTCAATGGTTTATTGTAAATTTACTACACAAGTTAATGAATGTAGTTTTAATACAACGCCCTTGAATTATCGTCACAAGTTTCATATAATAAATTAATTAATAGAGAGGTGAACGGCTATGAAAACCCATGAATGTAAGTCAATTATCAAAGAGAAGTATTCCTTTCTACGCTCATCCGAACAGAAGGTGGCAGATTACGTACTTCTGCATTGGGATGAGATACCAGGTCTGACAATGGCTCAGCTTGCGAAAGCTGTAAATGTAAGTGATCCGACTGTATTACGTTTTGTAAGGGCATTGGGCTTTGAAGGGTTCGTACCCTTAAAATTAGCCATAGCACAAGATATAGCAGCTATGAACCGTTCGACTCCTCCTCTGGTGGACCTCCATGTGCATTCAGAAGATTCCTTGGATTACATTCCAGAAAAAATGATAGCTTTAGCTCAACGTGCATTAGAGGATACTCAGCGAACCCTGAACAAGTCAGAGTATAAGAATGCTGTAACCGCACTTTACAAGGCACGTCTTATAGATGTCTACGGAGTAGGGAATTCTGCCGCTGTCGCCGGAGATATGGTGACAAAATTACTTCGTATAGGGCTCCCCTGCCGTTCATATCCCGATAGCCATCTTCAGCATATTTGTGCAACTTCCCTTGGAAAAAGTGATGTTGCAGTAGCCATTTCCCATTCTGGCAGTACGAAAGATACCGTAGATGCATTACGTATAGCTCGTGAGAATGGGGCTCTTACCATTGCTATCACAAATTTTAAAGGTACAGACATCCTCCGCTATGCTGATATTAAACTATTTACAGGTGATATCGAGACTACCTTCTATACCGAAACCATGTTCTCCCGTATTTCTCAGCTTGCCATTGTAGACAGCCTCTACATGGGAGTACTCTTACAGGATTATGACCGCTATTCGAAATTTCTTGGTAACGTAAACAAGATGGTAAGCCGAAAGGTTTATTAGTTATCCCCTCTTACTTTTATTACTCATAAAATAATGCTATTCTCTACAGGAATAATTAATTCCTTCACAATTTTAGTAAGACCTTAGTAATTCTCTCTAGCGACTTTAACCCTCCTCTGATATATCCTGTTAATGTAACAGCAATAGCTATGATAAATAGCGTTGCATAAGAAAATATTACATTTCGGGAGGATTGTATATGAAAAAATCAGTACGTATAGCTGCTATGGCTTTAGCAGGTATTATGTCAATCTCGCTTTTTGCAGGTTGTGGTGCAGACAAATCGGCAAGCAGTTCAGGTGATAATTCAACTGCGACATCCTCAGCAGCAGACAAGAAGATCAAGATCGGTTTATCACTTCCAACCTTACAGGAAGAGAGATGGGTCAGGGACAAAGCTACTATGGAAGAGGCTGCAAAAAAAGCCGGAGTTGAAATTGCTGTTCAGGTTGCAAACATGGATGCTGCAAAACAGGACTCTCAGGTTGAAAACCTGATTTCTCAAGGCATTAACATCCTGATTCTTGCTCCACATGATGCCAAGGCAGCTGCTTCA
>JAEYWA010000091.1 GCA_023431385.1 Bacillota bacterium | reverse complement strand
TTTTTATTATGATGCTCCCTGCATTGGTCGTTTTATTACTGAACAACTATTTACCGATGGCAGGCGTATTAATTGCATTTAAAAACTTCAAATATTTCGGAAGTAATTTCTTCGAAAACTTTTTTAAAAGTGAATGGGTAGGATTGGAGAATTTTGAATTCTTCACTGCAACACCCGACGCTTTCACAATCACCAGAAATACTCTCTTGTATAATCTTGCATTTATTGTTATAGGATTGATTATATCAGTCTTCTTTGCAATAATTTTAAACGAAATAAGAGGAAAGTACACATCAAAATTCTATCAGGCAAGCATGTTTTTGCCTTACTTCATGTCTTGGATCGTTGTAAGCTACCTTGTATTTGCACTATTAAGTGAAGAACAAGGTTTTATAAACAAAAGTCTTCTTCCTGCACTTGGTATGAGCGCAGATTCCCTTCCGGCATGGTACGGAGATCCTGGCAAATGGCCATTTATATTAACTATAGTTAATATGTGGAAATTCACCGGTTATAACTGTGTTGTTTACGTAGCAGCTATTGCAGGTATTGATCAGGAATTTTATGAAGCCGCAACTGTTGATGGCGCATCAAGATTTCACCAAATAAGAAAAATAACAATACCTCTTCTAACTCCTTTAATGGTTATATTAACACTTCTGGCTGTAGGACGTGTCTTCTATTCGGATTTCGGACTGTTCTTCAGTGTAACCAGAAATGTTGGAGCGTTGTATGATACTACATTGGTTATTGATACTTATGTTTACAATGCTTTACGTACAATGAATGATGTTGGTATGGCATCAGCAGCTGGTCTCTATCAGTCATTTTGTGGTTTTATTCTGGTACTGTCTTCCAACCTGATTGTTAAGAAGATAGATCCGGAGAAAGCACTATTTTAGGGGGGAAAAGAGATGAAACAAGGAGTAAACTCAAAAATATCAAATTCAGTTTCACCTTTTTGGAATGGATTATTTAATATAATTTTTATTTTATATTCAGTTGCTTGTATTATTCCGCTGGTGTTGGTCATAGGAGTCTCATTCACTGAAGAGAATACTATTATAACATCTGGTTACAATTTTATTCCAAAGGTATTCAGTCTTGAGGCTTACAGATGGGTATTCCAGAGCGGTGATGCTATTTTAAGAGCATACGGTCTTTCAATAGGGATAACAGTTATTGGTACATTATGCAGTGTTGCAATAATTGCAATGTTTTCATATGTAATATCAAGAAAAGATTTCAGATATAGAAATGTATTCTCATTTATAGTATTTTTCACAATGATATTTAATGGTGGTTTGGTTCCCTGGTACATGGTATATACAAACTTTCTCCACTTAAATGATACTTTGTTGGCTTACATAGTTCCTTCACTTGTAAACGCCTGGTACGTTATGATAATGAGAACCTTCTTCCAGACCAATGTTCCCGACTCTATTATAGAATCAGCAAAAATTGACGGGGCAGGAGAATTCAGAACTTTTCTTCAGATAGTAGTTCCACTGGCAAAACCGGGTCTTGCTACCATAGCTCTGTTCCAAACACTGGGTTTCTGGAACGATTGGTATTTACCGTTAATGCTTATTGAAAACAGCAAACTATACAATCTGCAATACATACTCTACAAGACATTGACAGCTATTCAGTACCTTGCTCAGGCCTCAAACGTAACAGGTGGTACAGCACAGATACTTGCTAAGTTACCATCAGAAACAGCACGTATGGCAATGTGCGTACTTGCAATCGGACCAATTATATTGGCTTACCCGTTCTTCCAAAAGTATTTTGTTAAAGGTCTTACAGTTGGTGCAGTTAAAGGCTAATACCATATTAAAGCTTAATAATGGCTTATAGTATGGATGGCATAAATATTTATAATTTTAAGGAGGTTCACACATGCAAAAGGCAAAAAAACTAATAGGTCTGTTACTGGTTCTCTGTATGGCGGTTTCTTTTGTGGTTGGTTGCGGAAACAATGATGGTGCTTCAACATCAACTACAGCGGCAGAATCATCAGTAGCAGCAGAATCATCAGTAGCAGCAGAATCATCAGCAGCTGCTTCATCAGTAGCTCTCGATCCTGTAGAGTTAAAATGGTATGTTATAGGTAATGGTCAACCTAAGGACATGGATGCTGTTTTAACTAAAGTTAATGAATGGTTACAGCCTAAGATTAACGCAACTCTTAAGTTAAACGTATTCTCTTGGGGAGATGATTTCGAACAGAAGATGGGTGCAAAGGTTGCTTCTGGAGAAGAGTTTGACATAACCTTTACATCAAACTGGGCACTAAACTACTTACAGAATGCTCCAAGAGGTGCATTTGTAGATCTTACTCCTATGTTGGATCAATATGCTCCTAAGACAAAAGCATTATTGGGAGACAAAGTTATTAAAGGTGCTTCAATAGACGGAAAACTCTACGCAATTCCTACTAACAAGGAAATGGCGCATAACTGGGGTTTCCTTATCAACAAGGATCTTGCTGATAAGAACGGAATTGATATAACAACAATTAAGAAGTTCGAAGATATTGAACCAGCTCTTAAAACAATCAAAGAAAAAGAACCTGGAGTAGAAGCTTTCCAAACAGTTGTTGGAGAATCTGCATACAGAATTCTTGATTTCGAAAAGATGGTTGATGATAACGTTCCAGGTGCTATCTACGGAGACGGAAGAGATACTAAGGTTGTAAACGACTTTGATACTCCTGAATCAAAAGCATTATTTACTACACTTAACAAGTGGTACAAAGCAGGTTATATCAGAAAAGATGCTGATACAATCACTGACTGGTCATCAAATAGAAAAGCAGGTAAGGTATTCTCAGCTGTAGCTTCATTGAAGCCAGGTAAAGATGGTGAAGAATCCGTTGCTTCAGGTATTAACTGGGTACAGGTAGATATCACTGCTCCAATGGCAACTACACGTGAAATGACTGGTGCAATGCAGGCTATATCCAAGTCTTCAAAGAATCCTGAAAGAGCTTTAATGTTCCTTGAATTATTCAATACTGAACCAGAACTTTGTAACTTAATCAACTACGGTATAGAAGGAACTCACTATTCTAAGGTTGCTGATACAAAGATTAAGCTGGAACAGGCTGGTAAAGACGGTTACAACCCAGGTACTACTTGGATGTTCGGTAACCAGTTCAATACTTATATTTATGATTCAGAGAAGTTTGAATCTGCTACAGCTAAGTGGGAAAAATTCAAAGCTTACAATGATTCAGCAAAACCATCACCAATCCTCGGCTTCACTTTCAATGCTGAACCTGTTAAGACTAAGGTAGCTGCTTTGACTGGTGTTAAGAGACAGTATATGCCAGGACTTGAAACCGGTAAAGCTGATCCTGCAGTAGCACTTCCTAAGTTCACTGAAAAGCTTAAGGCTGCTGGTTTAGATGATGTTCTTGCAGAAATGCAGAAACAAGTTGACGCATTTGTTGCAAAGAAATAAATAAAAAAAATGTCGTAAATTATCTGGCTTGACTTTGATAATTAACTAGATGTAAAATAGGGCTAGCGCTTAGTATAGTGTTAGCCCTATTTTAAAATATAGACATCAGGTCAAGTCGAATAAGGTGAATTAAATGAAAAGTGAAGAGATCGCAAAGATAGCGGGAGTATCAAGAAGTACAGTATCGAGAGTAATCAATAACTATTCTAATGTACCGGAAGATACTAAGAAAAAGGTCCTTGAAGTAATTTCTAAATATAATTACCAACCAAATACCTGTGCAAGGGTACTGGCAGGAAAAACAAATGACACAATAGGCCTGTTCATTGTCAGTATTGCTGATACTGAAAACCCGAACAGATTGTACAACAACAATTATTTTACCCAATTTGTTGATGCCACAGTAGAATGTGCTAATGCCAGGGGATATTATGTCCTTGTAAATATAATATATTGTGAGAATGATTATAACAAGGTCAGTGAAGTATTTATGCAAAAGAGAATTGACGGTGGAATCGTTATCGGTACCGAGCGTGAAGCCGAGGCTTTAATAAATGTATCCAAAAGAGGCTATCCTGTAGCCTTGATTGACTATGATGCCGAAGAAATTAAGAAAAATAAGTCTGATAATGATAATTTGATTGTAATAGGCTCAAATGATTATGAAGGGGCTGTTTCAGCAGTTGAATATCTTATTGAACTAGGACATAAAGATATAGGAATGCTAGCCGGAAGAATATCTACATATTCAGGCAGGCAAAGATACGAAGCCTTTTTTGATACCATGAGAAAGCATGGCTTGGAAGTTAAGGAAGAGTTCGTATTGCATGGGGATTTTATTAAATCAAAAACAGCAAATGAAGTAAATAAACTTATCAAAAAAGGCAAGCTTCCCAGTGCTATATTTTCATCAAATGACGACATGGCAATAACTGCTATGGATTTATTTAAGGAAAATAACATAAAAGTACCGGAAGATATATCAATAATAGGATTTGATAACATACCTCTATCTTCTTTAATCAGGCCTGCACTGTCTACAGTATCAACGCCTGTTTACGATATGGTAGATAAAGCTGTAACTGAGCTGATTGCCAATATAAGGAGAAACAAAAGAGGTTTTACCAGTTATAGACATGATACAAAAATAATAATTCGAGAAACTTGTTCAAGGAAATAAAAGTACTTGAAAGAGTACTTATATGCTATATAATATATTTTATTTTATTTTATTTGAGAGGAGCCAAAAAATATGAAATACGGATTTTTTGACGATCAAAATCGGGAATATGTAATAACTACACCAAAAACCCCTTATCCATGGATTAATTACCTGGGAACACAAGAATT
>JAEYWA010000073.1 GCA_023431385.1 Bacillota bacterium | reverse complement strand
TTGCTGTTATTATTACCGTTGTTATTGCTGTTATTATTACCGTTGTTATTGCTGTTATTATTACCGTTGTTATTGCTGTTATTATTACCGTTGTTATTGCTGTTATTATTACTGTTGTTATCGCTGTTATTATTACTGTTGTTATCGCTGTTATTATTACTGTTGTTATTGCTGTTATTATTACTGTTGTTATTGCTGTTATTATTACTGTTGTTATTGCTGTTATTATTACAGTTGTTATTGCTGTTATTATTACTGTTGTTATTGCTGTTATTATTACCGTTGTTATTACTGTTATTATTACTGTTGTTATCGCTGTTACCGTTGTTATCGCTGTTACCGTTATTATCGCTGTTATTATTACTTATGTTATTGCTTTTACTATTGTTATTACTGTTACTGGAATCTTCCTTTGACTTTTTACTACTTTCTTCATTTTTATTTCCGAATCCCTCATTCGTCGTATCATTTCTAGATTCATCGGTAACTATAGTTTTATTGTCTGGACTTGTTCCGTCTGTTGATTCTACGTTCTTTTTATCCGAATAGTCTTTAGGCCAATCTGAGTCAGATTGGCTTTTTGAACCCTTTTGAGGTTTATTTTTATTTATATTGCTCTGGTTTGAAGGTTTATCGGATTTATCCTGTTCTGTGGTAGGGGCTTGCTTGTCCGACTTATCCCGCTTAGCTGGTTTATTGTCGCTGGCCTTATTAAGCTTATCTCTATTGTCGGGCCTACCCGAAGCTTTACTGATTTCAGCTTCATGTTCTCCAATGGCTTCAGAATTCTTATTACTATTATTGTCTTTTATTTTGCTGCCTCCGTCCTGAATATCAGCTTTATGATTACCGGAGTTGTTATTATAGTCTTTTTTATCGGGAGACTGTTTTTTATTCTTATCTATGCTACTGGACTTACTATTTTTAACCTTATCCAACATATCGGAAACACGTTCTGTTTTTGCCTTTTCAATAGTTATATCTAGGTCTGAGTCCTTGATTTCCATATATAATTCATATCTTCCCATGGAGATATTATTCTCAACAGCAGCCTTTCTACGCTCAGGTGTAAGTTTCAGGATTTCAGGCTGAACACTTGTTGAGCCAATTTCAACTTTTAGGCTTTTGATATCATTAAGTAAGGAAGATAGAGCTTTATCATTGTCGGCAGTTGCTTCGCTGACTTCTGAAACCAATGAGGCAGAAACTAATACCTTGTTTGATTTTTCCTCACTTAAGTAACCCATTATTTTAGAATACTCAATAACTTGTGAAATTGCTTTCTTTACAGGCATTTCCTTAAGACTAAGCTCTTTTAACAGCTTTTGAGCATCGGAATTTAAAGCTTTTATACTTAGAACCTTTGAAGAAGGGTCAACAGCAAATTCAATACTTGGGTTAATATCCACATCAACGTATGCAAAAACCTTTACAGGAGCGAAAACCTGCAGGTATAGAACAGAGAAGAGAGCCAAAACAAATACACTTGCAGCTAATGTAGCGTATCTTATATATCTGTTGGCTTTCTTAATAGGTTTTGCTTCATTGAAGACCAGTTGCTGACCGACAAACATATCCGGTGCTCTTTTTATAAAAATGAAATCACATTTCTCAGTCATAACAATAGCTTTTTTATTGTTTAGTTCCAGAATGGAACCCTTGAACTCTGCCATTCTATTTACCGCCTTTCTCAACATTCTCAACATAACTCTTTAGCGTTCCAAGGGTACTGATTAGAATTATGTATACTGAAATGATGAATTTTCTATTTCTTTCAATGGTTTTATGATTAACGTCCACCAATTTCATAAGATCTGTCATTGGTATGGTTTTCTTTTTTTCTAGTTTTTCTGACAAGTCTTTATTTTCAGCAAGTACCCTTGCTATTTTTATGGATAACCGCTTGGAATCAATGTGTTTTGGAGCAGTATTAACCAGATCTTTCAAATTGATACCAAAAGAAGATAACCTTTTAATAAAGCTTTCAATTTCTTCTTTCATTTCTACATTACTGAATTGGGAAGATGGATCTATTGTAAAATACTTATTCTCAAAAGAAATATTTCCTTCCTCATCCTGACGCTCATAATAGGATATTGGAAATACCTTGCTGTTTTTAACTTCTTTTCTCTTATAATCTATAATACGTCGTTTAATAACAGTTTCCGCAAAGCTTAAGAAACCGGAATTTTTACTGTCGTCAAAGCAATCAATTGCTTCATTAAAAGCCAGAAGTCCAACGCTGTACTCTTCACTATTTTCTAGATCTATATATGTTCCAATACTTTTGGAAACTACCTTAATAATAAAAGGGTTATAATCCTTGATAAACTTTTCCCTTAAATCCTTATCTCCGCTTTTAATGTTTTTTATTATCTCTACAAGGTACACGGATTTTCGTCGTGATTTATTAAATATATGTAAAATAGTCAATAATACTTCACTCCTCGCAATATTATTCGTACCCTTGTTATAATTTTAGTGGGGCAAACAGAGGCTCTTGAATTTTCTATAAATAAAGTATAGTTGTTTTATTCATAATAATAAAGACAAATTTTTAGTGGAAAATAAACCCATAATACAACCATAAAATATACATTCTGGGTTATATAAGTTATATAGCAGGCAATAATATGCATTTCTATTGACACACATTTTTAGGTAATATATAATTATTACTAGGTAATAATAACTAATAATATTTTAAGGTAATAAGTCAACCTCTGGGGTTGAAGAAATAATATTTTTTCCACTTTTGTTCTTAGGCAGGATATCATGAAGGAGGTTTATATGTCACAGAAAGAAAAGATTGAAAGCTTAAAAAGTATGAAAGCATCTATCGCTTTAGGCGGTGGGCAGGATAAGATTGAAAAAAGACATACTGAAGGTAAATTTTCAGCCAGGGAAAGAATTAATATGTTATTTGATGAAGGCAGCTTTGTTGAAGTTGATGCTTTTATTGAATCAAGATGCTTTGATTTCGGGATGCAAAAAAAGAAGCTTGCCGGTGATGGAGTTGTTACAGGCTACGGAACTGTAAACGGCAGAAAAGTATTTGTCGCATCTCAGGATTTTACAGTAATTGGCGGTTCACTTGGTGAAATGCATGCAAAGAAAATAACTAAAGTGATGGATATGGCTGTTAAAATGGGAGCACCCTTTATTGCTATAAATGACTCTGGAGGTGCCCGAATAGAAGAAGGACTTGATGCTCTTTCGGGCTACGGTGATATTTTTTACAGGAATACTCTTGCTTCAGGTGTTATTCCGCAGATATCGGTAATTATGGGACCCTGTGCAGGTGGTGCTGTGTATTCCCCGGCAATAACAGACTTTATATTCATGGTTGAAAATACAAGCCAGATGTTCATAACAGGCCCTCAGGTTATAAAATCAGTTACAGGCGAAGATGTGTCAGTTGAAAAGCTCGGCGGCGCAGATGTACACACAGCAGTAAGTGGTGTTGCCCACTTTAAATCAGCTAATGAAGAAGATTGTATTGAAGAAATAAAAAGACTTCTCAGCTTCATACCAGATAATAATGTATCTGATACTTTATATTACGGCACCGCAGACAGTGTCAACAGAATTATTGAAAGCTTGAATGAGATAATCCCTGAAGAATCAAACAAGCCATATGACATTTTTAGCATAATTGAAGAAATTGTTGATGACGGCGATTTCATGGAAATACACGGTGCTTTTGCACAAAACATAATTATAGGGTTTGGAAGATTGAATGGAAAATCGGTTGGTATAATAGCTAATCAGCCAAAGGTTATGGCTGGTTCTCTTGATATGAATGCAGCTGATAAAGCAGCTCGTTTTGTCCGCTTCTGTGATGCCTTCAATATTCCGCTTTTGACATTAACAGATGTACCCGCGTTCCTTCCGGGTGTTGCCCAGGAACACAACGGCATCATCAGACATGGTGCAAAGCTGCTTTTTGCTTTCTCAGAGGCAACAGTGCCAAAGGTAAATGTAATCTTGAGAAAGGCATATGGTGGAGCTTATATAGCAATGAACAGTAAAACCATCGGGGCAGACATGGTGTTTGCATGGCCTTCTGCCGAAATAGCCGTTATGGGTCCAGATGGCGCTGCAAATATAATATTTAAAAAGGAAATAACTGCTTCTGAAAATCCAGCTGAAACAAGAAAAGAGAAAATTGCTGAATACAGGGATAAATTCTCAAATCCTTATGTCGCTGCAGCAAGAGGCTATATAGATGATGTTATTGAACCTTCAGAGACAAGAGTAAAAATTATTATGGCTCTTGAAATGTTAAATACAAAGAGGGAAAACAGACCTTCTAAGAAGCACGGAAATATTCCGCTTTAATTTAGAAGTAGGAAGAAAGAAGTAGGAAGCTGGAGTAGGTAGCTAGGAGATAGAAGTCAGGAATATGTGGTGAGTAGTTAGCTGCCGATGAAATAAAGGCATCATGTGTAATAGGAAATTCATTTATATGGAGGGAATTACTATGAGTAAATATATAATTAAGGTAAACGGTACCCCTTATGAGGTTGAAGTGCAGGAAATAGGCGGCTCAAGCCCTGCGACGGCACCTGCAGCTGTTAAGCCTAAAGCAAGAGCATCTGCAGGACAACAGGTTGTAAAGACAACACAACCAGTTACTGTGAGTGCCGGGGATGTTGTAGCTCCAATGCCTGGAACGGTTCTAAAGGTTAAGGTTGCGGCTGGGGATACAGTAAAAAAAGGCCAGGTATTACTGATCCTTGAAGCTATGAAGATGGAAAATGAAATAGTTTCTCCTGCTGACGGAAAGGTTGCTGCATTATATGTTGAGCCCGGCAAGTCTGTAACAGCTCGTGAAGTTATGGTAACTATTGCTTAACAACGCGAAGCAACCTTTTATGCGTTGATCTATGTTCTTCGCATGTCATAAAGCCGAAAGAGGCTTTTTATCACTATTTGTTGACGTGCCAAGTACCTTTGCTTGGACATTGTAAAAGGAGATAGGTATGGGAGTTAGAATTACTGAAACAGTATTAAGAGATGCACATCAGTCACTTATCGCCACCAGAATGAGAACTGAAGATATGCTTCCCATTGTTGAAAAACTAGATAGTGTGGGCTATCATTCGCTGGAAGCATGGGGTGGAGCTACTTTCGATGCATCTATGAGATTCTTGAATGAAGATCCCTGGGAGAGACTCAGAAAAATAAAGGCAGTAGCTAAGAAAACGCCTTTACAAATGCTGTTAAGAGGACAAAATCTTCTGGGGTATAAGCACTATGCAGATGATGTGGTTGAGTATTTCATTCAAAAGGCTATTGCCAACGGTATGGATATAATGAGAATATTCGATGCCTTGAATGACCCTAGAAATATAGAAACAGCTATAAAGGCTTGTAAGAGGGAAGGTGGTCATGCTCAAGGTTGTATATGCTATACTGTAAGCCCTGTCCACAGTCTGCAGCTTTTTGTAGAAGATGCAAAACGAATTGAAACTATGGGAGCGGACTCCATATGTATAAAGGATATGGCGGGTCTTTTGGTTCCATACCAGGCGTATGAGCTTGTTAAGGCCTTGAAGGATAACGTTAAGATTCCAATTCAGCTGCACACACACTATACAAGCGGCGTAGCCTCAATGACCTACATTAAGGCAATCGAGGCAGGAGTTGATGTTGTTGACTGCGCAATTTCGCCAATGGCGCTCGGAACTTCTCAGCCACCTACCGAACCATTGGTTGCAACACTTAAGGATACTCCTTTTGATACAGGTCTTGACCTGGCAATATTAAGTGAAATTGCAGATTACTTCAGACCACTAAAGGAAAAGTATATAGAGAGCGGGCTCCTAGACGTAAAAGTTATGGGGGTTGATGTCAATGCACTTATTTATCAGGTACCGGGTGGTATGCTTTCCAATCTGGTATCACAGCTAAAACAGTCCAATGCACTTGATAAATATGAAGAAGTGTTAAGAGAGGTGCCAAGGGTACGTGAAGACTTCGGTTATCCTCCGTTAGTAACACCAACCAGCCAAATTGTTGGTACTCAGGCAGTACTCAATGTTATCACCGGTGAGAGATACAAGATGGTTCCAAAAGAATCAAAGGGTATTGTTAAGGGAGAATATGGTAAGACTCCTGCTCCGATCAGTGATGAGATTAAGACAAAAATTCTAGGCGAGGAAAAGCCTATTACCTGCAGACCCGCAGATATTATTGAGCCTGAACTTGATAAAATAAGGGAAACTGCCAAAGAATTTATTGAACAGGACGAGGATGTGCTCTCATATGCAATGCTTCCTCAGGTTGCAGAAAAGTTCTTCAAACAGAGAATAGAAGACAGACAGAAAGCTGCTGTTACAGTACAGAAAACTGAGGGTATAAATCCTGAAGTAGTTGCTGCAATATCGGCTGCAGTTGGTGAAATAGGCTTAAGAGATGGAAAACAGTATGCTATCGGTAATATTTCAAGGCTAAACAACCAGAACAGATGGGGCCTTTATGGTATGCTTGAAAGATTCAGAACAAAGCTTTAATACTTTTAATGAAGCATTATGTTTCCTAAAACATAACATATGTTAGATTTAATAAATACGGCTATTCTATAATCCCTATATAAAATCCCTGAAAAACCTGCTATGACGTGAAAATACTTGTCTATAGCAGGTTTTTTAATTAATTACCCTTGTGAATATCTTGCCCTGAAAGCAGTTGGAGGAATATCCCTGAGTTTTTTAAATATTCTAATAAAGTAATTAATGTCATTGAAGCCGGTTGCCAGTGAAATTTCAGTAATATTCATACTCGTACTGAATAACAATTCAACTGCCTTATTGATTCTAATATTATTTATGTATTCTGTAACGGTTTTCCCAGTAATCTCCTTAAACTGATGGCAAAAGTGGTACCGGCTTATATTGCAGAGCTTTGAAAGCTCTGACCCGTTTATTTGCTTGAAATAGTTGTTTTCGATATACTCCAGAGCCGGTCTAAGTCTTTCCAATTCCCTTTTTCGTAATTCATAGATGTTTTGTTCAACCGTATTTCTTACGTGATTTCTCATCAAAAGTACCAGAGTTTTATAAATGTCTGATTTAATTGAAAGCTCATATCCGGTTCTTTGCATATCATATTCTGAGAGAATTCTGTTTATACAGTCGAGGAGTTCATTATCATCACAAATTAAATTGCTAAAAAATAAAAGATTCCTTGTTATTGGATTAATGTACTTTATATTACAGGCATCTGTATTACTGCTCTGCAAAAGCACTGGATCAACTATTATACAGTAATACATGAAAAAATCGGACAGGCTGTAGCCGCAATGAAGCTCTCTGCTGTTAACCACCACAAGATCACCAGACTTTACATTGTAGGGTATAGAATTACACTCAATTATTCCTTTACCGTTTATAATATACAAAAATTCAATATGGTCATGCCAATGGTTCGGAAACACATTACCATGTTTATTAGTATTACAAACTGAAATACTAATCGGGAACATATTACTCTGTAAACATGGTATTTCGTGCAGGGCATCAATATTCAAAAATATCACTCCAATTTAGCAAAATTGTACTTATATCAAGCAAACTGATATGAGATTTTCTCAGCATCTAAATATATAATATGTCTAAATATCATCAGTGTAAATAGCAAAATAGTATTAATTGATTCACAAATTACTTAAAATTGATTCAGAAACTACTTAAAAGCAAAATTGCATTATTGGAGGTGTTGCTATGAGAAATAAATATTTACTGTACATACTAATGTTTTTCTACTTTGCTTCAGGGGCTATAATGTTCCCTTATTTGGCAATTCATTTGAGTAAAAACCTTAATCCATCTGAGATTGGTACTCTTATGGCAATAATTCCAACTTCCATGTTGTTACTCCAGCCATTTTGGGGGTGGGCCGCTGATAAATGGGGCGCAGGAAAAGTTCTGAGATTTACACTGATATTTACTATTCTTTCTGCTGGCGGGTTTCTGTTTGTAACATCCTTCAATGGTTTTTTTACGGTACTACTTATATATTCAATATTTGCTGCATCAATAAATTCCTTGATTGATGCTACCGTTTTGTCTTTAAGAAACGACAAATATGGAAGTATAAGGTTGTGGGGTTCAATAGGCTATGGTGTTGCAGCTTTTTTAGGTGGATTATTCAAAAGCAGTATTTTAGGGTTTTGGAGCTTTGCTATTCATATAGCTCTATTAGCAGTAACACTATTGATTGTATTAAGGTTGCCGAACACTAAATGTGCAGCAGCAAACAAGAAAGCTTCAAAAAGAAATAGAATCGATTTTAGTCACTTTTACTTCTTTAAAAACACAAGATTTATAATACTTTTATTTTCGTTATTCCTCACAGGAGTTGTACTTAAAGGGTATGAAATCTTTTTTCCGGTTGGACTGAATAATCTTAAAGCGTCTGGTGTAATACTGGGGTCTGCCTGGGTAATTGAAATAATACCGGAAGTATTTCTGTTTTATTACCTGGATAGAATTATAGGGAAGATATCTCCATGGCTTATTTTAATATCAGGAACAGTTTTGTATATAGCACGTGTAGGTATACTAGGGTTTTTTCCAGTGCTATGGATATGGGTTGTATCACAGCCTGTATCTAGTCTTGCCTTTGCCCTATGGTATTTTGGTGCTGTTAAGTTAGTTAACAAAATGGTGGATGAAGGACAAAAATCAACAGGTCTGGCGGTATTCTGGTCTGTAAGCTATGGAGCAGGTGGTTTGACGGGGAGTTTTTTTAGCGGGCAGATGGTAAATACTTTTGGCATATTTTCGTATTTTAAAGTTGCAGCTGTAATATGCTGTTTATCGGCAATGATACTTATTTATCTTTCAAAAACTGAAAAGTCATCTGCTTCATATATAGAGGCGCAAAGGATATAAATTTTTTATTATCTGCTGGCTAATTGCTGTTGTTCCTCACACCCTTTATGGAGATATATATAATTCAGTTGATTACTGTAAAACTCAAGAATTGCTATATTTGATCCCTTTTTGATCCGTTTCCCGCATTTAAGGCAATAATAATTTGTATACTCCATTTTTGAGAAAGAAATGGTCGGAGATATATCCTTAAGCTTTTGCCAGCTCTTCCAGCCTACCTTACAAAGAATAATACGGTTTTTATAATCTGATAACACCCATCTAAGTAATTTATGAAAATGGAAGGGATAACGGGTATATTTAATATATTCTGACGGAAGCCCCAATTTAACTGTATATAATTCAAAGTTTTTTTCAACCACTTCTTGAATTCTTCCTGTAATTTGGGTAACATACCAGCAGAAGCCATTATCAGTCAACCAGGGCTTTAGCTTTTCAAACATGTACCCACGGCAGATTTCTATTGTTTCATGCTGATTAACCTTCAGAGCATCAAAGGCCTTTTCAGCTATATCAACTACACAGTCGAGGTAGAGCTTTTTTTTAAAGTTGTTAATATCATAAAGCTCAACAGGTATAATGTCGAAATAATATTCATTTGTCTCAGGACGGTAAAACCCAATACAGGTTCCACCGACAAAACTGCCGCTGCCTGCGTCATCTATCTGAATCATAGTTTGCTCCGGATCATTAGGTCAATTACGGCCGAAGCCTTTGTAATTGACCTCGAAATTTATAATCGTTTTTTATTATTAGTTAGATTTAAGATTAATAATCATAATACATATTAAAACTTGATAGTATTTAACTAATTGATTAATTGACCTTAATAAAATATAATATTACAGAACGCATGTTCTAAAATAATAATAGGAGAAATATATACAATGGTAAATTTGAGTCGCAAATACCAACATATTATTTGGGATTGGAATGGAACACTGTTGAATGATGTTTCAATTGTAGTGGAAGCGATGAATACTATGTTGATCAAACGGGGTTTACCTTTACTGGATATAGCTCGATATAAGGAAATATTTACGTTTCCGGTCAAGGAATATTATAATAAGTTGGGATTTAATTTTGAAATGGAGCCGTTTGAAACACTTGCTGCAGAGTTTATTTCTGTGTTTGACTTAGAAAAATACAATTTCAAATTGTTTGATGGAGCTGAACAGGTACTTTCTGATATAAAAGCTTCAGGCTTGAAGCAATACATATTGTCAGCAACACAACAGTCGGATTTGGAAAAAGCGATAGAACCATTAGGTATATCAAGTTTTTTTGATAGGATAACGGGTCTTGATAATCACTATGCAGCAAGCAAAATTGAAGTGGGTATAGCGCTTATGGATCAATTGAAGCTCAAGCCTGAAAGAGTACTTCTGGTTGGGGATACCCTACATGATTTTGAAGTATCAAAAGCCTTACAATGTGATTGTCTGTTGGTTTGTTACGGGCACCAAAGCTATAACAGGATATCAGAAGCTGAAGCTAATTTTATTAATGATATTTCAGAATTAATTCCCTTCCTCTTAAATTAAATTATTTGTTTATCCTATTATATATAAATTAACGATAAATGGAGAAAACTCATGAATAGAGCAGAGATTATGGAAAAAGTAAAGAAGGCTGTATTAGCCATGCAGCGCTGGCCATGGGAACAAGGAGTGGTAGCACAGGCATTTTATGAACAGAGAGATATTGAAATGGCCGTACTCATGGCCAGAGAAGCTGTGACAAATCAATATGTAGATGGCAGACTGGGCATGAAGTATGAAAGGGTACCCGTCACAGATGCTGCGGCAAACGGGGAAATAGTCCTTTGGGCTGCTGAAATTACCGGGGAAGAAATTTTCAAGATTGCAGCACAAAAAATGCTGGAATATTTACTGTATCGAGCTCCAAAATCAAAGGATGGCATCATATACCATAATGAAAATGAAGGTAAGTTCTGGGTGGATTCGGTTTATATGTCTCCGCCCTTTCTGGCGGCAGCAGGCTATTATAATGAGGCAGTGAGGCAAATACAGGGCTACAGAAAATACCTTTTCAATGAAGAAAAAAAACTATATGCTCATCAATGGGATGATAATCTTTGCAGTTTTTCCAGAGGGCTTTACTGGGGAGTTGGAAATGGGTGGGTTGCAGCTGGGCTGGTAAGAGTGCTTAAAGAACTTCCCGAGAGCTTGAACAGTGAAAGGGAACGTCTTAAGGGCTATTTAAAAGAGGTCATAGACGGCTGTCTGAACTACCAATGTGAAAGTGGCCTGTTTCATGATATAGTCGATGATCCGCAGACCTTCATTGATTCAAATCTTGCACAAATGCTCAGCTATTCTATATACAGGGGTGTGACAAACAACTGGTTGGACAAAGAGTATATCTTCCAGGCTGATAGAATGCGTATGGCTTCTTACGGGAGAGTTGATGAGAACGGCCTTATACAGGGTTCCTGCGGAGTACCTGACTTTAATGCTCCAGCCACTGCTCCGGAAATACAAGCCTTCTATATACTAATGGAAGTGGCTTATGAGGACTATTTGAGATGTATTGATAAAAATGCAAGGACTTGATTTTTATCCTGCAAAAAGGTAATATAATAGTATAAATTTACAGAATAGCTTTACAAATAATTATGTGAATTACCAATATGATTTGGAGGAAATATGAACGGTATCCAGAAAAACAATGATCTGATAAATATTATTCAGCAGAAATATAATGACTTCAGTAAAGGGCAGAAGCTTATTGCAAACTATATTCTTAACCATTATGATAAGGCAGCCTATGTTACAGCTGCTAAGCTTGGAGAAATAGTGGGAGTCAGTGAATCAACTGTTGTAAGATTTGCCATCGAGCTTGGATTTGATGGATATCCCAAGCTTCAGAAAGTTCTTCAGGAGTTGATTAAAAGCAAGCTGACGGCAGTACAACGAATAGAGGTATCCTCCAACAGGATAAATGAAGACAATATACTGAAGAGTGTACTACAATCTGACATGGACAAAATAAAAATAACCCTTGAACAGATTGATAATTCTGACTTTAATAATATTGTGGAGACAATTCTTAACGCCAAAAGAATTTATATTCTCGGTGTCAGAAGTTCAGCTCCTCTTGCAAGTTTTTTAGGTTTTTACTTCAATTTAATTTTCGACAATGTAAGACTTGTTCATACAACCAGTGTCAGTGAAATGTTTGAACAGATTATAAGAGCCAAGGAGGGAGACGTTGTTATAGGCGTCAGCTTCCCTCGTTATTCAAAGAGAACCATTAAGGCAATGCAATTTGCAAAAAATCAGGGGGTCAAGACAATTGCCCTGACCGACAGCGCCGAATCACCTGTATCTAAAACAGCGGATTTATCCTTACTTGCAAGAAGTGATATGGCTTCTTTCGTGGATTCCCTTGTTGCGCCCTTAAGCCTGATAAATGCACTTATAGTTGCAATAGGTATGAGACGTAAAAATGAAGTGTACAATACCTTTGAGAAGCTTGAAAAAATATGGGACGAATACCAGGTCTACGAGAAAGATGACGAATACAATAATGAAAAGCTCTAAATCGTAAGGCTTTTCTTACAATATCTGAGGCTGCTACACAGCTACTAGGAGTTAAGCTTAGAGAAATCTAAAAATGAATTAAGGAGGTACCGGGCCCGTGCCATTTCTATCAAGGAATACATAGTTCCTTGATGTTCATTGCGAAATGCTGGGCATGGACATAAACATGGATACAAAAAAAGTAATAGTTATAGGAGGAGGGCCTGCAGGCATTATGGCTGCAGGCATTGCTGCGCATAGAGGTAATAGTGTGGTACTTTGTGAAAAAAATGACCGTCTCGGGAGAAAGATATTAATTTCAGGAAAGGGCCGCTGTAATATTACAAATGATACAGATATTGAAGGCCTTATAGAAAATACTCCGGGTAACGGAAATTTTTTATATTCCGCCTTTTATACCTTTTCAAATCAGGATCTTATTGAATTCTTCAACCAACTTGGTCTTGAGACAAAGGTCGAAAGGGGAGGTAGAGTATTTCCGGTCTCAGATTCAGCCAAGGACGTGGTAGCAGCTCTTATAAAGTTTTTAAATAAAAACAATGTTAGTATACGAAAGAATTCCCCTGTAAAAAGTATCCAGGTGGAAAACGGCAGTGTTAGTGGTGTTGATTTGACCGATGGTACGGTACTGGGAGCTGATTCTGTTATTCTTGCTGTAGGAGGAATGTCCTATCCTGGGACAGGTTCTACAGGAGATGGTTATGAAATGGCAAAGAAGCTGGGCCATACCATTACAACGTTACAGCCCTCTCTTGTACCACTGGTGACAAAAGAGGAGTGGGTTAGGGATTTACAGGGCTTATCTCTTAAGAATATATCTGTAACCTTTAAGAATAATAAGGGAAAAGAGATATATAGTGACTTTGGTGAAATGATATTTACTCACTTTGGCGTATCGGGTCCTGTAATTCTTAGTGCCAGCAGACATTTGCTTTCATATGATTTTAAAGATGTCAAATTGTCAATTGATTTGAAACCTGCCCTCTCAGAAGAAAAACTTGATGAAAGAGTACAGCGAGATTTTGATAAGTACAGCAGAAAGCAGTTTAAGAATTCACTGGAAGAATTGCTTCCCCAGAAACTTATACCAGTTATGATTTTCCTTTCAGGAATAGATCAATACAAGCCGGTACATCAAATTACAAAAGAAGAAAGAAAAAAGCTTGTTTCATTATTAAAGCATCTTGAGGTAACCATTATGGCTGCAAGACCCATAAAGGAAGCAATTGTCACAGCCGGAGGTATAAAGATCAATGAAATAAACCCATCAACGATGGAGTCAAAAAAAGTAAAAGGTCTTCACTTTGCCGGAGAAATCATAGATGTAGATGCATATACAGGAGGTTTTAATCTGACGATAGCTTTTTCAACAGGTTATTTGGCAGGAATGAGCTGCTGACGTAAATACTGAGGCAACGCGCTTGTGTTTAAGTATCAGGCATAAAATCAGAGTATTTCAAATTCACTTTAGGAAATGATGACTATTTCACCCCAAAATTGAGCATATTATCAATGTGAAAAATAATATGATCATTGAGATTGGGGGGATTAGGGATTAAAATAAAGATTTTCAAATTTAAAAACAGTCAGTCTAAAAGTGAAAAAAATACTGTTCTGGAGAATATACTGTTCAGCACCTGTATATTATGCTTTTTAATATTGATAGTAGTCCAGGTAATTCTAGCAGTCCCCTTCTTCAGAAATACGTTACACCTTACTGATAAAAGTATGGGGCTGCCATTGAACGGAGACGAATATCTGTACACCCAGGGACAAATGACTTTAAAAGTGATTGGGGAGGAACCTGACCCAATGTTGAAAATTCTTGTAAACGGGGATAACGTTGCCCAGTTCGACACAACAGAGATGATAATAAATGTCAGGGATGGAGATGTAGTTGAAATAGACGGAAGTCAAAGTCTTGTAGGACATATAGTTAAGGTGGAGTCAATTACTACCAATATAAATGCTAAATGCAAAAATGCTGTAATCAACATTGAAAATAATATAAAAAGATTGGTAAAGGTTCAAATGGGATAAGGAAATCACCCCAGTGGCAAATAAACTAAAGATTGTTTTATAACCTAAAAACCTATATAATATTTTGTATAGGTTTTTTTGGATGTAACACCTCTGTTATTATTTGGCCCATGGACTTTTCAGTTTTTGTTTTATGCTTTAACATTTTATGGTCACTCTGTGGCCAAGGCAGTAACATATCAAAGCACGAATGTGCCTAGGGAGGTTAGCGTGAAAAATATATGTGGAAAGTCATCGTGACTTTCACGCAGCGAAAAGCCATTACATGTCTTTTCATTACTATTTGTGTACGCACCATGCGCGTAGATGGAGGATAATATGACAGAATTTGGTAGTAAAGATATAGCAAGTGCTGCAATAAAAATAGCGCTGACAAATGATAGAGTATCCGAAAAGAAATTACAGGCGGAATTTGCTCAATCGGGTATACAATCTGCTGCGGTTGATTACGGTGGGGAGTTTATTACATCGGTGATGAAGATTGTTGAACGAGCAGTTGTGTCATCTAAAAGAGAAGGCGTTATTTCGGAAAGTCATGCGGAGCAGGGTGCTGTTGCGGGAGCGACAAGAGAAGCAATTTCACAGATTATGCCCAAGGCCATCGGTTTAAATGTTGGGGGAAAAATAGGAATAGCAAGGTATAAGGATCATATAAGCGTTGCAGTGTTCTTTGGTATCGGATTGCTTAACCTTAACGAGGTTGCTATCGGTCTTGGACATAGAGTAGTTTGATTTGTAATTTATCTGTTTTGGAGGTTGGATGGATGCAAGTACGAGCCATACGAGGGGCTATAACCGTTCCTGATAATACGAAAGACTCTATATTGGAAGGAACAAGAGAGTTACTTGATGAAATAATAAATAAGAACAATATTAATAAAGATGATATAATAAGTATCATTTTTTCAATGACAAATGATTTAGATGCAGTCTTTCCGGCAGTAGCTGCCAGGGAGCTTGGCTTGACCGACGTTCCGCTTATGTGTTCAAATGAGATTAATGTTCCGGGAAGCCTTAAAAGCTGTATTAGGATTTTGCTTCATCTGAACACTGACAAAGCTAACAGTGACATGAATCATGTGTATTTAAAAGATGCAGTGGCTTTGAGGCCTGATTTAGCCTGTAAATAACATAAACTAGGGTTGTTAAAGGAGACGGTAATGTCAAGAAGTATAGCAATAGACGGACCTGCAGGTGCCGGTAAAAGTACCATAGCAAAAAAAGTTTCTGCAAATTTGGGTTTTATTTATCTTGATACTGGTGCAATGTACAGAGCTGTGGCTTTAAAGGCAATCAGAAGCGGTATTGATACAAAAAATCAAAAAGAGCTAGCTGTTATGATGGATTCACTTAATATATCTATATCACATGACGATAACCTACAAAAAATATTTCTTGATGGTCAGGATGTTTCCGAAGCTATCAGAACTCCAGAGGTTTCGGTAGGTGCGTCAAATGTCGCAGTTTTCCCTGAAGTCAGATTGAAGATGGTTGATTTACAGCGTAAAATTGCTTCTGAACACGATGTTGTTATGGATGGGCGTGACATCGGGTCATATGTACTGCCCAATGCAGACTTAAAAATATTCCTGACTGCTTCAGTGGATGAAAGAGCCAGAAGAAGATACGATGAGCAGCTTCAAAAGGGGCAGTCTGTCACCTTTAAGTCAGTTAAAGCTGATATGGTTTACAGAGACAATAATGACAGCTCAAGGGCTTTTGCACCGCTGACCAAGGTAGCAGATGCTATTGAGATAGATTCTACAACGCTTAGTATTGATGAGGTTGTTGAAAGGATTCTATATTTTTTTAATAATTACGCAAACATTAATATTGATGAAATATCCTAGACCGGAGAACAGGGGAACTACTTATGGAACTGATTATAGCCAATACTGCCGGTTTTTGCTTTGGTGTAAACAATGCAGTAAATATTGTTTTTGACCTGGCGTCCGAAGCAAATGCAAAAATATACACTTTAGGTCCTATTATCCACAATGAGCAGGTTGTTGACAAACTAACCCAATATGGAGTTACTGCCATAAACAGTCCTGAAGAGGTAAAAGGTGATGCCAAGGTTATAATTCGAGCACACGGGGTTGGTCCAAACACTTTAAGGCAATTGAGAGAACAAGGGGTGGAAATAGTTAATGCCTGTTGTCCGTATGTTGAAAAAATACAAAAACTTGTCTGCGAGAAATATAAAGAGGATTATCAGATAATAATTATAGGTGACAAACACCATCCTGAAATAATTGGTATTAACGGCTGGTGTGATAATACCGCCTACATTATTGAAAGTGAAGAGCAGGTTAACAGTTTACCTCAAATAGAAAAAAATATATGTGTAGTTGCTCAGACTACATTTATTCGAGATAAATGGGAAAAAATTATAAAGAGTTTAAATAAAAGGTTTGAAAATGTTATAAAATTTGATACAATATGTAATGCAACAGACAAAAGACAAGTTGAAGCTGAAAAGATTTCAAAAGAAGTTGATATGGTTCTGGTCATTGGAGGACTAAACAGTTCAAATACCAATAAGCTTTATGAAATCTGCAGAAAGAATTGTGAAAGAACTTATAAAATACAAACAGCCAGTGACATTCCACCGGTTGATATAAAAAAAATTAAAAAAATTGGTATTACTGCAGGGGCGTCAACACCTGACTGGGTAATCAAGGAGGTTATTCATAAAATGAGTGAATTAGATAAACAGGATTTAGAAATGAGCTTTGCCGACGCATTTGAGAGCTCTCTCGTAACATTGACTACAGGTCAGATTACTAAAGGAAGAATTATCGGATATAATCAAAGTGAAGTTTTTGTTGACTTGGGCTTCAAATCTGACGGAATAATTCCAATGCAGGAATTTTCAAATGATCCGGACTTTAATCCTGAAAAATCACTTAAGGTTGGAGATGAAATTGACGTCTTTGTTGTGAGAGTAAACGACGGTGAAGGAAATGTAGTTTTGAGCAAAACCAAGGTTGATGCTGTCAAGGGTTGGGATATCATTGAAAATGCTTTTGAAACCAAGCAACCTGTTACAGTAAAAATTACTGAGAAGGTCAACGGCGGTGTTATTGGTATTGCCAGCGGAGTTAAGGTATTTATCCCTGCATCACAAATCAGTGACAGATTTGTTAAGGATCTTTCAGAGTTTGTAAAGCAGGTATTACAGGTTCAGATTATAGAGGTTAACAAGCAGAAGAGAAAAGTTGTTGGTTCTTCAAGAGTGTTAATTGAGAAAAATAAGGAAACAGCTTCTAATGAGATATGGAGCAATATTGAAGCAGGAAAGACTTACAAGGGTGTTGTTAAGAGCCTGATGGATTTTGGAGCTTTTGTTGACATTGGAGGAGTAGATGGGCTTGTTCATCTTTCCGAATTATCCTGGAACAAAATTAAGCATCCTTCAGAGGTCGTAAAGGTTGGGGATGAAATAATCGTTTCTGTTCTTGAATTTGACAGAGATAAGAAGAGAATTTCCCTTGGCTACAAGAAGCAGGATGATAATCCGTGGAATAAGGCTGCTGAGAAATATCAGGTTGAGAATGTAATTACAGGAAAAGTTGTGAGACTTGTTCCATTTGGTGCTTTTGTTGAAATCGAACAGGGACTTGATGGTCTGGTTCATATCTCACAGATTTCAAATGTTCGTTTGGGTAAACCTGGCGATGTTCTGAAGGTTGGTCAAATGGTAGAAGCTAAAATAACTGAACTTGATATTGAAGCTAAAAAAATAAGCTTGAGTATTAAAGAAGTAAATCCTATTGATCCTGTTGGTGCAAAGAAGGAAGAAGCAGCTGTTGAGCCAGGTGAAGAAATTCCTACAGAACACAAAGAGGAAATGACCAATACAATCGGTGAAAGCTTAACAGATCTGGAAAACCAGTAATAAAAATCTGTCTATTAAGGATGTACCTCGGTACATCCTTTTATTTAAATACAAGGATTTCAATAACGGTATACTTGTGAAACATAATTGTTAAATGACATTAATTGATACATAATTGTAATATACTTTAATAGGGGGATAAATTATGGATTACGAGGGTTTTAAAGAAGAAATCTTTAAAATGACCAAAATCAATCTTACTCTTTATAAAGAAAAGCAAATGAAGAGAAGAATAGATGCGCTAATTAAGAAAAATAACTTTGATACATATAAAGATTACGTTCAAGCTTTAAAGGACAATAAAGACCTGTTTAAAGAGTTTATTAACTATCTGACAATAAATGTATCGGAATTTTATCGTAACCCTGACCAGTGGGAGGTTCTTGAAAAGGAAATATTTCCGCTCCTTCTCAGCAAAAATAAGAAGATAAAAATCTGGAGTTCTGCCTGTTCTACAGGAGATGAACCATATACACTTGTAATGGTATTAAACAAGCTTTTACCACTGAACTCTATTAAAATACTGGCAACGGATATCGACACAGGAGCTCTCGAAAAAGCCCAAAACGGTATTTATACATCAAAAAGTCTGGAAAACCTTCCCCGGGAAATGAAGGATAAATATTTTACTATTGTCGGAGACAGCTATAAAATAAAAGATGAAGTAAAAAATTGTGTGGAGTTCAAACAGTTCAACCTGTTAAGGGACACTTATCCTATGGGTATGGATTTGATTGTGTGCAGAAATGTACTTATTTACTTTACAGAAGAGGCTAAAAATGATATTTACAAGAAGTTTAACATGTCATTAAACCCTCAGGGGATACTGTTCGTGGGCAGCACTGAACAGCTTATTATGGCAAATAAGTATAATTTTAAGTCATTAAAGACATTTTTCTATATCAAGGATGCGGATCAGGTTAATTTTGGCTAAAATATGTAATATAATAATTACTATTAATTTTGTAAAGACTTTTATTAATTTATAGATTGCTTTTTATTTTGTATCCGGTTACAAAAAATAAAAGAGTTTGAAAATAAATTTTCAAACTCTTTTGGTGCGGATAACAGGAGTTGAACCTGCATGAAATTTCTCTCACATGAACCTGAATCATGCGCGTCTGCCAATTCCGCCATATCCGCATGAACTCGAACCGCATAATGTATTGTACTATATATGTTTTATTAAATCAATAGTAAAATAAATAATTTTTAGGGAGGAAATTTAATGAATTGCAAGCTTGAACAGTTTAAGAAAGACATCAGGGAAAAAAAGGTAGCTGTATTGGGTATTGGTATCAGCAATATTCCTTTAATTAAATATTTGATAAATTTGGGTGTAGATGTTACCGCTTTTGATAAAAATTCTTCGGAAAACCTTAAAGACGCTTTATCGGAGTTGGAAGGACTGCCCGTAAAATACAGTATCGGTAGCGGGTATTTGTCTAAACTTAAGGGTTTCAACCTTATTTTCAGGACACCGGGGATGAGACCTGATGTACCTGAACTAATGGAAGCGTTGGCAAATGGTGCAGAACTTACTTCCGAAATGGAGGTTTTCCTTGACCTATGCCCGGCTCAAGTTTTTGCAGTTACCGGAAGTGACGGTAAAACCACAACAACTACATTAATATATAAAATATTGTCGGAAGAAGGCTATAACTGCTGGCTTGGTGGAAATATAGGAACCCCGCTTTTAAGTAAGATTGATGAAGTCAAGGAGTCTGATAAAGTTATATTAGAGCTTAGCAGCTTTCAGCTTATGACTATAAAAAACAGTCCTTCTGTAGCAGTTATCACAAACATATCTCCAAATCATTTGGACGTCCATAAATCATTACAGGAGTATATTGATGCAAAGAAGAATATACTTCTTTATCAGAAGGCCAAGGATAAACTTGTTCTGAACTATGACAACGATGTCACCAAGGCATTTTCAAGTGAAGCCAACGGTGAATTTATATATTTCTCAAGAGCAGCTTCTCTTGAAAGCGGAATTGTTTTGAAGAATAACAAAATAGTTGTGAAAAGTAAGGATAAGGAAATAGAGATTGTTGATGTTAATGACATAATAATTCCAGGAGTCCATAATATTGAAAACTATATGGCTGCTACTGCGGCAACCATTGATTATGTAAAACCTGAAACTATCGCAAAAATAGCTGCTAACTTTACAGGTGTAGAGCATAGAATTGAGCTGGTAAGGGAAATAAACGGAATAAAGTTTTACAACAGTTCCATTGACAGCAGTCCGTCCAGGACCATTGCAGCTCTCAGTACCTTTAAGAATAAGGTTATTTTAATCGCGGGAGGTAAGGATAAGGGAATACCCTATGAACCTATAGGGCAGGTAATAGCTGAAAAGGTAAAAATTCTCCTGCTTATAGGTGCCACAGCTCCAAGAATTGAAGAAGCCTATAATAATTATGTACATCAGACAGATATTGAAAGTGAAGTTAAAGTAATTCACTGCAGTACTTATGAAGAAATTGTGGCCAGGGCGTACAGTGAGGCAGTGCCGGGTGATTGCGTAATACTTTCTCCTGCAAGTACCAGTTTTGATATGTTTAAGAACTTTGAACAGAGGGGAAATGTGTTTAAGGAACTGGTAAACCGTCTGTAAGAGTGAAAAGTTGAGGTAGGCTAGCTGAGAAAGCCGTGGCATTACTGACATTGAGTTCAACTTATGAGGAGCGAATAAATGC
>JAEYWA010000034.1 GCA_023431385.1 Bacillota bacterium | reverse complement strand
GTGAATATTTATCAAACCAGAATGATATTGAAATTGTCGGTCTGGCAAGAGACGGTTTTGAAGCCGTCGATTTAATACTTCAAAATACTCCGGATATCGCAATACTAGACATAATTATGCCGCATCTAGATGGCCTGGGGGTATTAGAAAAAATTGCTTCTTCAAACATGGAAAAGAAACCTTTGTTCATTGTTTTATCTGCTGTGGGACAGGATAAAATAACACAGCGAGCTCTTGCATTAGGAGCGGAATACTATATTGTAAAGCCCTTTGATATGGATGTACTGGTTAATAGAATTCGACAATTAAAAGATAGTGCTTATGTTCCGTCAGTTACAACTTCTTTATCTTCTTCGATATCTGTTCATAGGAACGATACATTTGCTGAAAAGAAGTCTGTACATATATCTAATAATTCTAGAAATCTTGAGGTTGAAGTAACAAATATTATGCATGAGATCGGAGTTCCAGCGCATATAAAAGGTTATCAATACCTTAGAGATGCTATAATGATGGTAGTTAAGGATCTTGATGTAATTAATTCCATTACTAAGCTTCTTTATCCCAGCATAGCAAAAGAATATAATACAACTCCCAGCAGAGTTGAAAGAGCTATCCGACACGCTATTGAAGTTGCCTGGAGCAGAGGGCAGGTTGAGGCAATAGACGCTTTATTCGGTTATACCGTTAACATCGGTAAGGGTAAGCCAACAAATTCTGAGTTTATTGCTATGATAGCCGATAAATTAAGATTGGAATTAAAAGTAGGTTAATAGCAAATTGAAAATATTTTTTCAAAACTTCTCCTATTAATGAGTGAACAAAAAGTTTACATTACTTGGAGAAGTTTTTTATTGCCTAGAAAAAACGAGATTTATTAATTTTTTAAGAACAATTATATTTTTATATTTCTTTTTAGAACACTATTGTTATAATAAAATTAAACACTTATTAATGTTAAATTAAGGAGTATTTTATGAATACAAAAAGTAAGGTTTTAATAGTTGATGATGATAGAAATATTTGTGAATTAATTGGACTATATCTTCAAAAAGAAGGCTTTGAAGTTATATATGCTTATAACGGATTACATGCAGTTGAGGCATTTAAAATGCATACACCCAACATGGTAGTTTTAGATATTATGCTTCCGGGGATTGATGGCTGGCAGGTTTGCAGGGAAATCAGAAAAGTCAGCTCAATACCGATAATAATGCTTACTGCAAAAGGCGAAACCTTTGATAAGGTACTGGGACTTGAGCTCGGTGCCGATGACTACATGGTTAAACCGTTTGAACCAAAGGAGCTAGTTGCAAGAATTAAAGCCGTATTAAGAAGATACGAGCATAAGGATGTTGATACACAGGAAGTTGCTTTTCCTAATTTAATAGTAAATAAAAGCAATTATACTATAAGGTTGAAGGGTAATCTAATTGAATTACCTCCAAAAGAGCTAGAACTTCTCTTCTTTTTAGCGTCAAATCCTAATAAGGTGTTTACAAGAGAACAGCTGCTGGAGCATGTCTGGGGCTTTGACTTTTATGGTGATTCCAGAACTGTAGATGTTCATGTAAAAAGAGTCAGGGAAAAAATAGACCTTGAGGGTCAGCCATGGCAACTAAAAACAGTTTGGGGCGTCGGCTATAAGTTTGAGGTGAAATAGTAAATGCCGAAATTATTTATTAGAAAAATTAAAGTAAAAAAGACTATTTTCAAGAAGCTTGTAACTATTTTTATTGCATTGCTTGTATTAAGTTATATTGTAACCGGAGGTTTCTTATATTACTTTTTAAATGATTATTCAACAAAGGAAAAGGTTATTACACTTGAAAATGCCGCTGCCGATATAAAGAACAATTTTGTTTTTTATTTAAAAAACATGGATTCATTGATTGCTCAGGAATACTTTAAAAGCTCACTAGACCAAACCAGTGAATATAGTCAATCAATAATATGGGTGATAGATGCAAAAGGACAGGTTGCATTCTGCAAGCCGGATTGGGCAAGGGATGCCCTGGATAAATATAAAAATGAATACAACTATCCTCAGCTTCCTGATCCTAAAATGTATCAGGATGTAATGAATAATGGTGGTACTACCATTCAAAGAATTGGTGATTTTTTTGGGTTTTTCAGTTCATCAGAGTACGAAGAGCTTGGTAACTCCTGGCTGACAATTCAAGTTCCGTTTCAAATAATGCCCAGTAACGGTAAACAGCAAACCTTGGCAGCCATATATCTTCACACACCAATGCCTGAAATCCAGAAGCTAAGAACCTCTGTATTCCAACTTTTCGTGTGGTCGGGGGGCGTTGCAGTTTTTCTTGCAATTGTATTGGTTTACGTATTTTCACTTAGATTTACTAAACCTTTGAAACAAATAAATAATGCAGCAAAAATAATTGCAGCAGGCGAATTCAGAAACAGACTTTCTGTAAAGGATGAGGACGAGATTGGTCAACTTGCTCACAGCTTTAATCAAATGGTAGACGATCTGCAAAAGTTGGAGGAATTGCGTCGTGCCTTTATTGCAAATGTTTCCCACGAACTAAGAACTCCAATGACATCAATCAGGGGATTTATTGAAGGAATTCTCGACGGAACAATTCCTGAGGAGAACCGTGAAAATTACCTAATAATCGTAAGGGATGAGATTAATCGGTTAAACAGACTTGTCAACGACCTGCTGGATCTGGCTAAAATGGAAGCAGGTGAACTGAAACTCAACATTATACCCTTTGATATTAATGAGCTGATAAGATTGTGTGTAATAAAAAATGAAACATTAATCACCTCCAAAAATTTAGAAATAGAAGCTAATTTTGACTCAGAGAATTTATTTGTATTAGGAGACAGAGATTCTATAGAGCGAGTAATAATAAATCTTTTGCATAATGCGGTTAAATTTTCTAATGAAAACGGGAGAATTATTTTTGAAACTGTAAAGAATAAAGATAAGGTTTTCATTTCAGTTCAGGATAATGGAATCGGTATTGATCAGAATGAACAAAAAAGGGTTTGGGATAGATTTTATAAATCCGACAAATCCAGAGGAAAGGATAAAACCGGGACCGGCCTTGGACTGGCAATAGTTAAAAATATTATTAATGAACATAAACAGGAAATTTGGGTTGAAAGTGATATAGGTGCCGGTACTAAATTTACGTTCACCATGGACTATTTCAAAAATAATATAGAAGATTAACACTTTGTTCATAGTTAATTAAAATTACATTATTAGAATATAAGTATATATATGAGAAAGGGGACTTTTTAATGAATGATGACAGATTCGAAAAAGATAATGTAACAAACGATGATACAACAAATGACCTTAACAATCAGATAAATAGTGTGGAGAATAATGAGGAAAAAATAAGGCCTGAAAATATAATTGAGAATTCAAAAAATAATGAAGAAAATTCATATGAGAGTGTATCAACTGACGATAAAACTGATACCGACCCTACAGTCTATTCGGAACAGGTAGACAACCCTGAGCAAATTACCAGTTCCCCAAAAGTGGATAATTCCAATGATAATCAGTCTCAAACTAATCAGAATTTTAATTTTGTTGCCTCTCCTTATGAGAATAAAGACAGATTCGACGAAACTAAAAGAGTATGGCAGATGAATAACTTCCAGGGTACTAATGCAAATTCTCAAAACTATAATTCGCAGCCTAATAATAATTATTACAGGGAAAGCTACAAAAAAACCCAGAAAAAATCTGATGCTTGGAAATATATCCTTGTTTCTATAATCAGCTCAATAATAGGTGGAGCTATACTTACAGTTATGCTTCTTGGTGTAGCGCCGGTAGTACAGCCTGAAATAAAAAGATTTTTCGGAGTTAATGGTCAAAGTGGTTCCGGAAATTCACAGGCTCAGGTTGGCGAACTTAAAAGAGTGGAAATAGTTCAAACTGCAGAATCTGCTGTTACAAGTGTTGCTGAAAAAGTTGGACCATCTGTTGTTGGTATCAGAACAGCTTACCAGAATTCAAATGATTTGTTTGGAGTTCAACAAGCTGGTGGAGAAGGCTCAGGTATAATTATCAGTACTGACGGATATATCCTGACTAATCATCACGTAATAGAAAGTGCAGTGAACGATAAAACCAGAAAAGTTCAGGCTGGAGCAAAGATAGAAGTATATCTTCCCAACAAGATAGATAAACCGTATGTAGCCGAGGTTAAGGGGTATGATTCTAAAACAGACCTAGCGGTTCTCAAAATCAATGAGCATAATTTAAATGTTATTGAATTTGGAGATTCTGATAACCTAAAAATTGGAGAACCTGCAATTGCTATAGGGAATCCTGGTGGCCTAGAGTATATGGGTTCCGTAACTCAGGGTGTAATCAGTGGTTTAAACAGAACAGTTCAGCTTGACGGCGGCAGAAAAATAAAACTTGTTCAGACAGATGCCGCAATAAATCCTGGTAACAGTGGCGGTGCCTTAGTCAACCTTAAAGGTCAGCTTATCGGCGTGAATACTGTAAAAATGGTGGCTACAGGGTTTGAAGGATTAGGCTTTGCAATTCCTGTTAATGATGCAAAGAAAATTGCGGATGAACTGATAAAAAACACATATATATCAAAGCCTTATCTTGGGATTTCCGTTGACCAGAGATATACTGAGGATATAGCTAAAGAAAACAATATGCCAATGGGAGTATACGTAGCAAGTGTTGAAATACTCGGTGCTGCTGAAAAAGCAGGTATTCAGGCAGGTGATGTTATAATCAAGTTTGACGGCAAGGCTGTCAAATCATATGCTGATTTGGAGGATGAGAAAAACAAGCATAAAGCCGGAGATACTGTTTCAATAGAGTTCTATAGGGATGGAAAGACCAAAACAGTTCAGGTTAAGCTTGGTGAAACTAAATAGTTGCTAGTGAAAGTTTTCAAATATGAGATACTGTTGTAATCAGCAGTATCTTTTCTTTTTACGTGTGCCCAGCGAAGCTGGGGCACTCTTGCCAGTGTAAGTCTGGCACGGGTAATTACCAAGAAGCCCGTTAGCTAATCCCGGTGTATAGCAGTAATTGTATGTGCTGAGCGGGAGGATAAAGTACCTGTCTAAATAACAGGGTTAGCGAAGATACAGACCGTAACATAAAGTGAATTTTGCGTGGTATAACTACAAAACGCAGAAGAAAAGACGGCATGCAGACATCCCAAAAGTTTGAAAGATTATTTACGGATGTGGATTACAAAAACTTGCAGTTTAACGAATGCTGAAGGAAGAAGAATACCGGAAAGCCGTGTGCGAGAGAACCGCATGCACGGTTTGATGCAGGGGAAAGAGGAAAAAGATGTTAACTTTCCCTCTGACCTATTCTACAAAACTAAACATATTAAATTGAAGAAAAATAACTATTTATGTTGCCAATACTGTTAAAAAACCTTAAAATTAGAATGTAGTAAAAATTTACTATGCTTATAATAATCGGCTGGAGGAATACATGAATTTTTTTAAGTATTATTCCCATAATGCCAAGTTTTTGGCAGGAATAATGGCTATACCCTTGTTTCTCTATGGCATGAATACAGAGGCTAAGAATTTACTTTATATTAGCTTTTCTTTGGGTGTGTTAATTCTATTACTGAACACTATAGAATTCATTAGTTTGATTATCAAAAGAAATTCCAAAGCAAAGAAGGTTATAAATAAGTATACAGAAATATTTAATATACACGGACGTTTTTCGTATCCAGGTAGAGAAAGGAATGCACTAAAGACATTCAAACTGTTGGTTGAAAAGCAAAATGAGTTAGAGGTTCTAAGGGTTACTTCTGAAAAGTTCAACTCAACTGTAGATATGGATAATATTGTAGAGTATGTTTTTGATGTATATAGAAAATTTACCGGCTGCGACAGGTGTTTGATTTGCTTTAAAGATGTATATTCCCCTCAGGTTTATTGTAAGTACGAATTAGGAGTTAGTTTTGACGAGGTTGGTAAATCCTTTGATACTGATTCTGTTGTTACTAAATGTTTTGCAACAAATTCAATTGTAGTTAACTCGAATATTTTCATTAAAAAAAGGGGTATCCGCGGGGATAAACTCGCAATTCCACTAAGCATTTCCAACGAACAGCTTGGTGTTATTTTTATTGAAACACCTGTAATAAATTCATTTAAGAAGGCAAACCTTTCCTTTTTGATGAGTATTGCAAATTACGCGGCTGTTGCCATGGATAAATCTCAGCTCTTTAACGATGTATATGCACAGAAACAGGAAATTGAGGCTTTGTATGAAGAAACAGCTGCAGTAAACGATGATCTCAACGATAATATAAATAATCTTAACATTGCCAAGGAAGAACTTCGTCTTAAGAATGAAGAACTGCTAAAATACTCTGAAAGTTTAAATACAGGTTACATACAAACTGTAATGTCCCTTGTTAATGCCATAGAAGCGAAGGATTCTTATACAAGCGGTCATTGCCAGAGAGTTATGGAAATATCATGCGAAATTGCAGCACACATGAATCTTGAAGAAGATATTATTGAGGACTTAAGATATGCTGCAATACTTCATGATATTGGAAAAATAGGCATTTCAGCATCAATTTTAAATAAAACCGATAAGCTTACAGACCAAGAATATGAAGAAATCAAGAAACATCCTCAGATATCCTATAATATACTAAAAAATGTAGAATTCTTAGGCGAGGGGTTAAGAGCAATTCTTGAACATCATGAAAAATATAACGGCAGTGGTTATCCATATGGACTAAAGGGAGAGGAAATCAGTTTATTGGGAAGAATACTATGCATAGCTGATGCGTTTGATGCTATGACCAGTGACAGAACCTATAGGAAAGGTATGACAATGGAGCTGGCAATCAATGAAATTGAACGCTGTAAGGGGATTCAGTTTGACCCCGAAATTTCTGACGTATTTATTAAGATGATTAGAGAATTAGTTTAAGGACAGCTGGGAGGTAACTGTGTGAAATTTGAACATAAAAAACTTAAAGTTCTTTTTGTTTCGGCAGAGGTTGACCCTTTTGCCAAAACCGGAGGTTTGGCTGATGTGGCAGGCTCGCTACCAAAAGAATTAGCACTGCTCGGACATGATGTAAGGATTGTAATGCCACGATATGGTTTTATTAATTATGAAATGGATTACCTTTGTGATTTCCCTGTGGAGATGGGAAACAAGAAAGAAACCTGCATAATTAAGAAAGGAAGTATCGAAAGTTTTGAACAAGAATCCATACCTATTTATTTTATAGAGAATCATCATTATTTTAATAGAGAAGGCATCTACTGTTACAATGATGATGCTCAGCGATTTATATTAATGTGTAAGGCTTCACTGGAAATGCTTAAGTATGTTGATTTTATACCTGACATCATTCATTGTAATGATTGGCATACCGGCCCAATTTGCCTGCTATTGAAGGAAAAGTACTGTAAACAGGAATTATATAGTAATATTGCCACAAT
Source organism: Bacillota bacterium (assembly GCA_023431385.1). Lineage (GTDB taxonomy): Bacteria > Bacillota > Clostridia > Acetivibrionales > DSM-1351 > Ruminiclostridium. The sequence continues at coordinate 6,667 of JAEYWA010000034.1, read as the reverse complement.
ATATACCATTCATAATCTTGAATACCAGGGAAATTTTGGAACTGAAGTAAATGAATTTTTAAATCTGGATACTGAATATTTTATCCCTGACAAAGCCGAATTTTATGGTATGTTCAGCTTTATGAAATGCGGACTTGTTTATGCTGACATAATCAATACCGTCAGTAAACAGTATGCCGAGGAAATTTTAACCTCTGCTTATGGAGAAAGAATGGAAGGGGTATTGGTTAAAAGACAAAAAGACCTATTTGGAATAGTAAACGGTATATCCTATGAAGAATTCAATCCCGAACAGGATAAGTGCCTATATGTTAACTACAATAAAGATAGTGCTGAACTGAAAAGAGAAAATAAAAAAGCTATACAGAAGGAATTGTCCCTTAAAGAAAGTTCAGCTCCATTAATGGGAGTAGTAACCAGGCTGACGGGTCAGAAGGGCTTGGAATTGTTAACAGGTTGTATTGAGGAATTTATTGAGAAGGAAGATGTACAGCTGGCTGTTCTTGGCTTGGGTGACGAGTATTATCATAAGATATTTGCCCGTTTACAAAGGAAGTATCCTGATAATGTCTCAGCAGTTTTTGAGTTCAACACCAACCTGGCTAAAAGAATTTATTCAGCCTGCGATATGTTTCTTATGCCATCCAGGTTTGAGCCTTGCGGCCTCGGGCAGATAATAAGCTTGAGGTATGGTACTATACCTGTTGTCAGAGCTACAGGAGGTCTTGCTGAAACAATTATAGATTATGATGCGGATAATATAGAGGGTAATGGCTTTTCTTTTGAGGAGTTTAGCGTTACTGCATTCAGGAAAACACTGCAAAGAGCAGTTAACGTCTATAAGAATGAACCTGTTGTTTGGAGAGAACTGGTTAATCGGGCTCTTGAAAGTGAATTTTCCTGGAAAAAACCAAGCAGGGCTTACCTTGAACTGTATCAGCTTGCTATTGACCGGGCGAAAGTGGGAGTACCTCATGAATAAAAAACAAAGGGTCGTTGAAATATTGAGAGTGTTAGATGAACTCTATCCAAATGCTGAGTGCTCACTTGAATATCATACTCCGTTACAGCTGTTGATCTCGACTCAGCTGGCTGCGCAGTGTACTGATGCACGAGTTAACATGGTTGCAAAGGATTTATATAAGAAATATCAGACCGCTGAGGATTTTGCAAATGCGGATATTTCTGAACTTGAACAGGATATTAGATCAACCGGCTTCTACAGAAACAAAGCAAAAAACATTATAGCCTGCTGTAAGCAACTTGTTGAAAAGTATGACAGCAAAATCCCTGACAGTATGGAGGAGTTGCTGCAACTGCCTGGTGTGGGAAGAAAAACTGCAAATCTTGTACTTTATGAGATATATGGTATTCAGGGAGTAGTGGTCGATACACATGCAAAAAGGCTATCAAACCATATAGGGCTAACTAAAAATGAAGATCCTGAAAAGATAGAATATGATTTGCAGAAAATTGTACCAAAGGAAAGATGGGCTGATTTTTGTCACAGGCTTGTTTTTCATGGGAGAGAAGTTTGTAACGCCAGAAAACCTGACTGTGAAAATTGTAAAATAAACAGCTTATGTGATCACTATAAAAAGATTAAGGGTTAAAACTACTATTAAAGTGGGGATGGTAAATGCCTAGTAAACCAAAGACAGCAAAGCTGGAAGAAAATAAAGATAATTATAACCCGGAAGAACTGATATTTGCACTGGACATAGGAACAAGGACTGTAGTGGGTATTGTCGGGTACTATGAAAGGGAAATTTTTAAAGTAATCGCAGCAGAAGTATATGAGCATAAAAGCCGTGCGATGCTTGACGGACAGATTCATGACATAAATAAAGTTGCCGAAGTTGTCAGAGAAGTAAAAGACAGGCTAGAGGCTGTACTTGGGCTGCCCTTGACAAAGGTTGCCATCGCTGCGGCTGGAAGAGTATTAAAGACCAGTCAAACAAAGCTTGAATATGAAATTGAGCAGGGAAGGGAAATAACAGCAGATATAGTCGGTAGTATGGAGGTTGACGCCATCCAGAACGCTCAGATACAGTTGGACAATGAGCTCTCCAATGAGGAGAAGGTTCCGTTTTATTGTGTAGGCTATAGTGTTGTAAATTACTTTCTAAACGGTTATGTTATATCTTCTCTGTTAGGGCATAAAGGCAAGAAAATAGGTGTTGAGGTCTTGGCTACCTTTTTACCGCATGTTGTAGTAGACAGTCTATATACAGTTATGAACAGGGTAGGCTTGCAGGTGGCAGGTCTTACTCTTGAGCCTATAGCTGCTTTAACTGTAACAATACCAAAGGACCTCAGACTGCTAAACTTGGTTTTGGTAGATATAGGCGCCGGAACTTCCGATATTGCCATAACCAAGGACGGGTCTGTAGTTGCTTATGGTATGGTACCGACAGCCGGAGATGAGATAACAGAAAGAATTGCACAAGAATACCTTGTGGATTTCAACACTGCTGAAAAAATAAAAATATCTATATCCTCAAAATCAGACGTAATAAAATATTCTGATATTTTAGGAAAGAAACACCAAATTAATAGAGCACAAGCTCTGGAGGTTCTCGAGCCTGCTATTGAATTACTGGCAAACAGTATTGCTGATAAAATTCTGGATTATAATCAAAAGGCTCCAAATGCTGTATTTTTAATAGGCGGAGGAAGTCAGATTCCTGGGCTTACAGAAAAGATAGCAAACAGATTGGGCATCAATTCTGATAGAGTTGCTGTGCGAGGACGAGACGTCATTCCCAATATTAAAACCAAGCTGAAAAAGTTGTCAGGGCCAGAATCCATTACTCCTTTTGGAATAGCTATGATGGCTCATTCAAAAAAGGGACAGGACTTCTTATCAGTAACAGTTAATGGAGAAAAGATTCAGCTGTTAAATTCTAAAAAGCTTACAGTTGCAGATGCTTTAATATTGATTGGTTTTAATCCGGACAAGCTGATTGGAAGAACAGGTAAATCATTAAAATTTACTATTAACGGGAATCCGATGTTTGTTAAAGGAGAACATGGCATTGCTGCAGAAATATCCGTAAATAATTCACCTGCCAGCCTTGATTCGATCATATCTGTCGGAGATAATATCGTTGTAAAACCGGCAATCAACGGAAAGAATGCAGTTAAGAGAATAAGCGACTATGCCATTAACCCAACTGGATTTACAATAAGCCTAAATGGTGATGTTTTGAGGCTGGTTCCAAAGGTAATTGTTAATGGGGAAGTAGGGAATTCTGAAGCAGAAATTAATAATGGGGATGATATAACTCTTAATGAAATAATTAAGCTTGGTCAACTTGCTGCTGAATTCAACCTGAAATTGGATGACGGGCTTTTGTTAGTAAATGGTGAGCCTAAGGACGAGGAATATATGCTTGAAGAAAATGATAGGGTAACTGTTCGGGAGAAAGAAGGGAATCAAGATAGTCAGACAGATAACATCGCTCAAGCATGCTTACAATCATCTAGCGACTCAGTTTTAAATCAAGCTGGTGTAGTAGCCCATAGTGGAGACAAGGGGTTTATTATAACTGTAAACGGTGACAAAATCAAACTGGATGATAAAAAACAATACATTTTTGTCGATGTGTTTAGTTATATAGATTTTGATTTAACTTCACCTAAAGGAAATATAGTATTAAAACTAAACGGCAGAGTAGCGAATTTTACAGACAACATAGTATCTGGCGATGAGATAGAGATATATTGGGAGAAGTTCAGAACTTAAAAATATATTGCTGGACGTGGAGGAACTATGAATAAAATACAAAAATATGAAAGGGTTTTAATTAACCTTTGTTGGGTATTTATTGTATTGCTGATAGCCGGTTATGCTATCAGGGAGGCTTTTAACATTGAGTCGAAGATATTGATTAAGCAGGGACTAATGTTGAATGTATCAATTATTATTTTTTTTATATTTAATGTAATTAAAACAATAACGACTAATAGTTTGTCCAGATACACAGACAAAATATTCGTTATTTTTAGATATTGTGAAGTAAGTATTCTGTCGGTTTTAACATTGAATATGTACGTAGGTGTAGATTCTGCCATTCTATTGATTCCGTTGATTTTTTTAAGTTTACATAAAGGTGAAAAGGCAGGATACATGCTATTATCCTTTAGTGCAGTTATTAAGTTCGGATATTTGTTTGTAGATTTCATACTGATAGACAACAATCCTTCCCCCCGCCTGCTGATATATAATTTATTTTTAATGTTCTTTGCATATTTTATACTTTTTTCAATAATAAAAATGAGTTCTTCTGTATATACCAACAATGTCACACGTGAAATGGAGAATGCTAGGCTGGTTATTGAACTTGGAGAAAAGCACGAACAACTTGAGGTGACTCAGAACGAGGCTAAGAATCAATACGACAAGTTAATGGAAACAAATCAAAAGCTTGAAGAAACAAATCGTCGATTAACTTCAAGTATTGCCGAATTCTATACACTTCAGCAGATAAGTGAAGCTATTGGTTCAATTCTGGATATAAATGATCTTTTAAATTTTGTAAATGATGTAATAATTGGAGTTATGGGAGTTAATTACTCGACAATAGTTTTACTTGACCATAAGAAGAACCGGCTAAAGGTACAATTTACAAATATTCAAAAGAAGGAAGATTTAGCTGTTTTAAATGATAATATAAATTGCAGATTTTTACTTGATATTTTGGAAAACGAAAAACCGGTCATGGAGAATTCCGTTATTCCCAATAACTTTGATTTTATTAAAACCCGTGAAATCGGTTCTTTCATATGTTTACCTTTAAGCTCCAAATCCAGAAAATTTGGTGTTACTCTGATTGAACACAAGAACTCTAATACCTTTGATGAAAACAACCTGAGACTTTTAGTCACGATTGGAAAGCAGATAAGTATGGCCATAGAAAATGCTGAACTTTACGCTAATCTGCAGGAAATGGCTACAATAGACGGACTTACAGGAGTATTTAACAGGGTATACTTCCATCAGAAATTCGTTGATGAGTATAATGCAGCTAAAACTCTTGGATATGATTTAACACTTGTTATCCTTGATATAGACAAATTTAAAAAGTTTAACGATACATTTGGTCATCTTTTTGGAGATGTGGTTTTGAAAAGTGTAGCTCAAACTGTTAAGAGCAATCTCAGATCTACAGATACCATAGCCAGATTTGGCGGAGAGGAGTTTGTCATAATTCTTCCAAGGACAACTGCCTCTGAGGCATATGAAAAGGTTGAGGATTTACGCATTAAAATAGCAAATAACATAATAAAAGATAATCTTATTTCTGCTTCAGTTACAGCCAGCTTCGGTATTTCCTGCTTCCCGGATATTTCAGCAAATCATATGGAACTGATAAAAGATGCGGATAATGCCTTGTACAAAGCTAAAGAGAGCGGAAGAAACTGTGTTAAAATCGCTGCTACAGCTGACAAAACAGAAGGCTGATTACATTACCTTAAAGGAATCAACCATTTTCCAAAACATATTGTAGTCATTTTTATCATAATTCTTTTCTGGAATATAGTAGCTGATTCGATAAAACTTGGAGCCTTTAGCCAGGAACACCTCCAGGTTTTTATATTTTTCATTCGTACTTTCGGTAGTATATTCCCAAAAGTAGCCATCCAAGCCGTTTACTCTAATCTTTTTAGAGACAAAATCAATAAATTCATTCATAGCAGCTTCCTTGGAGGATTCAAGAAAGCTTTCGAGGGACTGGGGCATGTGCCAGACTTGAACAAAACCATAGAATTTCTTATCATCTGTGTTCTGAAAATCTATATGATATAATATTTCACTACCCGGAAAACTCTGTTGATTAAGCTTAAACAAGGAAGGATAGCTAAATACAAAACCCTCTTCAACAGACTTGAATTCAACAAAGTTTTTATAATTATTGTTACTCGCCTGAATGTATGGTGAAGAATCACTGTATTTTGAATAAATATTTTTGATGTTCATTTTCGAGGGATAGGACAGAGATATACTACTATTAATACTTATAGTGTACTGTATAGTATTATCATATAGAAGTTCTGCTCCAATAAAAAATAATATCCATAATAAAATTATAGCACTAAAAATAACTAACTTTCTTTTATAGTTTGAAATGATTATGACGTTCATTCGAATCTCCCATCTTAGCCTATAGGCACGTATACAAGCGAATTTGAAAAGATACTTGTACTATATATTTATTCAGCTTGTAACGAAATTAGACAGTTTTGAGAAAAAGATTTTCTAATATTATACACGAAATTTAAATTCGGGGAATATGATAAATAGTAAGGAGCATTGTGGGGGGAGTGTAATAATGAAGATAGTAGTTGTTAAAATGCCAAAATTTTTCGGTAGCATATTAAAAAAGGTGTTTAGAATTGGTTGATTTATTACTGATGAAAAATAAGAGCTTTTCCAGTCTGTATAGATGAGGCTTTAAGCTGTAAAATTTGAGATATATAAAGAAAAAATAAAGATAAAAATAAAAAAGCGTTAGGACGCTTTTTTATTTTTAATAATAACGTAATCAAATTAGATAGCTCTGGTAACTTTGTTTGAACGAAGACACCTTGTGCATATGTTAATTGATTTTGGTGTGCCATTATCAATTATCTTTATTTTTCTTACATTAGGTTTCCATGTACG
>JAEYWA010000281.1 GCA_023431385.1 Bacillota bacterium | reverse complement strand
TGATGATGGGATAATTACCCCATACATTAACTTGTTTATGTTAAAAAGCTAAAAACAACTTCAAAATATCAAAAAAGTGTTAAAAGGGGATGCACCAGATTTTTTAATCTGTTACATCCCCTTTTTAATTCAATAACACCATATCACTGTTTCTTAAATGTGTCCGATTTCCACTTACGTTTTTTTTTGAAACCATACATTTGTGCATCCGCTTTTCTTACTGCCACGTCGAATTCCCCTGTTGAACCATGAAAAACGGAATACCCTGTAGAAACCGTTGGCAAATCACCCTTCAGGTTTTTTTCCCTAATCTCGGCTATTTTTTGGTGGAACTGTCTGAGCGAGTTCCTTGTTTGCTGTTCATCTGTTGTTTCACAAATCACGCAAAATTCGTCTCCACCGATACGGTAGCATAAACCAATTTCATAAAAGCAGTCTTTGATCAGCTTTCCAGTGGTTCGCAGGCAGAAATCTCCCCATTGGTGACCGAATAGATCATTGATTTGTTTAAAACTATCTAGATCAAAAACTATAACTGTACCGCTGACGCCATGATCCAGTCGCTTGGTATATTGGTCAAACACGTTGCGGTTTAACAATCCTGATAAATTATCCTGGGTTTCCGAAATCGTGCAAAAATAAGCATAAAACAGTATCAGACTCAAGGTAACACACAGCCAGGAAACATGCACATGGGGCAATATCAACTGCATAGTTGTTCCTATTATGGTAAAAACAAATAACATGATAAATTGACTTTTTGCATGGCATTGGTAGTACTTCGTGGCTTTAACTGATACCATGATTAGTATGGCACATGAACACAAATATGCACCTACATATACGCCAAACAGAGGGCCGCGCATGTAACTTGTATCAACGTTTACCTTAAAAACCAAACCAGTCCAGGGCGAACTAATAACTAATATAAAGCTTATCCACACCGGGATTGCCAGGAGTGATCTGACTTTCCCTTTCTCTATTTTAAAGGCTTCAGATAAAACAATCGGAATAATGGGAGAAAAAGAAAATCCAATGGTATTGGCGATAAGAGCGGGAAATCTATTTATAGTCCAAATATTTTCAAAAACCACACTGCCCAGTTCTGCTGCGATCACCGTTAATGCAATCAGAGCAGCAAGGATAAATTGTTTTTTCACTTTAGCAGTAAATAAAACATTATTCCAAGACGCGTATGCCAAAACAATCAGTGCAACAGCGCATATTGTATCCATAGCTATGTAATTTGTAATTAATTCAGTCATACTCATCGGGTCTTTCTAAATATTTATATGGAAAGCAGTCATTTTATGAGGAGTCTATTTTATCTGCAGCTAATTAATAATTATATTAAAATAGTTGAAGTAAAATTTTAGCAAAATATTTCCATAAACATACTAAAAGAGGTTGTTTTCATCTGCAAGCATATTACAGTATCTCGACAATTTCCACGTCCAGCCGAACAGACATATCTATGGAATATAGGTGTCAATTCATCTGTATCTTCTTAGTACCTCGTTAAACTTTAACGTTGCATCGTTTAGTCTCTCACTGGCACTGGACTCTTCAAAGGAATCAAAAATCAAATCCATATCCCTTGTCCGATTAATCAGGTTGATATCTATGCTTTTAATAAATTCATTTTGATAAACTATCATATATTTTCTAATGTTTTTTAAAGAGAAAAGATCAGTATTTTTAACCAATATACCGTATCCCCGGTATTCTTTTCCTTCGATCTCCCTTACAATCATTCCTTCAATAAAGTATATGGTAGTATCAAAGTAAACACTTGCTTCGATAACATCATTAACCTTAAAATAATTCTTTGTGACCAGAAACAGCCCGTGACTACTTATATTTTTAAGTATGGCAGTTCCCTTTTTTTTAGTATAAATCTCTTTGACATCACAAAACTGAGACGTAGGATACCTTTTGAATTTCCTCCTACTTAGTATCTGCATGTTTACCGGCTCATCAAGTTTTATTGAAACTATTTCTTCCCCATTAATAATATAGTCAATATCTCCAGATTTAATGGAGTATGTATTATCATCCGAAGGAATATACACAACCACAGGGTCTCCCGGTTTGAGCTTTAAAAGGATAACCCTATCATCAAACTCAACATAGAGACTTCCATTTAAGTCCTTCCTTAATAACGCAGCAGTAGGTTTTTCTAAAGCGTAATGAAGTATATATATCCTCTTATTATTCATACTATCCCCCCTGTAACTGTATAAAATTGGAGTTTGAGTTGCTCTCGCCTGTTCCGTTAGAATAAGGTGCTGCCGGCATCACCTGGTGGTGTCACCTGCGTGCTGCTGATAAACAGCTTGGTTAGCTGAGTTTCCGCCAGTACCATTCCCGGCGGAAGCGCAGGCTACCTGCAAAGAATCAACAGGACACTGGTAATCCTTTTTCTACGTTGGTTCTCCCCTCTTTTTACCTTGCATGTATTCCTCGTCCACAGCCCGAAAGCCCATCAAAAGGGCCGGAACACGGTTCATTGGCTTGTGAAGAATGCGATTATAACTTTTAGACGCCTCACGGCAGAGCATCCGGCTGGTTTCCATCATTTTATTGGCAGACCAAACATCGGAACTATCCCTTGCTTGGGCGTACAGCTCCTCGTGCAGTCTCAGCTGATCTTCGAGATCGGCAAGACAGTTCCGCTTTTTCGACAACTCGGAGTATGTTGTTTTAAACCAGATGGTTACAAATCCTGCTGCACAGATACCAGCAATAAAGCTAGCTATTAAAGTGGGCACTTGGCGTCACACCTCTCTTATTACATTTAATAACAGAATACCAGAAATATCTCTAAAATATCGTTTCTGACCTGAATGGTAGTGGATTTTGACCTGAACGGTAATTAGGGCGGTTGATGAAATAAAAAAATTGTAGTAATATGATTATGATTAAACTAAGGAGAGGTGGAGCATTTGAGGATTGCAATTTGTGACGATGATCATCGTGATCTGCTGCAGATCGCTTCTCTGCTTGAATCGTACCGGCATGAGAGGAAAGCAGAACTTACATATTCAAGCTTTCAGAACGCCATAGAACTTTTGATTTCTATAGATAACGGGGATTACGATGTATTGCTTCTGGATGTGGTTATGCCAGGCTTGAGCGGTATACAGGCGGCTCGCGAAATTAGAGAGCGCAATAGTCGTATACAGATTGTGTTCTTGACCTCCTCGCCGGAATACGCGGTGGAGAGCTATAGTGTGCGGGCTCACCATTATCTTTTAAAGCCCGCTTCAGAGGAAAAGCTCTTTCCGATTCTGGACAGGCTGCTTGACGATTTCAAAAAGCCAGAGGATGCCCTGTGCATCAAAACACAGTCCAGCGTATTCAGCCTCCCCTATGGAAAAATTGAGTATATAGAGGTCAGTTCAAAAAAGCTTTATTTTTATCTAACAAACGGAGGAATGCGAGAGGTAACAGGCCGCCTCGCAGACTTTGCACATTCCCTGCTGAAAAGACCCGGTTTTGTGAAGGTGCATCGCTCCTATCTCGTGAATCTGCAATGGGTGCAGGAGCTACGACAAGGTGAGCTTATCACCGAGTCGGGGCGGCGTGTGCCTGTGTCCAGAGCGGCCTATACACAAGTAAGAACTGCTTATACACAGTATCTGTTCTCAGAGGCAGAAGAACTGACGCAGGACAGGTTAGGTGGGGTTGAATGATATTAACTTATATTGAACTCATACGATTTGGTTTTTCACTGCTCTTCGGAGTGGCTCTTTCGGTCTGCTTCGCGGGCATAAAGCGTACCCGGAAGAACAATCTTGCTGTTAACTGCTCTTGCGTAATTCTTCTTTTTGTTCAGTTCTTCTGCTGGTGGCTTTTTGGCATGGATTTAACGTCTAAATTATATCCAGTGATTACTCATTTGCCGTTGATTCTTTTTCTTACCTTATATCTGAAACGCTCTTGGTTGATTTCCACTGTCAGCGTGCTAACCGCCTACCTTTGCTGTCAGGTGCCCCTATGGATCGGTATTATTGGAGGAGCAGTCTTCAGAGACAAGCTCGGAGAGTATATTTGTTATATGATGGCCGTAATTTTGTCATATTTTCTCTTTCAAAAATATGTGGCAGGTACTCTTTGGCAGCTGATGGAGAAATCCGCAAAATCTTGCGTCCTGCTCGGCGTTGTTCCGCTGTTTTACTATTTATTCGATTACATTACCACCATTTATACCGATTTTCTATACCAAGGCGTAAATGGAGTGGTCCAGTTCATGCCATCTTTGCTTGCAATCATTTATTTCGCATTTATAGTTATATTCTACCTCGAAATACAAAAGCAGGTGCATGCCCATAGAGAACGGGATATGCTGGCAGCTCAGCTCCACAGTGCGCGTTCGGAGCTTTCATCCCTTCGCCAGATGCATAATAATGCAGCCGTCTACCGACACGACATGCGCCATCATTTTACAATTTTGCAGGGCATGGCATCTGACGGTAGTATAGAAAAAATCAAAACGTATCTGAGTATTGCGCAATCCGACATAGATGCAATCACCCCAATCCGCTTTTGCGAGAACGAACCAGTCAATATAATTTTAACAACCTTTTTTGCCAAGGCAAAGCATGCGGGAGTTACGATGATGGTGGATGCGAAATTACCTAGTTCATTACCTTTAAGTGATACAGAACTTTGCTCCCTGCTTTCAAACGGTCTTGAAAACGCCATCCTCGCTACTGCCAGCCTAGATTCGGAGCGTAGGGTAGTATCTGTCAAGGCCACGATACATAAGGCAAATCTGCTGATTTTGATAGAAAACCACTATGAGAGCGTAATTAAAATGGAGGAGGGCCTTCCCCAATCATCTCTTTTGGGACATGGCTACGGAACGCGCAACATCGCCGCCATAGCCGATGCCCATGGCGGCCAGGCAATTTTCAGCGCAGAGGATGGCGTATTTACCCTGAAAATCATGCTTCCACTCAGGAAATTTGACACATAATTCCTATGAGTTCACATTTATATTCGCCAGTAATACAAATTTGTACATTGGTATATAAAGTTGATATTTTTTACTTAAATCATGTTTTAGCCTTAACTGACAGCTTTCTTATAGCTGCAGCTATTAATAAAATTACAGGAAATCCAAATCCTATAGTAAAGGCTAATGGTGGCCAGGTTTCAGTATCCCATTTTAACTGATACGGAACATTTTTATAAATGAATTGAGAAAATACTGCTAGAATCAGTCCAACAGGTATAACTATGTTTTTATAATCATCAAGCTTTAATAACTGGGACATGCCATTAACCCCCATATAGACGAAAAAAAACGTACTAATCAAATTTGTAGTTAACCAAACAGCAACTACAATTGCTTCAATTCTTGAAAGTATAGTACCTACATTAACCTCCCTGCTAAGTATAAATAACGGATATCGTAAATTAGCGGTTATGGTATCTCCCAGTACCAGAAGGCACATTATCACTCCTACAAATGCTGTAACCATACCTAATAAATAACCAAGTAACATGGAACGCTTAGCCTTCTGAGAGTTATTAAAATTAGAGAGAGTGATCATATTCAGAATAATTATTGGCCATACTGACAGGGCTAGGAGTGGTATACTTCCTGTCAGAACAGGAGATATTCCATTTTCCATAATCGGTAAAAGGTTCTCTATTTTTATTTTGGGAATGAGGAACAATAATGTACATATATATAAAGGAAATAAAAAATAAAAGTAGATTGTTACTGCTCTACACATGGCTTCCAAGCCATATAACAGTGCTATGACTAAAGCGGCTATAAATATTGTATTAACCACATAAGGTGATGCTTTAGGAATATAGATTGTTGTTATTAAATCTCCCACATACCAAATAATTTGAGTACCAATAACAAGTGCTGAAAAAATATAAAAAATTGAGATAATATTCCCAAGCCATTTTCCAAGTAATATGGGAATTAACTCAATTAGAGATTTATCAGGATATAATCCCCTTAAATAATTATTAATCCAGACGGACAACAATCCAAAAATAATTGCAAAAATTGCTGAAATCCATGCATCTCTTCCTGCTATTCTTGTAATACTGTACGAAATAAAAAGTGGACCATTACCAAAAACAAATCCTGAAGTCGTAATTATAAATTGAAAATTTGATATTTTAATATTTTAATACTTTTCATTTGCTACCCTTCTAATAGTTACTTTAGTTATTTTAGCATCTTTATTAAAAAATTAGAAAAAGGGGAAAATATCCACGCCATTAAATCAGATGGATTTGGTATTGTAATATTAAGGCATCTCAAAATAGTCAGAATTACACCGAAGGCAAGCAAAATTGAAAAGGTCCACAAGTCTTTATTGCTTTTACTTTTATGCATTCTGGGAATTTCAAATGCACATAATGCCCCGCCAGAAACTAATACTGATATAATTACTATTATGGCCATAATAATCACTTCTCTTTCATAAAGAATGACTTAGTAGTTTCTCCTAATCTATTTACTTTTGCGTGAACAGTAACATTAACCGGAAGGTTTGTGAATTCATTATTCCAATCATTCTTAATTTTTTTCCATACTTTAGGATAATGTCTGTGAATTACTTCACCAAACCCAAAAATATCTGTATCTAAATCCTCTTGGGCTTTCTTAATTGAGGAATTGCACAGCCTGCTTATATCTTCTTCCAGTAAATTACTTATTTTTTTTGCATTCTTTTCAGTTGATACATCAAAATCTCCAGTTTCTGCAGCAATATTAACAACCAAATTAATTGTTACATTAATAGCGGGTTTACCTTTTACCATATAAGCATTTGTTTTTGACTTGGATTTAATGACCATGGTTATTCTGTTTTTCTCATCAAGCTGTACATATCTGGCAGTGTCTTTTACAATCCTGGTAATATAATTATATCCTTCACTTTCCTCCTCTGTCAGATATCCCACAAGTTTATCATCTTTAAAAGCACACAAACTTGAAAGCTTCAGTTTGCTTACAGCACTTTGCTTTAACCCATCAATGGAATCTGACTTATTTCCTTCTTCAACCAGTTCTACAGATGATAAAACTGGATTTACCCCATCAGTAATCAGTTTACTCATAAGTTCAATTATTGTAACAGCTTTTGTCGATGTCCATGCCTTTTTAGAGGACTGTATAGAATTATACATTTCCATTCCAGACACATACTCCAATGGAGTAATTTTTTTAAGAATTTCATGAGCAGAAATTCCCTTTGAAACTACAAAATAAAAATCTGTACGATACTCATAATCGCGAAGAAAAAAATCCATAAAGCTATTAATCCCTTCTTTAGCAACGTCTTCACTAAAAACAATCATTCTAATGTGGGAATTATATATTTTCCTGGGAGATATGGTTGTAATTCGCCTGAGTATCTCAAATAGGTCTTTCCCTCTTTCTGTATACAGAAAAACAGGTGATTCATTGGATGTCTTTTGCGGGGCTATTGCTTTAGGATTTAATACTTGATAAGTAACAGAATAATCATCATCTATTTTGTCAATACCTATAGAAATAGCCAGAGCTAGCGTATTTATTTCTTTACTGCCAACACAGCCGTTCAGGAGCAAATTCGTTGATATAATAAATATTATCAATATAAGTTTCCATTTCATATTGTCACCTGAATTCCGGTTTTTCTTTTTGCTCTGTTGTCACAGGATTCTTATCATCTACCCTGGGGGTTTTGTCATTACTGATTCCTGGGGGTCTATATTTAATATCCCAAATAGGTGCCCTTAATATCGAATCTCTTATTCCATTTTTTGATGTTGGAGCAATAGGAGTCATATAAGGAACTCCAAAGGACTTTAATTTACACAAATGGAGAACTAAAACTATTAATCCAATAAAAACCCCATACAATCCAAAAATAGCTGCAAGAATCATTAAAATAAACCGTATTACTCGTATGCAATTAGACATTGTATAATTTGGTAATGCAAAGCTTGATATTGCAGTTAATGATACAATAATTACAATAACAGCAGATATTATACCTGCCTCCACTGCTGCCTGACCTAAAACCAATGCACCAACAATGGATATTGTTGGTCCTATAACCCTGGGCATCCTTACTCCGGCTTCTCTTAATATTTCAAAGGTTATCTCCATTAAAAAGACTTCAACAAAAGTAGGAAACGGTACTCCTTCACGCTGGGAGGCAATGCTGATCAATAATGGCGTTGGTATCATTTCCTGATGGAAGGTTGTTAATGCAATATATCCTGCAGGTACAATAAGTGTAAGCAGGAAAGCTATATACCTTATGAGCCGGATTACAGAAGAAACTGCATATGGATAGTAATAGTCCTCACTTGATTGGAGAAAATCCATAAAAAGACCAGGGGCAGTCAGCACAAATGCAGAACCCTCCACCAGAATAGCAACTCTCCCTTCAACTAAGGCAGCAGTAACAGAGTCGGGCTTTTCTGAGGACAAAAACTCTGGAAAAATTGAGTATCTGTCGTCCTTTATCATTTCTTCAATATAACTGCTGTCGATAATACTATCTATATATATAGCATTGAGTCTTCTTCTTATCTCATCTACAATTTCTTTTTTTGCAATTTTATCAATATACATTATTACTATTTTTGTTTTTGTTATATATCCGGCAGATAAGTACTCAACTCGTAAGGCTTTAGTTTTTATACGTTTTCTAATGAGTGAGATACTTACACTTATGTCCTCAACAAAGCAATCCTTGGGTCCTCTGATGACATTCTGTGACGTTGGCTCTGAAATAGATCTTCCTTCAACAGAATAAGTATCAATTGAAAAGTATTTATTACAGCCATCAACTATAAATATGGTTTTCCCCGAGGTTAATTCCTCTATCAAAGAATCGAAATCTGTACCCTCTTGAATTTCTCTAAATCCATTAATAGTTTTCTTAAACAAATTATAATAATCTTCAGGTGTAAGATTACTCCATTTCTTTTTTTCTTTCAGAACTTCCGATATCTCAGAGGATAAGCAGTTAATAATGCTTTTACCTACAAGATTGTCAATATAAATACTTACATAGCTTAAGTCCTTATCATTGCACAGATTAATAAGCAAATCGCTGGAATTACCGAATTCATCTCTTATCTTTTGCATATTTATATTAATATCTTTACTAATATTTTCAGATACAGAATTTTTAACAGTATTTGTTGTTTTTTTTCTGAATAAATTTCTAAATGGCTTCATATTAACCTCCAACATTCTGCAATAATCTCTTTTATTATTACATTTACTGATTGTAAATATTCGCAATATAAAAAGTGCCTTGTCAATTAGGTAGTTTAATTATATTGACCTGACACTTTCATTTGAAATTCATTATTTAGTATTGATATATAATATATGACGTTAATACTCGTTATTAATACTCATCATTAGTTCTTTTTCACTTTATAGGTTTCCCCGATTAGTCTTGCCTTTTTGGTGCATTCATTCATTGCATCCATGATAGTGTATCTGAACCCGTTCTTTTCCAGGGTATTTACTGCCTCAATAGTGGTTCCTCCGGGAGAGCAGACCTGATCCTTCAATATCCCCGGATGCAGCCCAGTTTCCAGTACCATTTTTGCTGAGCCAAGTACAGATTGTGCCGCCATTCTATAAGCCATGTCTCTAGGTATTCCTGACAATACCGCACCGTCTGCCATGGCCTCTATGAACAGAAATACGTAAGCAGGGCTGCTGCCGGTCAGTGCTGTGACTTCGCTCATCAATTTCTCACTCAGATATTCACATTTCCCTGCACAGTTAAACATCTGCTTCACTATGGAGAACTCAAGCTCTGTCACGTTCTCATTCTGACAGATTAGTGTCATGCCTTCCCCTACCATTGCAGGAGTATTTGGCATGGAGCGGACAATTTTTTTATCAGTTCCCAAAATGTCTTCATAAAAGCTGACAGGTATACCCACTGCAAAGGATACTATAACCTTTTTATCGTCTATGACAGGCTTTATATCCTCCAATACCTTTTTAAGAATGTTGGGTTTGACCGCAAGCACGATTATATCCGACCACTGAACCAGCTCCTTTGCAGTTCCGAAATAGCCTATTCCTGTTTCGGCCTTAAGCTGGTCCATTTTATTCTTATCTACGTCAAACATAGCTATCTTTTCTGTCGGTAAAAAGTTTGCCTTAACAAGACTTTTTATCAGCGCAGAACCCATGTTTCCCGTCCCCACAAATCCCAATTTAATATCCATATTGTAATCTCCATTCTTCAGGTAACATTATCTACATATACAAATAAACGTGTATACATATATCTACATCCCTATTAAAGAATAACTTAAGAATATTCTATGAAAATATCCTTAAGTTATCAATAAAGAGTTTATTTAATTTAATTTATTTAGCATATAAAGGATATTTGCTGCAAAGAGTCTCTACCCTGCTGCGAATACTGTTCTGTGAATTATCAAAATCTGTTATTGTAAGGTATATAAGGTCTGCAATTTCTCTCATATCTTCTTCCATCATGCCCCTTGCAGTAACTGCAGGAGTTCCAAGTCTGATACCGCTGGTAATGAATGGGCTCTGTGTATCAAAAGGAATTCCGTTCTTATTACAGGTAATACAGACTTCATCAAGTCTATGCTGGGCTTCCTTACCTGTTATATTCATATTTGTCAGATTTAGAAGCATCAAATGATTATCTGTACCATCTGAAACAAGCTTGAAGCCTTTGCTCATAAGTGCTTCGGCCAAAGCCTTAGCATTTTTTATAATATTCTTCTGATAGGTTTTGAATTCATCGGTAAGAACTTCCTTAAAGCTTACCGCTTTTGCAGCAATAACATGCATTAAAGGACCACCCTGATTTCCCGGGAATACTGCGCTGTCTATTTTCTTTGCGTATTCCTGTTTACATAGAATCATACCGCCTCTGGGTCCTCTTAAAGTCTTATGTGTTGTAGTAGTAACTATGTCTGCATATGGAACAGGGTTTGGATGAAGTCCGGCCGCAATTAGACCTGCAATATGGGCCATATCTACCATCAAAATTGCCCCAACCTCATCGGCGATTTCTCTAAATGCCTTGAAGTCCAAGGTTCTTGGATATGCACTTGCTCCTGCAACTATTATTTTAGGTGAATTTTCTTTAGCAATATTTCTAAGCTCTTCATAATCAATATAACAGTTATCTTCTCTTACTCCATAGGGTACAACCTTGTAGTATTTACCCGAAATATTTACCGGACTGCCATGGCTCAAATGTCCGCCGTGAGCAAGATTCATTCCTAAAATAGTA
This sequence comes from Bacillota bacterium, assembly GCA_023431385.1. Taxonomy (GTDB): domain Bacteria; phylum Bacillota; class Clostridia; order Acetivibrionales; family DSM-1351; genus Ruminiclostridium. The sequence continues at coordinate 20,335 of JAEYWA010000281.1, read as the reverse complement.
TCTCCGGGATTAAGGAAAGCAAAATATACAGCAGAATTTGCCTGAGCGCCGGAATGGGGTTGAACATTTGCATGCTCGGCTCCAAAGATTTCTTTTGCTCTGTCAATAGCAAGCTGTTCTATTATATCAACATGCTCGCAGCCACCATAGTATCTTTTTCCGGGGTAGCCTTCTGCATATTTATTTGTCAAAGGGGTTCCAAGTGCTTCCATAACCGCATCGCTAACAAAGTTTTCAGATGCGATCAACTCGATCTTGTTTCTCTGTCTGTTCACTTCAAGTTCAATAGCCTCAGCCACCTGAGGGTCCATCTTTTTTATGGTATCAATATTGTACAAAGTTAACCTCCACTCCTGTCAAATATCTATTGACAAATTATTTGATAATTTCATTATAGTCTCTCATAAGAGTATATTTGTTTTCCCAGGAAAGACTCCTAATAAAATTATAATAAAATTATGTAAGGTATGTCAATTGAATATAAAATAAATATGCAGAAGTTTTTAATTATTCTACATATTTATACATTTACTTATTAAATCACCTTATACAGCTCATCGGCACCTGGAGGCTCAATACTTTCAACAGTATTCTCAGTACCTCCCGTCAGTACTCTTTTATTTTTATCTGCAGTAATTGAACCGATAACTGTTGCATTAATATCATGATCCTTTAAAATACCGCAGAGTTCTTCACCTTTTTGACAGGTTATAAGCATACTGCCCGAGGAAATTAATTTAAGCACATCCAGTTGAAGTTCTTCACATATTAATGCTGTTACTTCTTCAACAGGAATCTTATCTTTATGAATAATTATTCCGGTTCCCGACGCCTCTGCTATCTCCCAGGCTGCTCCAAGAACACCGCCTTCAGTGATATCATGCATTGCTGAAACACCAAATTCTCCAGCAATAACGCCTTCCTTGACAACGCTAATGGAATTTACTAAGCTCTTTGCTTTATTCAGCTGTTCCTGTGACAGCTTATCTGAGATTCTATGCTCAAGGTCGTTAGCAATAATAGCAGTACCTTCCAGACCGACACTTTTAGTAATAATCACGCAGTCACCGGGTTTAGCTCCTTTTGAAGAAACAACACTGCTTTTGGGAGCCTTACCCACACAGGTGGTAGAAATAACTATCTTGTTGACAGCAGGAGTAACTTCTGTATGTCCTCCAATGATTTCAACATTCAAGGTAGCAGCGGTGGTTGTTATCTGCTCCATTACCTTCCCTAATTCTGCTTCAGATGTTCCAACCGGGCAAAGAATAGTAACCATCAGGCCAATGGGAGCTGCGCCGCAGGATGCGATGTCATTACAGGATATATGAACTGCAAGCTGACCAATATCGTTAGCTGCACCTGTAATTGGATCGGTTGACAGAATACATGCATAATCTTCGAAGTCTATTGCTGCACAGTCCTCTCCAATACCGGGTCTGAGGATAATATCTTTCCTGAAATTACTTATCTTACTAAGTACTATTTTGTCAAGAATTTCATTTGGTACCTTTCCAGCCTCCATTATATTAACATATCTCCTTTTAAACAGCTGACTCAGCCAACTGGTCCTTTGCCAGCTGATACTGATCTCTTGCCATATCAATTAATTTCGGATTTCTTCTTGCTTCTGCAGAGGAGACAATACGGCTGAACCATTGTATAGCTTCCTCCAACTTGCCTACACGTCTGAATAATTCTGCTATTATATACATGCAGGTAAATTCATCAAGCTTGTCCAATGGAAATCTCTCTTTTAAATATGCCTCATTATATGAATTTAATGCAAAATTTAAAAACTCAATTTCCTTTTTGGTATCTCCCTTATCTCTGTAGAGCCAGGCAATTCTCAGACACACTTTAGCAAGTTCGCTGGCTTTGGCATTTCTAACTTTCAGGGTGAGTAGCGCAAGCTTAAAAGCCTCAATAGCTTTATCGGCATCTCTTTCACCGGTAAAGCTTCTTTGAACCCAGTTCTTAGATATTTTATCTTTGATAACAGCAATATCTCTTGTAAAAAGTCCTTCAAATTTGTCTTGAAGTGACGCGTAACCACAGTTTTCACATACCCAGACATCATAAAAAAGTACATTTAAGTCTTCATAATGTACACACATATCGGTGTCTCGGGATTTAACCTTACAGCCTTTTGTTTTGACTTTTGTAACCTCTATTTCCCTGTTACAGACAGGACACATAACCTTTTTGTTATAAAGTAAATCATTCATTTCGTCATACCCCTAATCACTTGTTATTTTTTTGCATTAAATATAGTATTATTAAAAAAATATATATTTGCATATCTCTTATTGTTATCGGGTTTTCAAACTGATCTTTCAATACAGTTTCTTAATTTTAATTGATTTTCTGTCTCTCATATGTTCTTCTGCTGACAGCAAACTGTCCCCTCACAGGCTTGTATATATCCTGACTAATAATTTCAGTATTTATTAGTGTTCCCTGTTCATCATATACATCTCTATATAATACAACTTTTAAACCTTTTCTTTCTCTGACTCTTACCTTGACCTGGCCCTCCGCCAGACTGTTGCTTATAATATATTCTGGCTCAGGCGGAGCATACTCTTCAATAATAACTGGCCTTAGGACAGTTCGAAATGCATCCTTGTAACCTTTTTTACCAATTATTTTTACTGTAATGTTGCCACCGCTTATCTCTGAGACAATACAAATAGTATAATCCCTATTGTTCTTAAATTTCAAGTCTATATATCCTTCAGAAATTGTTGCATCCTGTCCGGGAGGAACATAACCCAGCGGTATTGAATGATGAACTCTTTTTGTTATTTCCAAACATGACAAAAGAGCTGCATTATATAAAGTTGTTGCAACCTGGCATACACCTCCGCCGGTTCCCGGAACAACCTGACTTCGCATTATTATCGGTGCCTGCATGTAGCCGTTTGAAAAAGATCTGGGACCAAGAGCGTGGTCCATTGAAAATTCTTCACCCGGTAACAATATATAATTATTAATCTTCTTTGCTGCCAGCCCAATGTTGTGAGCTCTGCTGCTATTGTAGGAATTAAAATTTGTAGAAAATATCGCTAATACATCATTTAAATCCTTTACATCATCTACAGTTATTAAAGGCTTTATTGACTCAATATTGAGACAAATATCGCTGAAATCTCTGTTCAACAGCCTGCCTTCAATTAGTTTTGTATTGGTTTCAAGATCAAGTCTTTTACCATATACTTCACTTGTATATTTCATTTTACCATAATTATAATCATATGTGGAGTTCGACGGAGAAAAATCGACTTGTTTTTTAAGCTTCGACAGAAGCTTAGTCAATTTAGCTTTATCATAGTTTGATGCAACAATCAGATTTATCGGCGTATTTTTCAATCTTTTAATTGTAATAAGCCGTGTAAACCAATTTCCTGTGCGCCCTAGATCATAAGCTTTTTTTATTGTGGTTTCAAAATCATATTTGAAATTTAATTCTGTAAGCGGTAAGATCCAGGTCTTTTCTTCAAATAGCAGATTAATGGAAGACTTGCTGTAATTTTTATCGAATTCCTTTTTTAACTCCCTAAATGCCTCCGTTTTTGATAGACCAGCTACATTGACCCCATCTATATAAATCCCGTCATAAAAATATTCACTGGATAAATTTTCACGAGCATTTATATAACTAATGAGTCCATAGGCTACAGCGCTAATTATTAAAACTGCCAATACCAGTTTAATAATTTCTTTATATTGGTTTTTAAAGAATGTATTATAATCAGTATTTATTTTCATCCTGCAACTCCAGTCATTGTATTTTATCCACGTGATATTGCACGTATTATTGTATGAACTCAATAGAATATACCTGTACTATAATATTATTCCCGGATGAATATTATATCTTGATGTTGAAAGAATATGGGCTATTAAGTTATAAAAGCCGCTGCGTCAGATTGTCTTTTAACATATCTGTCGCAGTGGCCTATAATAATATCCGTCTGAATCCATATTATTTCTCCTAGAAACTCCAGTGTATTTGTTTGTCTTTGTCCGGTTTTACTATTACACCAGTTGTATTCCTTGTCTTATCAGAATCTAATTTTTAAGAACTTCAGCTTACCAACCTGGATAATGTCATTGTTTCCAAGAGGTGTGATGTAGTCCAGTGTCCCATTATTTTTTATTTGTTCATTTATTTTAGTACCGTTAACCTTAACCCCACCCTGAGAAATTAGCCTTCTGGCTTCACTGTTACTTGATGCCAGACCTGCCGTAACCAATACCTTGATTACATCAACTCTGGCTTTCTCGTCTATAAGTTCTGATATATTGTATTCTGGAATACTATCCGGGTTTTCTCGCTTTTGAAATACTCGGTTGAAGTTTTCCAAGGCTTTATTTGCAGCATCTTCTCCATGGTAAAGGCGAGTTAATTCAACGGCAAGCTGTATTTTAATGTCTCTTGGGTTTACTTTTTCCAGCCTTAAATCTTCAGCAATAGTCCTGATATTATCGGGATGAATATCAGTTGTCAGTTCAAAGTATCTGTCGATAAGAGAATCCGGAATGGACATCACTTTTCCAAATATTTGTTCAGGCGCTTCATTTATCCCAATGTAGTTTCCAAGGCTCTTGCTCATTTTTTCAACTCCGTCCAGACCTTCAAGAATGGGCATAAATATAGCTGCCTGACTTTCCTGTCCATAGTCCCTTTGAAGAGTTCTTCCCATTAGGATGTTAAATCTCTGCTCGGTACCTCCTATTTCAACATCTGCATGCAATTCCACAGAATCATAGCCTTGCATTAACGGGTAGAAAAACTCGTGAATTCCGATACTTTCATGGTCTTTGAACCTTTTTTTAAAGTCTTCTCTCTCCAACATCCTTGCCACTGTGTATTTTGATGCAAGCTGCATAACAGCAGCAAAATCCAGCCTGGACAGCCATTCACTGTTATACCTTAGCTCTGTTTTGCTGCTGTCCAGGATCTTGTAAATTTGTTTCTGGTACGTCAGAGCATTGCTCATTACCTCGTCTTTGCTCAACTGCCTGCGAGTTTTGGACTTGCCCGTCGGATCGCCGATCATGCCTGTAAAATCACCGATAATTATTACCGCTTTGTGCCCGAGGTCCTGGAATTGTTTTATCTTGCGAAGTACAACAGTATGTCCCAAGTGGATATCAGGTGCTGTAGGATCAAGACCAAGCTTTATAGTAAGTGGCTTACCTGTTATTGCGAACCTTACAAGCTTACTTTTTAAATCCTCAAGCCCGATAATCTCATCTACTCCTTTCAGAATAATTTTCAGCTGTTCCTCTAATCCTCTACTCCCGGACCAGGATTCATCAATTTGTTCTTTAACTTTTTGCGACATTGCTATTACCTCCTAAAGTTATTGTGATGTATTAAATCAGTGGCGAAGCACTGCTTAACCCGTAAAAATACTCCCTATGCTGGAAAAACATAAAAAGCTCCCGTCCTCTGAATTTCTCAGAGGACGAGAGCTTAGCTTTCGTGATACCACCTCAATTTATTAGTGCTTCGCAGCACAAACCTTATCAAGTACAATATAACAACATGTATAATAATACATATAACAATACATATACTCTAGCACTATAACGGGTGCAAGCATCCGGCAGCAGCCTACTTGGGTAAAACCCTTTTGGTGTGCAGTTCATAAGATGTATTCAAAATAAGCCACCTTGCCCCTCTCACCAGCCGGGAACTCTCTGTCAGGTCACGTTATTCCTACTCTTTCTCAGTCATTACCATTTAAATATTTCGTAACTTCAATTAATTTGTTAAGCATTTTATATATTATATTCCTTTGGAACTAAAGAAGTCAATCCTAAATCAGTCACGAATGTCAATCTCAACATAGGTCGGTATTGTAATAATTGTACATGTTATTAATAGGACAAATGTTATTAAAGGGAAACCGAACTTCTTGTTTTTATAGATTCTATCTATCACTATATATCCCCTCTTACTCTCTTAAACATCAGAATCATATCATTTATTTCTTTAAAACCGTTTTTTTCATAAAATCTGGCAGCAGGCGTATTTCTGTTTGTTAACAGAATGAAACCTGACAGACTTCTTTCTTTTATATACTGCTCAATGTACTGCAAAAGTGCCTTTCCATAACCCTTGCGCTGAACATCTGGCGAAACATAAAACTCGTCGATGTATAGTTCATCTTTTGTCCACCAGGTTTTTTCATGGCAGAAGGCCGCTCCGACAACCTTACCGTCTTCAACTATCATAAAACCGACAAACCGGGGAAAAGAAAAGAATTCCTTTAAATATCTCTGAGCTGATTCCGAGGTCCATTGGTCATTCCACGGCTCTCGGTTAAAAGTCTTTATCAGTAGCTCAGCACACTCAGGTATGTTATTTTCTTTTATATATTCAATTTGCATAATTGTACGCCCTTTGTATTCAAATATTTTATGTATTTGATTATCTGTAAAAAACAATATTAAGAAACACAGTTGTTTAAACATTAACTACCAAAAATATTGGTAAAAAAATTGGCTAAGCAACCTTGACTAAACAGCCATTCTTATAATTTCTGTAAAAATATCCCCATAACTTTTACTCTGTGAGGTTGGCTTTGCTTGGATAACAGCAACCAGTTTTTTATCTGGCATAACATTGATTTCCTGACCACCATAACCTCTGCAAGCGTAGCCTCCATCAAAGAGCCACCAGAGGAAGCCGTAGTTTTTGTCTTGGTCAGTAGGAGCTGTTGCTTGTTGAATATAACTTTCGGATATTATCTGGGTACCTTCACAGCTTCCTTTGTTTAAAAATAGTAATCCTATTTTTGCAAGATCCCTCGCTGAAAGGTCAGAAATTTCCTCTTTACCACTAATAATTGTATAATCAAGGCCACAGGAGCTGGAGGGCCATGTTCCGCTTTCAATGCCGAGAGGGCCATAGAGATACCTATTGCAAAAGTCATAGGTGTTCATTCCCGACACCTTTTTTAGTAATGCTGACAATAAAATAACATCCCATTCTTTATATACATGTCTGGTACCGGGTAAATCTAACATTGCTATGTCAGCAATATGCTCCAGCCAATTTCTTGAACGAAAAAGCTGTTCCAGCATTGGACAATGATAATGTACTCCTCCGTTCCAATAAATACCTGAAGTCATCGTCAGCAGGTGACGAATTGTTATCAGCTTGTGATAGGGATGGATATTTTGGTCAAATTCCTTTAAATATTTGGAAACAGGCTCGTCCAGGTTTTTAAAATAGCCTTTGTCAAGACAAATACCGGTACAAATTGACAGAATGCTTTTCCAGATTGATTTAATATTGTTCCTGCTCTTATAATCAAATTTATTGTAATAATGCTCAAAAACCAGGTGATTGTCTTGGTACACAAGCACACTGTTTACAAGACGGTATCTTTTTAATTTTATGTACTCATCAATGCTGTTAAGTAAGCTTATATTTGTTTCAGAAATCATTTTAAAAACCTTCCTATAATAGAATCTCTGCTTTTCTTTAACTCGTTTGGTGTTCCGGTGGCAATTACAGTTCCGCCGTCACTACCTCCACCAACTCCCATTTCAATGATATAATCGCAATTTGACAGTACATATGGATCATGCTCTGTAACAATTACAGTATTACCTCTGTCAACCAGTTCCTGCATCAGATGCATAAGTTTTTCACTGTCTGAAAAAGACAATCCTGTAGTCGGTTCATCCAGAATATATACTGAGTCTTTGGCTATCTGTCCTTTCGAAAGCTCTTTTGCCAGTTTTATTCTCTGGCTTTCGCCACCTGAAATAGTAGGTGTTTTCTGACCCAGCTTAATATAACCCATCCCAACCCTCTTAAGAGTGCTTAGCACTCCTTCTATACCCTTGTCTCTGCCATTAAAGAACTCGGAAGCTTCATCTACTGACATTTCAAGTATGTCTCGTATATTTTTTCCCTCAAAAGTGACTTCCATTGCTTCGGGTATAAAGCCCATTCCTCCGCATGCTTCACAGTCTATAGAAATAAAATTGCCAAACCCTACATGGTAATGGACAGTTCCCTCACCCTTGCAGACTTTACAGCCACCTTCCGAATTCAAAGAGAACATCCCAGGAGTGTACCCAATATTTATAGCCTCATCTGTATTTGCAAACAAAGTACGTACACGGTCAAATATTCCGGTATAGGTTGCCGGGCAGGAGGTTTTGCTTCTACCAATGGGTTTCTGATCAATGACAATACATCTTTTTATATGTTCTATGCCCTTTATTTTGACAGCTGACTTTTCATCGGCTAATACCCCCACTGATTCAATTCCCATATCTTCAGACTCATCAATAATACATTTTGATTTCAGCAGCTCTTTTAATTTTGGAACCAAGGTATCGGAAATAAGACTGGATTTTCCACTGCCTGATACACCGGCAACACCAACCATAAGGCTCAGAGGTATATCCACAGTAACATTCCGTAAGTTATGCAGACTGGCATTTTCTATAGTCATAATTTTGTTTTTATCAAGGGGCTTATAACTTGATTTGGGAAATTGCTTTTTGTTTTTAGTCAGATATGGAGAGGTCTTAGAATTATCACAATTTAAGAATTCATCAAAACTTCCCTGGAAAATACGTTCTCCTCCATAAATTCCTGCATTGGGGCCCAAGTCAACTATATAATCTGCACATCTCATGAAATTCTCGTCATGTTCAACAGCTACAACAGTGTTGCCTCTATTAACTAAATTTTTAATAATTTCAATAAGCTTTTGTTTTTCAATTTCATGTAACCCGATTGTGGGCTCATCAAATATAAAAATTATAGAGTCCATTTGAGCTATTATGTATGAGGCCAGGAAAAGTCGCTGGATTTCGCCCCCGGAAAGTGTGGGAACAGGACGAGACAGCGACAGATGATGAAGCCCTACGTCAACCATGCATCCGAGCTTGGTCAGTAGTTCCCTATATAATTCACCAGGTTTTTCACTGAATCTTTCAGAAAAAAAATTACTTAAATCCTTTATATACATATTCTCAAGCTGAGCTATGTTACAGCCTGCAATAGTGGTATAAATGGCCTGTTCACCGAGACCTGTCGCTTTGCATTTGGGGCAGGCAGTTTTGCACATATAACCTGCTTCGGTAAGAAGATATTCCAGCCTGCTTTCCGCACTGAAAACTCCGTTTGTAACATGAGTAATCCATGGAATAAATCCCACAAAGGATTGTTTGCCGCCATCCCCGTATTTTAAGGCATTAAGCTGTTCCAGGGTTAATGTATCCAAGGTGTTCTGATTTGAAAGTCCGTAATATTTACAGAAACTGTCCAACATTCTTCTTGTTGAACCACGTTTTCCTACTCCGAGACAAACCTCATCTATTTTTAAGGACAGATCCCCAAAAAGCTTCTCTTCATCTATCCTCTTGACAACTCCGCTCCCCAAGCACTTTACACACATACCTTTTGGAGAATTCTTCTGAAACATTTCCATAGAAAGGGGTAGATTATCATTATATTCTGAGTCACGCTCACCATATGTGGCAAATAATACTGCAAGCATGCTGCTAATTTTTGTACGGGTACCGACGGTACTTCTGGGATTTGACTGTCTGATTATTCTCTGTTCTACTGCAACAGTCGGTGATAGGCCTGTCATGCTTTCAAAAGAAGGAATACTGTCAACCATAAATTGAGTGCCGGAAAACATTAAATATCTGCGTTTCCCTTCTTCATAGAGGGTATCAAAAGCCAGGCTTGATTTACCGCTGCCTGATACCCCTGTGATTACGGTTAATTTGTTTCTTGGTATCTTAACGTCAATATTCTTGAGATTATGTATTCTTGCACTTTTAATTTCGATAAAATCGTTCATTATACTCCTTAATCGCAATTCTTTATTCCGCAACGCCTTAATCGTAACATCTAATCTGCAATTCCTTAACCACAATGCCACCATATTGATATTAACCTGTAGCCATGTTGTTAATAGCTGAGCTTGGCAATTTTAGCTTATTCGCTATCGATTAACCAATTAATCAACTAATATCTTATGGAGTTCAGGTATATTTGCTCCTGCATCTGTTGGACTGTGAGCGTCCGAAGCTGTCAGTATTCTTACACCCTGCTCCTTGAAAACTCTAAGCATGAGAGGATTCAACCCTAGTTCGCAGTCCCTGCTATAATTTAGATTTAGGCCCCCGCTCTGTTCGGCATACATATCGTTCTGTACAAGCAGCTTTGCAATTCTCCTATAGTCGGCTTCTAATGAATAAGTAGCTTTATGACCAAAAGCTTTGATACTGTCGGGATGGGCTACGCCATTAAAAAGTCTACTCTCAATCAATTTACCCATAATCTCGTAGTATCTGGAATAAACCCTATCAACCTCTATGATATCCCAAAGCTCTTTTTTATGGTCAAACCCGAATCCATCAACCCAGTGTACCGAGCCCACAGAAAAATCAAAAGAATACTCATTCAAGATAGCTCTAGTCAATTGCTCAAACTCCTCAAAATAACAAACCTCTAAACCGAACTTAATTTTTACCGGAAAAGAGATTTGCCTTGTAGTTTGTATAAATCGAAAATATTCATTTATTGATAAATCTCCAGTATTCCTACTCAAAAACCATTGTCTTTGATAGCTGCTGTATTCACAAACCCGCTTATACATGGGTATAAACTCATAAAAACGATGACTGTGCTCCAACAGATATATTTCATCAAGCCCGCTCTCAATAGCAGTCTTTACAAACTCCTTCAGCCAAGCTAATGTATAAGGACCTCTTTCAAGATGAATGTGGCAATCAAGCACGTGAGTTGAGGCCTCCTTTATAAACGGGTTATAGAAGCTCCAGTATTTCTACAGAATACTTTCCGCTTGGAGCATTTACTTCCACAATATCTCCGGCTCTTTTACCGGATAAAGCCTTTCCAAGATCAGATTCTATACTGATACGCATTTTTGCGGTGTCTATATCCATAGTTGTTACTAAAGTTACTATATCCTCATCTCCATCGTCGATGAATTTGATTCTGGCTTTACTGTTAATACCCAATACAGACTTATCCTGAACGTTAGGATCAATTATTACCGCTGTAGATATTATTGTAAGTAATTCCTGAATTCTATTATCGTTTGCATGATATCTCTCGCAGGCTTCCTTATATTCTGCATTTTCAGACCTATCGCCATGCTCGGCAGCAATTAATTTATCTCTGGCAATTTCTGCTCTCTTTACAGTCATTCTATAATCTAATTCTTCCTGTAATTTTTTTAAATTCTCTTCTGTTAATGTATAACTCATAAACAAGTCTCCTCCAGATAAATGAATTTCTTATGAGATAATGAGCCTTTTAAATTATATAGTATCATAATATGTATTTCAGACTATCCTTCGTGCAGTCATATAGGTTGATTTCCAATAGCTGCTTTCCATATTTGTTACAGTTACTTTTGCAGAACTGGAACCTGAGGCAGCATGGATGAATTTCCCATCACCAATATAAATACCGACATGGTTAATATTATTGTTGCCCCCATCGGTATCTGAAAATACAAGATCGCCAGGTAGTAAATCCTCCTGCTTAACCTCGACACCCTGTTTTGCCTGATCAGCAGCTACCCGCTCAAGCTTTATTCCAAAGCTGCCAAATACATATTGTATAAACCCGGAACAATCAAAGCCAGTCTCAGGTGATGTGCCTCCATACATATATTTTACTCCAACAAGACTTTGAGCAAAATCAATTAATTCAGATATAACTACTGTACTTTCCTCTGATATTTGGGAGGCTGGAGTCTCATAATCAGTATTTTTTGTATCGGAAGAGCCTGTTTGACTTCCCTGTTTACCTGCGGAACTACTTTGAGAAATGTCAGCCTCTTTTCCCGAGCCTTCTCCCGAATCATTTCCAGAATCATTTCCAAAACTATTCGCAGATTGGTTTTCTTTTTGATTATCGTTTTTGTCATTAGTCTCTTCTATTGTTTCATTAAATTCCGATATATACGAACTGCTTACCCAACCAAGCACATTATCTGATAATTTTACCTGATACCATTTTTCTGTTTTATCTAGAATTTCAAGCAATTCTCCTTTATTCAACTGTTTTATGACACTGTATGATAAACCTGGGCCTTTCCTGACATTTACGTTGTTACCTGTAATTTTTCCGTATTTAACAGCGACAGCTTCAGTCATTGTATTTGTTGTATTATTATCAGATATATATGTATTGTCGCTTTTATTTATATCTTTGTTTGCATCTTCATTTTTATTTATGTTCTTGTCAGTATTCATATAAGTATTATTCTCTGTAGCTGACTTTGCTTCATTTATTGTATTTGCACTGTTAACGTATTTAACAGAGACCCATCCGTTCAATCCATCTAAAGATACTTTATGCCATTCCCCGGAGTTTTGCAGTACCTTCAGTTGACTTCCCTTTTTCAGCTTACCTATTATTTTTGAAGAAGTGTTTGGTGAAGCCCGAAGATTTAGTATATCAGCAGTAACAGTTACCCGACCATATGTTTCCGCATAGGCAAACCCCTCCGATATAACCGTTAATGATGTTGAAAGCAAGGCTATAACTACTAAATTCTTTATGTGTTTTTGCAGCATTGTATATATCCCCTATTTTATCTTTTGATTAGTAAGCACCTTTGAAATTATTCGACAGTTTATCGATTAATCCTTCAATATAATTAACTATATTCTATTAAGTTTTGGTTAAAATCCTTTGTTATTATTGGTTAAAATTCTATATTTTGATTGCTTCTGCCAAGATTCTTTAACAGCTCATGATAACGCTCAGTGGCTAACTCACTTACCTTCCCTTTTTTGCAAAAGTTGAAGCCTGCTAATTTTTGATTGGGTCGTTCTACTACAACCTTTCCGTCTAATAATTTTGCTTCTAAGGTCTTCAGTGCTTCCAGAAACCTTCTGTCTTTCTTCGCTATGTCGAAGAAGGACAGAACATAAACATAGAAGAATAGGTTGTATGTAGTAAGAGGATACGCAACTTGCATGAATATTGAGCCCATTCCATAGTGACAAGGTCCTAGAGGCTTACGGATTTCCCAATGCATTAGCAAGAACTCTACCGTTTTATCAAGATTTTTATTTTTATTTAAACTATCTGTAAATCTGAAAGCATCTAAAGCTAACAACGTGGGACCCGGATTTGAGTATTCTGTTTCCGGCCCTCGCCCAAAGCTGAATTTATTACAACGCCAGCCCCCGTCACTGTGTTGAATTTCCAAAAGATGCTCGAAGGTCTTCTTAAGCCTGCTGTCAAAGGCATACCCTAAATGGCAAAGAGCTCTAACGGCATGAATAGTATGACAAGGGTAAATAGCGCCTTGGGGAGATAGCTTGAATCGTCCGTCCTGACGCCAGGAATCAAGGATCAGGTCAGCAGTCTCCTTCAAAACTGGTTCGGTATCATCCATACCTAATTCTTTCAACATATAGGCGCAATCAAGAGTAGTAAATGGACTACCTTTAATTAAACGCTTATCAGGAGTTGTCCAATAATCCCACCCGTTGTCATGACGTCTTAACAGGATTAATTCAACATCAGATTTATATTGCTTTGGTACAGTCATTTTTTTATCTCCTTTCAATACTTTCTAAGCCTTTGTTAATTAGAGTATTGCAGTTAAACATGGAATTATCATTAAGACTTTTCTTTAACTATAGCTTGTTATGTGTTATTCAATCAAGACCAGTAGCTATACACAATTTAGGAATATGCTTGTTGCTCGGCATGATTGGACAGTTTCAAACCTGCTTTTGTACATATTAATTTTAAAATCAACACCAGTTCTTCCTCATTGTAATCCTCAAACATTATGAACTTATTAGACCTTGACTGCAGTCCCGGATTGGAAAGAAGGAAATTTCCCATTTGCTTCAGATATCCTGCTACGATTACCACCAAATCTGCACGCCCGTCTTCCCTAGCTTTTACAAGCGTATCAATGGACTCTTTTAAAATCTTCTCCTCCTCGGTTTTCAGTCAACAAATAAGCCTCATCAATAAATAGTACTCCACCCTTAGCTTGACTAATAACTTCCTGCGTTTTTATGGCAGTCTGCCCAACATATCCAGCAACCAGTCCCGACCTGTCGGTTTCTACAAGTTGTCTAGTCGTAATAACACTTAAATATTTGTATATTTTCACCAGAAGCCTCGCCACGGTTGTCTTACCCCCTCCCAGGGTTACCCGAAAACACCAAGTGCAAAGACAGCGGTATGTTACTAACCCTCTGTTTTTTACCAACTCTTGCACTTTAAACAAATTAATCAAGCTATTTAGATCGTTCTTTACTCGGTTGAGTCCGATTGACACATTCAATTCCAACATCAGAGTTTCAAGAATCTCCTCAGGATTTTAAGATTTTACATCATTGGTTGTATCGACAGCTTCAGTGTCCTCTTCACTAAATTCATCCAGACTGATCGATTCTAAATCGTTCTTTTCCATGTAATAATTGATGTTCCTTAGATACTGATACAAGCCTTCTGTTTTTCTAGAATCAATACAGCTTCTTTGCAAGAAGTTTATTCCCAATTGCTTTAACATATTAATTGCAGTATTCGTCGTGGTGCCATTTTTACCGGAACTTATCAACTCCTGGTCAACATTTGTAAAAATATTCATACATGGAGGAATCTCAAGGGATAATAGATCATTTTCTCTAATGTTTCCTTTAACATTTTCTATATAGCGGTCAATGTCGTCAATATGTAAATAATCAGTTATAATCTGTCTTTCTGTTTCATCTATCTCTCCATCTATCATCGCCAAATGAATCAGGAGATTTAGCAAGGTTTGTAGGAACTCCGTTTCCAAGGATCTACCATCTGGAAAACCATATCCTGATTCGTCTATTGTGTTACAAAGACTGATAACGTCACTCAGCGCTTCATCCTGAACTGCTCGAAGACGAAGCCATTCTTCCTCTGTCAAGGGAATATCATTAGTTTTCAATATTATATTGTACTGTTTTTTATCCGCACACTCTATCTCAGCCTCATCGCAGACTTGCTGAACCTGTTGGATCAGTTGGTTGATATCCTGTTCAATAACATCAATCCCTTTATCATAGTAAGTTTCCTTATATTCATTAAGACATTTTAACATGCTTCTCAAGAAACTTAACTGTTCACGAGAGTTTCCGTCTTTGCCAGCTTTATTCGCTCTTTCCTGTAAATTTGCAATATTTTGTTTAAAAGAATCAATATAATTAGCTAATTGTAAAAAACAGTCCTCGCAGATGGCATAATCTTCAGAGGCCTTTTTGTTCATATTAAAGGAATTATGGCAAAGCATGCATTCAAATACAGGGTTGCTTGATGAAGCCGGCGAATTATTCCCAAAAATTCTTTTTTTAAATAAGTTTAACATTACAATGTATCTCCTTTTGTTGTTATTTACATTTTCTCACATTACAGCGTGCTAGACATTGGTCCTTATGTTCCCATTTTTGCTATAACTATAAAATTATAACTTTCAATTATTAGCCTAATTGGAGGTTACTAATAGTCTTAAGATACCATTTAAAAACAATAGCATTATTTTAATTCGACATTTTAAACTATATTCCTTCCATATTTTAATAATTAAACTATATTATTCTATATATAATCAAAATAGTCTATTATGCTAATAACTTACGAGAATTTATACGAAAGAAACAAAAAAGATGGACAAATAAACTTGTATTAACAAGTAAATTCACCCATCTTTATATCAGCTTTCATTGGTTAAGCAAATATCATGGCTTGATACTTACGGCTTCAGAACAATTACCTCTGTACCCTCAACTGCTTTATCTATCAGAGGTTCAAAGTCAACTGCCTTTTCAGACTCCATAATCTTTTCGAGCTTTGGCTTTGTCTGAGGATGCTTGGCCACAAAAATAGTACAGCAATCCTCATACGGCAGGATTGAGGTTTCAAAGGTATCAATTTTTCTGGCTATGTCAACAACCTCAACCTTATCCATTCCGATTAATGGTCTGAAAACAGGCATATTCACTGCTGAGTCGGTACAATACAAGCTCTGCATTGTCTGACTGGCCACCTGACCCATGCTTTCACCTGTAATCAGCGCCATGGAATTGGTTTTGCGGGCAATGATTTCAGCTATTCTCATCATAATTCGTCTCATTATGATGGTAAGCTGCTCTTCGGGACATTTATCATTAATTGCCAGCTGTATTTCGGTAAATGGAACAATATGAAGTCTGAGCTTACCGCAGTACTGGGACAGAATTTGTGCAAGATCAATAACTTTTTGCTTGGCTCTTTCACTTGTATAGGGATAGCTATAGAAATGTATGGCTTCAATCTCTACGCCTCTCTTGCCCATCATCCAACCCGCAACAGGACTGTCAATCCCACCGGACAGCAGTAATAAAGCCTTCCCGTTGGAGCCTATCGGCATACCGCCATAAGCTTTAATTATTTCAGAATAAACATAGGAGCTTTCTCTTACTTCCAGATAAATTATGAAATCAGGATTCTTAACGTCAACTGTCAACCCCGGGATATTTTCAAGAATGTATCCGCCCACATCTGCACTTATTTCAGGGGATTGCATGGGAAACCTTTTATTACCCCTCTTTGTTTCTAGTTTAAAGGTCTTGTAACCATGTTGTGAAATTAAGTCTGAAGCTACCTTCAAAGCTGTTGTTTTTATTTGCTCGTAGTCTGTTTCAATTTTTAAAACAGGACTTACAGACACTACTCCGAATATCCTTGTTATTTTCTCGAGTGCATAATCAAAATCATAATCCTCCCCCTGAGGTTCGATATATATTCTACCCTGGGATTTTAAAACTTTAGCATCACCTGCTTTAAGAATTGCACTCTTGATATTACCTATCAGCTTGTCTTCGAAAACAGGTCTATTTAAACCTTTAAGAATAATTTCACCGTATCGCACCAATATTATTTTTTTCATTTAACCCTCCCCAACCATCTATGGTATTTTCTAACTAAATCTACGTTAATGATAATATATTTAACTTTTAGTAAAGAACTTTATGTTTATACTTTAATATCCAGACTTTTATATTAAACTTTCCCTCTGCGCTTTATACTTATTACCGGAATTATTTCCTTTAAAGCTGCTACAGTTTCATCCATTTCCTTTATATTATTTGCTGCTGACAGGCTAAAACGAATAGCTCCATCAATATACTTGGGCGGAATTCCCATGGCTTTGAGCACGTAGCTGTGACTGCTTTTGTGCGATGAACAGGCAGAACCTGTCGATACAAAAATGTTCCTTTGCTCCAGATGGTGCAGCAATACTTCTGATTTAAGATTTGGAAATGAAATATTAATTATATATGGCAAGGCTTCCTCAGAAGAATTTATAAGTGCATCCTCAAAATTCCGCCTGATTTCTCCTATAAAATGCTCCTTTAAAGTACTTACCCTGTTATAATTCTCCTCCATGGCTGATGAGATCTTTTCAGCTGCCAGGCCAAAACCGCAAATTCCAGGAACATTTTCAGTTCCTGAACGCAGAGCTGTTTCCTGTCCCCCTCCAAGAAGAAGTGGCTTCACTTTAATACCTTTTTTGATATAAAGTGCACCTATTCCTTTAGGGCCATGTATTTTATGAGAACTGACAGATAAAAGCTCGATACTCATACCTGACGGATATATCTGAGTTTTTCCAAAGGCCTGTACTGCATCTATATGAAGTACTGCAGAAGGGCATAATTCCTTTCTGATAGCATTTATCTCAGCTACAGGCTGGTTGGAGCCCACTTCATTATTGGTAAGCATAAAGCTTAAAAGTGCAGTCTCTCTGTCGGCCACCTTTCTCAATGCCTCCAATTGGATTATTCCCCGTTGGTCCACAGGGATGTAATCCACGCGATAACCTTCTGAAGACAGCTGTTTAAAGACCTCCAGAACTGACGGATGCTCAATTTCACTAGTAATTATATGTTTTCCGGCTCTTGGATTAGCGCGTAAATAACCAATTATAGCCATATTATTGGATTCTGTCCCGCCTGATGTGAAATATATCTCTTTAGGATCTGTTCTTAGTACACTGGATAACTGATTTCTGGCCTTTTTTACATGGTTTTCGGCTTCAATTCCTTTAGTATGCAAAGAAGAGGGATTTCCGTAATATTCCTTACTGACCTCAGAAATATACTCGATTACCTCGTTGTAAGGCTTTGTGGTTGCACTGTTATCCAGGTAAATCTCATTACTCATTAAATAAAAACCCTCTCATTTTTCCTTATCTTCTGCTCCTGCTTCAGCTTCTGCCTGACGTTTTAAAAGCTCTTTTTCCATTCTGGCCAACTGTTCCTTTGTAACATTTTGTTTGAAAAAGTCCTGAACTGTAACACTTCTATAATCTTCCGATTCCTCAAGACAGCGACCGCAATCGTCACAGTGCTTCTCAGGGTTTAGATCACACATGTCACATTCACCGCAGTCAATACATTCTCTGTCATATAATTCGCATTGTTCTGTCATATTAACCTCCATGAGCCGACATAGCGGCCACAAAATTTAATGAAAATTTATAACCTTTACCGCTATACGGCGAATAAAGGAGGTTAATTGGCTATGTGCGCTTTCAAAATATTGGGTAAAATATTTTGAATATTTCGCACGGCCATAAATTCATAGATTAGTTTGGAAGACGAGCTTTAGTGAAGTCTTTCAAGCTAACCTCCATCTACTCGCAGAGTGCGTATACAAATACTAATAAAAAGCCGCTTAGCGGGTTTTTGCTGCGTGAAATGCACGATGACTTACCGAATGTATTTTTCACGCTGTTCTCCTATCTATAACGAGGCAAGCTTTTCCTACCTCACAGCTAAAGATTTTAATCTTAATATTGCGTTATAAGCTATTACCTCGGGAGGCTCTGTGCTTATGTTCATAATATATCCTTTGAAATGAAGTTTCTTTAAATAATTTGAAATCGGCTCTCTTAAATCAAATTGAGGTATCTATTACATTCTGCCTATAGCCTTAAGTATACCATATATAATAGCCTGCGGCCTAGGGGGGCAACCCGGTATACAAACATCAACTGGTAAAATACTATCTATTCCGTTTTTACCTGCATAGCTATTTTTAAATATACCTCCACTGCAAGCACAGGCGCCAACAGCTACCACTAGCTTAGGCGATGGTACTGCATTATAGGTCTTTATCAGTGCTTCCTCCATATTTCTCGTAACACACCCGGTTACCAGCAGCATATCAGCGTGTCTTGGTGAGGCTACGAAATGTATGCCAAAACGCTCGATATCATTGTATGGGCTGCTTAAGGCATTGATTTCATAATCGCACCCATTACAAGACCCAGCATCAACCTCTCTTATATGAAGACTTTTGCCGAATTTGGAATACACTTTTTCTTTTAATTGCTTCCCTAAAAGCTCATAATCAAACCCTTTGGCCTCTTCTTCAGTAATATATACTGGAGACGAACGAAGCGACTCTCTGCTTTTTTGAGCAAGTTCAAACCTGTTTGAAAGACATATGGCTCCTTCAGGACAATTTTCTTCACAAAAACGACAGAATATACATTCATCAAGATTTACAGCCGGTGATTTTCTTTTTTCCATATCATTATCAACAAATACAATTGCACCCGTTGGACAAGTGTTTTTACATTTCATGCAGCGCTTGCATTTATTGTAATCAAACTCCGGTGAGCCGGTTATAAATGAACTTTTTATTGGTTTCTTAGGATAATCAACCGTAACAGTACCATGCTGAAACATTTTTTTAATAATATTGTGCATATGAACCTCCTAAAGCCACTTTAATGGCTTTGACGCTTCAGTGGCTTTGACACGCTATGTCTTTGAGCCGCATTGCGGCTACACAGTGTTCTTAATTATATTACAGGTCATTTCCCGCATAGGAAAGATTAAAGCTTTTATTTATCAATGGAAAATCCGTCAGGGTATTTGTCTTGACAGCATGACATAATGCAGGCCAGTTACAGAAGGAAGGTGTCCTGACCTTATAACGTAATATTGTATTGTTTTCCCCAGTCATAACAAAATGAACATTTTCACCTCTCGGAGCTTCTGTAATACCAAAAGCAAATGAATAAGGCTTAAGGTCTCCGATTTGGACAGATACCGGACCTTCCTCAGGTATTTTATCCAGAGCCTGCCTGATAATTGCCATGGATTCGAATATTTCCTCAATTTTTACGTTCATTCTGCAATTAACATCGCAGTATGAGTGCTCGGGAATATTGAATCTGAGCTTATCATAGGCGGCATAAGGGAATTCCTTCCTAACATCGGTTTTTATTCCGCTTGCCCTTCCTCCCGG
>JAEYWA010000220.1 GCA_023431385.1 Bacillota bacterium | reverse complement strand
ACAACTCTTCCTAAATCGTCTATACGTCTAACTATTCCAGTTGCTTTCAAAATATATTACCTCCTTAATAGGTTATTTTAGTCTTAGTATTGTAAACTTGATGATTTTTTATACATTATTGGAAAGGCAGGATTAAATAGAAAAACATATATTTTTTACAAATAAAATGCACCTCCGAAATGTCAGTCTGAACTTCTGACACCGGGGTGCATTATTCTTCTATTTTATTAGATAATTATATACCGTATAAGCTTTTATCTACCTTTGTTATAGCATTTTCATCGGGTTTGAGTGTATACTTGGAATCTTTTTTCAATTCGTCAAGTTTCTTATTGAAAAAGTCACTTTGATTCTTATTTAACAGCGCTGGTTTTATACTTTCTTTTACATCCTCCAAAGGAGTTACTGCCCTTTTATGAAACTGCATTATATGGTAACCGACAGAAGTTTCTACAACATCAGCATCTCCAGCTTTACGGTTTTTATCGAATGCCCATTGTTCAAACTCTGGAAGCATTTCTCCTTTGCCAAAGGTATATTCGCCCTGATAGCCTCTGCTGTCTTTAGTAGTAGCCGCAGGCTTGTCTTCGGAATACTCCATTGCCAACTTCTTTATATCCTCTCCGGCTTTTACCTTAGCCAGAAGTTCATCGGCTTTTTTCTTTGCCTCTGCCTTTTTACCTGCACTAACGGCAGCACCTTTTTCATCAACGGTTTTCATGAGAATATGGGTTACAGTAACCTTGTCAAATTCACTTTTATTTTCGTCATAATACTTCTTAATTTCATCGTCAGTTACTTTCACGTCTTTTATAACATAAGCCTGATATTTTTGTGCAAGCGTAAAGCTTTTATATATTTCCTTATATTCGGATAATGTAACTCCATATCCAGATTTAACAGCTTCCTCAGCTGCATTTCTGCTGCCGTATTGGGATATCAACTGATCTATTGCCTCATCAACGCTTTTCAGATCTTCAGTTTCAAGCTTTAGGCCTGCTTCCTTTGCCTTGATTATTTGTATTTTCAACTCTTGAATCTGTTCAAGAGTACTTTTCTTTACTGAATCTTTTGCTGTCTCGGTACCTTTTTTTGTATTCCAATCGTACTTGTCAGTATTATTGCTGTCAACACTTAACAAGAACTGGTTCATATTAAATTTTGAGAAAAATTTGTACTCATAACTTGTTATCTTTAAATTATCAACTGTCGCAACACTGGACGACCAAGGCTGTAATATAAATAGAATAACTGCTGCAATTACTAAAACTGCAGCTACAACTAACCCGATTATAAGGCCTTTTGACCTTTTTTTAACATTTGCATTTTCATTTTCCAAAGGTAATCGCTCCCCGTTTCTTATTATTAACACGCTTGTACAACTTGTTTCTATTTGAACACTCTGTAACAATTATATTCAATTATTCACAACACTGCAATTTAATAATGTCATGTAACAAAATCTTAATATTTGCCAAAATATCTCTTCCTGCCAGATTATTAAGCCTGAAGGTAATATATGGGCTGCTTCCAGCGTTAAACATAATTCTTCTCGGATATTTATCCATAAGCTTCCCAAGATACATGGGAAGTGCTTTTGCGTTTTTACTTAACTGAAAAATGACTATTTCATCCTTTTGGGAGATACCGGTAAAGCTGCACTGTCTGGCCAGTACTTTAAAATATGCAATATCCATAAGACTCTCAACCTCTTCGGGGATGTCTCCATAACGGTCAATAAGCTCATCTTTTATATCAATTACATCATTTTCATTTTGTATATTTGCTATTTTTTTATACATGTCAATTTTTAGTTCTTCCGAACTGATATAATCATCGTCAATATATGCACTAACATTTAAGTCAATAGCCATTTCCTCATCAGTTTGCCGGACTGAATCCCCACTGATTTCCTGAACCGCTTCCTCAAGCAATTTACAATACATTTCATAACCTACAGTTTCCATATGTCCATGCTGTTCAGGCCCCAGAAGATTACCCGCTCCTCTTATTTCCAAATCGCGCATGGCAATTCTGAACCCCGAACCAAATTCAGTAAATTCCTTGATTGCCTGAAGTCTTTTTTCAGCTACTTCGGAAAGTGACTTATCCTTTCTGTAGGTAATAAAGGCATAAGCCAAACGGTTTGAGCGCCCCACCCTGCCGCGTATTTGATACAATTGTGAAAGTCCCATTCTGTCTGCATCTTCAACAACTATGGTATTAACATTAGGCATATCAAGCCCCGATTCAATTATGGTGGTGCAAACCAGAACATCGTACTCGCCGTTAATAAAGCTGTACATAACATCTTCCAGCTCTTTCTCGTTCATTTGTCCATGTGCCGTGGCAACTCTGGCCTCTGGCACAAGCCTCTTTAATTCTTCTGCTTTAAGCTCTATTCCTCTTACACGGTTATATAGATAAAATACCTGACCGTTTCTGGCTAGTTCTCGTACTATACCGTCACGTATGAGCTCGGTATTATGCTCCATAACATACGTTTGGACAGGATATCTTTCTTCTGGGGGATCTTCAATCACACTGATATCACGTATACCAACCAGTGACATATGAAGAGTTCTTGGTATAGGCGTTGCTGTGAGGGTTAAAACATCTACATTAGGCTTTATGGCTTTTAGCTTCTCCTTGTGTGTTACTCCGAAACGTTGTTCTTCGTCAACTATAAGAAGACCTAGATCCTTAAATTCAATATCTTTTTGAAGCAGTCTGTGAGTTCCGATTAAAATATCAATATTTCCGGTCTTAACCGATTTTACGATTTTCTTCTGCTCGGCAGTAGTCCGGAAGCGGCTCATTACATCTACAGTTACAGGGAAGTCGCTCATTCTCTTCTTAAAGTTCTCATATATCTGCTGTGCTAAAATAGTTGTAGGTACTAAATAAGCTACCTGCTTTCCATCCATTACAGCCTTGAAAACAGCTCTTATTGCAACTTCTGTTTTACCATACCCTACATCACCGCACAAAAGTCTGTCCATAAGACGCGGTGACTCCATGTCTTTCTTAATTTCTTCAATACATTTTAGTTGATCATCTGTTTCATCATATGGGAACAGCTCTTCAAACTGTCTCTGCCACACAGTATCAATAGCAAAGGAATGTCCAACCTCAGCCTGACGTTTAGCATAAAGCTTTATAAGCTCTCCCGCCAACTCTCGCAAGGATTCTTTCACGCGGCTTTTGGTTTTGGCCCAATCCGAGCTCCCCAACTTATTTACCTTTGGAGCCTTCCCTTCGGTTCCGATATATTTCTGAATAAGATCAAGCTGGTTAGTAGGAATGTAAAGAAAAGCCCCCTCCTGATAACGTATCTTAAGATAGTCACGCTTTATCTCTCCCACTGTCAGTTTTTCTATACCGATGTACTGTCCTATTCCGTGGGCCTGATGTACGACAAAATCTCCTACATTCAAGTCTGAAAAGGCTTTTATTTTCTTACCGTCATGTTTGGATTTTGCCTTCTTAATTCTTTTATCCTGCCCGAAAACCTCTTTATCACTGATTACAACGAATCCGGCTGTAGGATACTCAAAGCCCTTCTGGAGGCTACCGCGGGTAATAACTATCTCGCCCTCCTGGACCTCCTTATCACAGCTGTCGGTGTAGTTTGACATAATGTCATTGGTTGCAAGGGTTTCAACAAGTCTGTGTCCTCTTCCACTTGGCCCGGACAGTACCACTATCTTGTAATTCTTCCCTTTTAGCAGTTCAATATCATTAATAAGTAACTCCATGTGGTTCTGATAGGAATTACCTGTCCTGCAAGGTATGGATATCTGGCTTGAAGGCCTCAGAAGTGCATTATTTGAAGCAATTGCCGCAAGAGTTAGTACTTTAAAGGTTTTGAATTGATCAACAATTTTATTAAAGCTATGGGTCCATCCTGCCCCTCCGGGAAGCAATGTTCCCTTCTCAAGTAAGCTCTTAGCAAGCTCCTCCTGTTCCAGTTCAACATTTTCTATTCTCTGGGATATTCTTATGGTCTCGTCAAGAATTACCACAGCGTCGTCGCTTATATAATTCATAACTGACTGGGGTTTCTCCAGAATGTAAGGCAGATATCTGTCAATTCCCGCAAAGTAATGATGCTCTTTCAAGTTATCAACGTCTTCGTTTACCCTTTTAACAATATTTGCCGCTACTTCTTCTGAGCCACTCTTTTTATTTAATTTATTTACATAATCCTTTAAATCCTTTCTGATTTTTGCTATGATTGAGTCTTTTGAACCGTCATCATATATAACATCCCTTACGGGTGCTATAGTACAGGTATCCGATGAATTCGTCGATCTCTGGGTTGCCTCATCAAAGTATCTGATTGAATCAACTTCAGTGTCAAAAAGTTCAATTCTGAGAGGATGTTCGCTATTAATTGTAAAGATGTCTACAATCCCGCCTCGAATTGCAAATTGTGCTTTGCCTTCCACAACCTCAACTCTTTCATAACCATAGAGAACCAGCTTTGATACAAGTTCCTCAAGTTCGACCTGGTCCCCCAGTTCAATATTTATCACCCCTCCTATAAACAAGTCCTTCGGTGAAATCATCTGAGTGAGGGCTTCAGCCGGCAGCACCATAACCTTGTAGTCACCATTTATACATCTGAGCAGAGTTTTTACTCTCTGATATATAATATCGTTACTTCTTGCCTCGACACTGTAGAGCATTGTTTCCTTTGGGGGAAAGTAAATCACATCGTCCCCAAGGAATAGTTGGAAATCCTCAAAGGCTCTTCTTGCCTGCATTTCATTGTAGGTTACGAATAAACCCTTTGCATGCATATGAGTCAGCATTGAGTATACAATGTGAACCTTTTGAGAGTCCGAGGGGCCTATTACCGAAACCGGCCCAAGGTTATTACTGACAGCCTCAAGAAGTGTATTGTATTCATTCAGTTTTAAAAGGGGGTCTGCAAATAAATTCATGTGTTCCTCCGCTATTTATTAAAGCAGTTCATCGCTTTTTCCACACCGTTCCGCACTACGGTTA
>JAEYWA010000213.1 GCA_023431385.1 Bacillota bacterium | reverse complement strand
TCTTTTGGTGCGGATAACAGGAGTTGAACCTGCATGAAATTTCTCTCACATGAACCTGAATCATGCGCGTCTGCCAATTCCGCCATATCCGCGTGAACTCGAACTGCATAATGTATTGTACTATAAATGTTTTATTAAATCAATAGCAAAATAAATTATTTTTAGGGAGGAAATTTAATGAATGGCAAGCTTGAACAGTTTAAGACGGACATCAAAAATAAAAAGGTAGCTGTATTGGGGATTGGTATCAGCAATATTCCATTAATTAAATATTTGATAAATTTGGGTGTAGATGTTACAGCTTTTGATAAAAATACTTCTGAAAACCTTAAGGATGCTTTATTAGAGCTGGAAGGACTGCCTGTAAAATACAGCATCGGTAGCGGATATTTATCTAAACTTAAGGGTTTCAACTTTATTTTCAGGACACCGGGTATGAGACCTGATGTGCCTGAACTAATGGAAGCGTTAGCAAATGGTGCAGAACTTACTTCAGAGATGGAGGTCTTCCTTGAACTTTGCCCGGCTCAAGTTTTTGCAGTTACGGGAAGTGACGGTAAAACCACAACAACTACATTGATATTTAATATATTGTCAGAAGAAGGCTATAACTGCTGGCTTGGTGGGAATATAGGAACCCCGCTTTTAAGTAAGATTGATGAAGTCAAGGAGTCGGATAAAGTCATACTGGAACTTAGCAGCTTTCAGCTTATGACCATAAAAAACAGCCCTTCAGTAGCAGTTATTACGAATATATCTCCAAATCATTTAGATGTTCATAAGTCGTTACAGGAGTATATTGATGCAAAGAAGAATATATTCCTTTATCAGAAAGCTAAGGATAAACTTGTTCTGAACCATGACAACGATGTCACCAAAGCATTTTCAAGTGAAGCCAACGGTGAATTTGTATATTTTTCAAGAGTAGCTTCTCTTGAAAGAGGAATTGTTCTTAAAAATAATAAAATTATTATGAAAAGTAAGGACAAGGAAATAGAGATTGTAGATGTTAATGACATTTTAATTCCTGGAGTCCATAATATTGAAAACTATATGGCAGCTGCTGCGGCAACCATTGATTTTGTAAAACCCGAAACTATCGCAAAAATAGCTTCTACCTTTACGGGTGTGGAACACAGGATTGAGCTGGTAAGGGAAATTAACGGAATTAAGTTTTACAACAGTTCCATTGACAGCAGTCCATCCAGGACAATTGCAGCTCTCAGTACCTTTAAGAATAAGGTTATATTAATCGCGGGAGGTAAGGATAAGGGAATACCCTATGAACCTTTAGGGCAGGTAATAGCTGAAAAGGTAAAAATTCTCCTGCTTATAGGTGCTACAGCTCCAAGAATTGAAGAAGCCTATAACAATTACGTACATCAGACAGATATTGAAAGTGAAGTTAAAATAATTCACTGCAGTACTTACGAGGAAATAGTGACCAGGGCGTACAGTGAGGCTGTGCCGGGTGATTGCATAATACTTTCTCCTGCAAGTACCAGCTTTGATATGTTTAAGAACTTTGAACAGAGGGGAAATGTGTTTAAGGAACTGGTAAACAGTTTGTAATAGTGATTAACCATTCACTATTCATAAATGAATAAAAACAATAGCCTGCCAAGGGATGCAGGCTATTGTTTTTCAGTCAGGTTTTTCCAATAGCGTTTTGGTATAAAGCCCTTTTGAAGTTTTGGATTGTATCTTTCCTTAATAGCGATGTGCTTGTAGTAATTTTTCCAAAGGTCCTGAAATCTGATTTCCTCAGAATGAAGCTCGGGTATGTTTGACAGGTCCATATAGGAAATAAGCATCCTTTTTGTGTTGTACAGTGAAGCCAAATTTCGTTTTGTATCATGAATTATCCAGTTCTGGTCTGCAAAACGCTCCTTAAAATGTGGTGATATATAAGTGATTATATTGTGGTCAGGCTGAATTTTTGCATAGTAAATATTGTTTTCAAGCAGCTCAAATCGTAGCAATCCCAGTAGTCTGTGACATTCTATTCCTACCTTTCTGGCAGGTGTAAGTACATTAAGTACAGTTTGATCACCTAACATGTAATCAATTTTAGGACCAATTTTGAAACCCAGCTTTATATAATTTAATATCCACATCTCGCGTCCAGAGAACTCGGAAAAGAAACACTTCTGAATATTCTCCAAACTTTCATAGGAGATTTTATGCAGAATGGCTTGCTCGACTGTCTTTGCTTTTGCATTGTCATTTGGAATACTTCTGTATTCATCAATTAGATTGGGGGTATAGCTTAGTGCTGACTCGATATTTTCAACCTGTTCATGATCGTAGTAGTAATGATGAACAGCTGTAAGAAAGCAATCCCAGGTTCCGTCATAAATGTATATCACTTATAAGCAACCTCCCATCCTGCGGCTGGCTGTAATAACTGAGCCATTGTGTGGTACTATCCCGTGGATTGAATAAGTACAGGTCCGACATATTTTCTCCAAGCCCGGATTCATTTATAGTTGAGAGCAGCGACATCTGTCCGGGCACTGATTTTTTACCTTGGGAAAGCAGTTTTGCTGAGGTAAGTGCTTCCTTTACAATGTACTCATTCTGACTGAAGCTTTCATAAGTCTTGCCCTGACAGGTAAGAAAGTGCGCTGCTCTCTTAAGAACAACTCCCATCTTCCTCAGATGATCAAAATCCAGTTTGCTGACCCGCCTTGCAGCAACAATCCTCTGGGCCGACTTAACTCCAATACCAGGAACCCTTAGAAGCATTTCATAATCAACCTTGTTAACCTCTAACGGAAACAAATGAAGATTGTTTAGCGCCCAGTTGGCTTTAGGATCAAGTTCGGGATCGAAATCAGGTTTTTCCTTGTTCAGCAACTCGTCTGCTTCAAATCCGTAAAACCTTAAAAGCCAGTCTGCCTGATATAATCTGTGCTCTCTGAGCAGCGGGGGCTTTATTAAGGCCGGCAGCCTGGGGTCGGTGATTGTGGGTACAAAGGCTGAATAATAAACTCTCTTTAAGGAGAAACGGCTGTATAAAGCTTCGGAAAGCTTAAGAATGCTCAAATCCCTGTCGGGAGTTGCTCCTACAATCAGCTGTGTACTTTGACCGGCCGGTACAAAGTACTTTCCTGATTTTCTGGAGGACAAATCCTTTCTGGACAAATCAGTATCTGGAAGATTATCAGGGAAGGTTCCCTGGGCTCCGGCAATAGCATTAATATTGGTGAAGCTATCAGAGGAACGGCTAGTTCTGCTTAAGTGATATTCTTTATGCTCCATTATGCCCTGGCTGATTTGCTGCATAGGTTTTAGCAGAGCTTTAACAGGTTTCTGAGGAGCAAGAACCTCCAGTCCCTTGTCAGAGGGTAATTCTATATTCACACTCATACGATCTGCATATAAACCCGCCTCGTGAATAAGCTTGGGATCAGCTCCCGGTATGGCTTTTATGTGAATATAACCGAAAAAGCCCTGCTCATTTCGAAGTCGGCGGACAATCTCCAATATGAGTTCCATTGTATGGCTTGGGTTCTTCAGAACTGCTGAACTGAGAAAAAGACCTTCTATATAATTTCTTCTGTAGAAATTCATTGTGAGTTCAATGACCTCATCAGCAGTGAAGCTGGCCCTTGGGATATCGTTTGAGGCTCTGTTGACACAGTAGACACAATCATATATACATTCATTTGATAAGAGAATTTTTAGCAGTGAAACACATCTGCCGTCATCGGACCAGGTATGGCAGATACCCGCAGCATGGCTGTTTCCAACTCCGTTTTTGTTACTTCTCGTCCCACCGCTGGAAGAGCAGGAGACATCATATTTTGCCGCATCAGCTAAAACCCCGAGTTTCTCCAGTAAGTCCATAAATTTGTCTCACTTTACGATAAAATAAGTAAACAATAATTACAGCAATGCAAACATCATAATGCATAAATAATCATTGTTAATATGATTATAACATATAATATACAAGAAATCAAACGTATGTTCGGAATTGATATTTATATAACAAAGTTATATAATACAATTTAATAAGTTTTTTTATACTAACCTATTAATAGGTTAGTATTTCATTTACGAAAATTAAATAGTGGCACTGCCGGAAATGGAGATAAGAATGAGAGCGATTATAACTGTTATTGGAAAAGACAGAGTAGGAATAATTGCAGGAGTAAGTAATATATTGGCAGAAAGTGATGTCAATATACTTGATATCACACAGACAATTTTACAGGATGTTTTCACGATGATAATGCTTGTTGATATCTCAAAATGTAATATTCATTTTCATGATCTTTCAGATAAGCTTGAAAAGAAGGGTGTGGAACTCGGTTTAAAAATTCAGATCCAGCATGAAGATATATTCAATTCAATGCATAGAATATGAGGTGAAGGTTAATGTTAGGTCCTTTTGAAGTTTTTGAAACACTTAAAATGATTCAAAAAGAAAACCTTGATATCAGAACTATAACAATGGGCATTTCTCTTAGAGATTGCTCTCACCCTGATATTGATGTTTCTTGTAAGAAGATATACGATAAGATTACCAGGTATGCTGAAAAGCTTGTTATTACTGGCGAAAATATTGAGAGGGAATACGGTATTCCTATTATAAATAAGAGAATATCTGTTACTCCTATAGCACTTATTGCTGAAAGCTGTGAAAGCAAAGATTATGCAAAGTTTGCGAAGGCTATGGACAAAGCAGCTCAGACAGTAGGAGTTAACTTTATTGGTGGTTATTCGTCACTGGTTCACAAAGGCTATACAAATGGGGACAGGAAACTAATTTCCTCCATCCCGGAGGCTTTAAGTGAAACCAAGCTTGTTTGCTCATCTGTTAACATTGCTTCCACTAAATCAGGTATAAATATGGATGCTGTTGCAGAAATGGGGCAGATAGTTAAGAAATGTGCAGAATTGACAGCGGATAGCGGAGCTTTGGCATGTGCCAAGCTTGTAGTATTCGCAAATGCTGTAGAAGATAACCCGTTTATGGCAGGAGCCTTTCATGGAATTGGTGAACCAGAATGTGTAATTAATGTGGGAGTAAGCGGTCCGGGAGTTGTTAAGTGCGCTCTTGAAAAGGTGAAAGGTGAGAACTTTGGTGTTGTGGCTGAATCAATAAAGAAGACAGCTTTTAAAATTACAAGAATGGGTCAGTTGGTTGCTCAGGAAGCCTCAAGAAGATTGAATGTACCCTTTGGCATTGTTGACCTTTCTTTAGCTCCAACACCTGCAATAGGTGATAGTGTTGCCCATATACTTGAGGAAATGGGACTGGAGAAGTGCGGAACTCATGGTACCACTGCTGCGTTAGCATTATTGAATGATGCAGTTAAAAAGGGTGGCGTTATGGCTTCCTCTTATGTTGGCGGCCTTAGTGGTGCATTTATTCCTGTCAGTGAAGATGCAGGTATGATAGACGCAGTGCTATCAGGTGCTCTTTCACTTGAAAAGCTGGAAGCCATGACTTGTGTTTGTTCTGTAGGGCTGGATATGATAGTTGTTCCCGGTGATACCACTGCCGAAACTATTTCAGCCATAATAGCTGATGAGGCTGCAATCGGTGTTGTTAATCAAAAAACAACCGCTGTCAGAATAATTCCTGCACCCGGCAAAAAAATCGGCGATAAGGTGGAATTTGGCGGCTTACTTGGCTCAGGTCCGGTAATGAAGGTCAATTCATTCAGTAGTAGTGAGTTTATCAAGAGAGGTGGCAGAATTCCTGCACCACTGCATAGTCTGAAGAATTAAGAGATGGTAAAGCCATTTTGTTTATACAGTGTGACAGTAACTGCCACACTGTATTTTTTTTAGCAGTAAAAAACCTAAGCTTTTTGAAGCTCATTATATCTTCCATTCCGCTATTTCTTTAAAATAATCCCATTTAACAATAGTCTCAAAATGTCCTCACGATATTTTATATTGTTGGACTTCGGATCATTTCCAAGAGTATTTATTGCGTTTAGAAAATCCAATATTGTCTCAGTGGGAATATTTGAATCAATAAATCCCTCCGCTTTACCTGACTCTATGTATTTCTTATACAGAATATTCTTTTTCTCAGTCAATGTACTTATTATAGCTTGTACCATTTGTGGATCTTCGAGAGCTGCCACAGAAAAGAATTCTTTAATTTCACTATCGAATTTATCTGTACATAAAGACAGTGCCTTTTTTACTTTTTCAGTAAAGGAGAGAGGTTCAGCCAATATATCATTAGCTGTAGATAGAATTCCTTCCATCAGAATAGAAATGGCTTCCTTCACCAAAAGATTTTTACTTCCGAAGTAATTATAGATTGAAACTTGTGATACTTTTGCCTTATCGGCAATACTCTTTATATTTGTATTAATAAATCCATTCTCTCTAAATAATTCAAGAGCTGAATTTAGTATTGCTTCCTTTTTTTTATTAGTACGTATTTCATATTTATTCATAAAGAAACACCTCTTTAATTTTGCTTATTGAATCTTGATGCAAAAACAATGGGTTACACCTTTTAATTATACATCGCTTAATTATGGATGCAACTTAGTATTTATTTTACAGCTAATTATTAAATAAAATGGATCATATTTCAAAACTAATTGACTTTGATTGGCGATAAGTGTATTATTAGTTTTGAAATATAAAGTATAGAATTTCAAAACTAATTAGAGGAGTATTAATTATGACAAATGCAATTTTTTATTTTACCGGAACAGGAAATAGCCTTGCCGTTGCAAGAAAAATAGCCAAACAGCTTGGAGATACTAAGCTTCTCAGCATAAGGCATGACCAGCAGGAACTGGATGCATCTACATACGAAAGAGTTGGATTTGTTTTTCCCGTTTATTATTATATGATGCCGATCTTTGTAGAGAATTTTATCAGGAAGCTCTTATTAAGTAAAAAGCAATATATATTTGGTATAGCTGCTCATGGCAGCTCCAGAGGGTTAGCACTTGTCGGACTGCGTGATTTACTGGAAGAGAGGGGCTATAAGCTTAAGGGAGAATATTCAATAGTTATGCCCGGAAACTATATTGTTGAATATGGAGCCTTTCCCGACAAAATTAATAATTTTATATTAAAAAGGGCTGAAAAAACAGTCCATAGAATATCTGAAAGTATTCAACAAAATATTGAAACAGATCCTATTGGCCCGCGTGCCTTTGAAAGATTGTATTTAAGTTTCAAAAGCGGGAGAAAGAATATTATAGATAAAAGGATGAATTTTAAGTCACAGGATAAACACTTTAATATAAATCATAACTGTAACGGCTGCCGAGTTTGTGAAAAGGTATGTCCGGTCAACAATATAAGCATGACTGTTGATGGCCGTCCTGTCTGGAATAATAGCTGTGAGCAGTGTATGGCCTGTATCCAGTGGTGTAGTAAAAGAAGCATAAATTATATGAATAAAACTCAGAACAGGAAGTCGTACAATAACGGGAAGGTATCGCTAGATGATATGCTTAAACTGGAATTTATATTAAAATGATAACCGTTTTTGAATTTCATCCGTAATCAGTCTTTATTGAAGAAATAGGAGTATAATTAACATTGAACATTTATTAGCGTGTGTGAATGTATAAGTTCTCTAATAAAAAGCATTTACTCATAATGAGCTATTATTGATTTGTAGTTTATATGTTACGGAGGTTGCTTTGAACATTAAATCTGCTTGGTTAAAATTCATATTAATTATTTTCCCATTTATCTCTGTTGCCTTTGTATACGTATTCAGACATGAGTTGTATTATTTGGGCACCCTTTTACCGGGGTGTCCAAGTTACACTTATCTTCATATATATTGTCCGGGCTGCGGTAATACCAGAAGTGTACAACACCTGCTATCAGGAGATATTATAGGATCACTAAAATATAATCCCGTTCCTTTATTGGGAATTACAATAACTATGCTGGCATATGTGGAATTATTGACAGGAATATTTGGATGGAAGTTAAGAATCATACCAAGGAGCAAATCATTCTGGGTAATAGTACTTACTATATTTACAGCATATTATGTTATAAGAAATTTTATTAGAATATTCTAGAAAATTATAGTAAATTTGACAATATTAATATCAATTTTATTGTAATAACTGTGAATAAATGTTAGTATTATACAATAATAACATTTCACAGGGGTTAAAAATAAATAAACTAAAACTAAAGCTGTTTCATTTTAGACTTGCTGTTAAACTCTCTTCCAAACGTTGTTAAAGTTAAGTTGTTGCAAGGGAATATTGAGACTTAAGGCTTATCGCTGTTATCACCAACCGAATCAGTTTCAGAGTTTGATGGATTGCTACCCTTGGCAGTTGAAAAATCGTACTTTTTATTTTTGTCAGGAATAAACGTAGCAACAGGTACACTAAAATAATTTTCTATAACTTCATCTGATCTAAGTATTTTTTTACTCTTTGTATCCTCAATAGTATTGTTATAAATGATAAAGGCCAAATCATCTATTCTCTTATCAATTCCATATAACTTGAACGTGTTCATTTCTGGTCTGGACCCTTGCGTAAAGGCACTTAATAGCGTGAGAACATTATTTAACTCAGTGTTAGTAACTACGTTGTTAAAAGCAGAGTTTATAACAGGGATAAGCTTTGGGATTTCAAGCAGATTCACTTTTTGCTCAATGATGGCATTAACAAATTTGATTTGCATCTCTGTTCTTACTAAATCCGAGCCATCATAAATTTTCCTAACTTCCTTATATTCATCGGATGAATAGTAACGCCTATGTGCTTGTCTGAAACGAAGAAATTGTTCAGCTTTATCACCATTCAGCAATTGGTACCCTTTCTGAAGGTCAATATGCAAATTCTGAGTAGGATCGTCGTATCTAAGTCTGGTCGGCACATCAAAGTAAATACCTCCAAGTTTATCAACGATTTCCTTAATGGTATCAATTTCAAGATAAATATAGTAATTAATTTCTATACCGGTAAGGTTTGTTATAGTTTGAGTAGTATATTCTATCGCTTCAACCTTATCTTCCTGACTGGGGTTTAGAGATCCTCTTATTCCTCTGTTGTATATGGCATTAATTTTAATATTGTCCTTATTACCGGCCTTTGTATCTCTAGGAATATTTAAAAGATTAATCTGTCTGGTTTCAGGTGCATAGTTAGCTATAATTATTGTGTCTGTATTATTTCCAGACGCTTCCTTGATTAAAACTAAGAAATTTATGGGATTCTTATTTACAGTATAATTATCGATAATATCTAATTGATTTGTATTATTAGAAGGTGTGATATTGTCATTATTAACAGGCCCAGGAGCGTTTTTAATATTGATAAGTAAAACAATTCCGATAATAAAAAGTAATATTCCGCAAATAAAGCTGGATATGTATGTCATTTTTACTGATTTCATATAAACCCCCTGGTTAATAAATCTACATAAAACAATATTACTGTAGATTTTAGTAATTGTAAATATATGTTAGCTTTTATGTTGATTAATTTTATATTTCATAATTAATTATACTTTGTCAATCTTCATAAAATCTACATAAACATTTGCTAGTATGGTAAACAAAGTTGTAGATATATCCGGGAGGAGATTATGATAAAGAAAAATCGGAATACCAACGAACACTTAAACAAAAATAAACAACTTACAATTATAATTGTTGCGGCTGTAATTCTAGGAGCAGTAATCCTTATATCAAATATGGGCTTTGGCAGCAGAAAAGAAGTTGCATCTTCGGCTTCTGTTAAGGATGTAGTAATTAATAAGAGTGAAATTACTGAAACAGTTAAATTCTATCCTGCAAAAGTAGATAATAAAAAAATGGAAATTCTTGCTGTTAAGGCTAGTGACGGAACAATACGAACTGCTTTTAATACCTGTCAGGTTTGCAATGGTTCACCAAGAGCGTATTACAAGCAGGAAGGAGATGTACTGGTTTGTCAGAACTGCGGGAATCAGTTCTCTATGGATATGATTGAATTACAGAGAGGCGGCTGTAATCCTGTTCCTATATATAAAGAAAACAAAACCGATGACGGAACAAATATTGTTATTTCAAAGGAATTCATAGCACAGAACAAGGAACTATTTACAAATAACTGGAAGACAAAATAGTGTAGTCTATGTGGAGGTTAAATGGAAAAGTATATCATCAGAAGAATTCTTCATATTGACGGTATGACTTGTACTGGCTGTGAAACACGCATCGAAAATACACTTAAAAAACTAGAAGGCATAGAAGGGGTTAAAGCAATATTTAACAGCGCCAATGTCTATATAACTTATAATTCAAATGATATCAAGCTCGAGGAAATAATTGGGGTAATAGATAGATTGGATTATAAGGTACTAAATAATCCTTTGCATAATACTTCTGTTGACTCAGCGAAACAGAAGGTTTCTGAAAATAGGAGCATAGCCGGGAAGAATATCGGACAGCTCCTTGGTGTCGGAATAATTATTTTTGCTCTGTATACAATAATTAACAGCACTATTGGCTTTAATTTCATTCCAAACATAGATCAGTCCATGGGATACGGTATATTGTTTTTTATGGGCTTAATGACTTCCTTACATTGTATTGCTATGTGTGGTGGAATAAATCTGTCTGTTTCCATTCAGAATTATACTCGGAAATCAAAAAGTTCATCTAATATAAAAGCTTCTGAACTTAAACCAGGCTTACTATATAATATGGGAAGAGTAATTGCCTATACATCTGTCGGAGGTATTGTAGGGTCGCTTGGTTCTGTGGTCAGCTTCTCAGGTACGGCGAAAGGGATTGTTGCTGTTGTTTCCGGTCTTTTTATGGTTATAATGGGGCTTAATATGTTGAATGTTTTCCCTTGGCTGAGAAAGCTTAATCCGAGGCTTCCTAAAATCCTGGTGAAAAATGTTCACAGCAGTATCGGAAATAAAGGACCTCTTTTTATTGGACTGCTTAATGGACTGATGCCTTGCGGTCCATTGCAGGCTATGCAATTATATGCATTAGGTACCGGAAGTTTTGTCTCAGGTGCTTTGTCCATGTTCCTTTTCAGTCTGGGTACAGTACCGTTAATGTTGGGGTTTGGAGCAATCAGCTCCTTACTTAGTCGGAAGTTCACGCACAAAATGCTGAAGGTTAGTGCCGTATTGGTAATGATATTGGGTATAATAATGATGAATAGAGGGTTTAGTATCTCTGGAATTAATCTTGCGAACTCAGTTATTAGGGCTTCAGCTGTTTCTTCAAACGTAGCCATTCTTGAGGACGGAGTTCAAACTGTTACTACAAAACTTGAAGCAGGCAGTTATTCTCCTATTACTGTTCAAAAAGGAGTACATGTTAAGTGGAATATCAGAGTTGAAGCTGGTGACCTTAACGGATGTAATAATCCAATAGTGATTCCAGAGTATAATATACAGAAAGGGCTTACTATCGGTGACAACTACATTGAATTTACTCCCGAAGAGGAGGGCAATTTTGTTTATACCTGCTGGATGGGTATGATAAGCAGCAATATAAAAGTTGTCGATGATAAGTAGATATATTTTATTGAATTACGTACAGGCATCGATCTGACGGAAGAAAATAAGATGAACGTATTCCCGGAATGATTTAAATTTTGCTGTTGGATGGGTAAGCTTAATGGGTATATATAAGTTAATTTAACTATTCTATGATGGTCAAAATAGTTGAATAATTGGTCTGAATCAATACAGCGTGTAGAAGGGAAAATACTTATGGAAAGAAAAGAAAACTTTAATATAAGCGGAATGTCCTGTGCAGCCTGCGCCGCAAGAATTGAAAAAGGGCTTAATAGAATAGAGGGGATTAAACAGGCAAATGTTAATTTTGCTGTAGAAAAGGCAACTGTGGAATACGAAGATACCCAGATAGATTCGAGTAAAATTATTGAGATAGTGAAAAAGCTGGGATATGATGTCCTTCAGGAAGCTCCAAAAGACCAGGCTAAAGTTGAATTTAAAATATCTGGGATGACCTGCGCAGCTTGCTCTGGAAAAATTGAAAAACGGCTTGGAAGGATGGAAGGCGTATCAATGGCAGCTGTGAATCTTGCAACTGAAAAAGCAGCAGTCGAGTTTGATGCCTCAGTAGCAAAAGTATTAGACATAATCAATGTTATCGAAAATCTCGGTTATAAGGCAGAAAAGGTGGAGGATGTATCTGAAGATATAGATAAAGCACAAAGAGAAAAAGAAATAAAGAAATTGAGAACCGAATTGATAGCTTCAGCAGTTTTAAGCTCTCCGCTGATATTGGCGATGATTCTTTCTCTACTTAAAATAGATGTTGCTTTTCTTCATAATGAATATTTTCAACTGATAATTGCTACTCCTGTACAATTCATAATAGGATTCAGATTCTATAAAAATGCCTATCACGCTCTAAAGGCAAAAAGTGCCAATATGGATGTATTAATTGCTATGGGTACATCTGCAGCATACTTCTTCAGCATATACAATGCATTCCTTGTACCTGCTGAGCCAGGCGTAATGATGAAGGAACTATATTTTGAAGCAGGTGCTGTGATAATTACCTTAATACTCCTTGGAAAGTATTTTGAAGCAGTTGCTAAAGGTAAAACCTCCGAAGCCATCAAGAAACTAATGGGGCTTCAAGCCAAAACTGCCAGAGTAATTATCAATGGCATTGAAAAAGACATACCTATTGAAGAGGTAGAAGTTGGACATATTGTTGTAGTAAGGCCGGGTGAAAAAATTCCTGTAGACGGAAAAATCCTTGAGGGTAATTCCTCAATAGATGAATCAATGCTTACAGGTGAAAGTCTCCCTGTTGAAAAGAAAATGGGAGATACCGTTATTGGTGCGACAATTAATAAATTCGGTACATTCAAGTTTGAAGCGACAAAAATAGGAAAAGATACTGTGTTATCTCAGATAATTAAAATGGTTGAAGATGCCCAGGGGTCAAAAGCTCCAATACAGAAGATTGCCGATCAGGTGTCGGGTATTTTTGTACCTGTAGTAATTGGGATAGCTTTGGTTACCTTCCTTATCTGGTATTTAGCAGCAGGAGATTTAACCGGGGCCATAGTAAGTGCAGTCTCTGTTTTAGTTATCGCATGTCCATGCGCTCTAGGTTTAGCAACTCCCACAGCAATCATGGTAGGTACCGGAAAAGGCGCTGAAAACGGTATTCTCATTAAGGGTGGCGAACATCTTGAAAGAGCATACAAACTAAATAGTATAGTTCTTGATAAAACTGGGACTATTACAAAAGGTAAGCCGAAAGTAACAGATATGATTTCTCTTAATAAACTGGATGGAGACGAACTTCTTAAACTGGCAGCAATCTCGGAGAAAAATTCTGAACATCCCCTAGGTGTAGCCATATACGAAAAAGGTAAGGCAGATTGCGGTAATATCCCTGATCCTGATGTGTTTGAGGCAATACCGGGCAGGGGTATAAAAGCTGTTGTAGGTGATAAGGAAATTTTTATCGGGACACGAAAACTGTTAAAGGAAAAAGGGATAGACACAGAAAATATTGAAAGCACTATTGCAGCATTGGAGGATGAAGGAAAGACAGCCATGCTCATGGCGGTAAATGATAAGGCTGAAGCTGTGCTTGCTGTTGCTGATACTGTAAAGGAAAACTCCGGAGAGGCAATTGAAGAACTGCTGAAAATGGGAATTGAAGTCTTTATGATTACTGGAGATAATAAAAGAACTGCTGCTGCAATAGCGAAACAGGTGGGTATTACAAATGTTCTCGCTGAGGTTCTTCCTGAAAATAAAGCTGAAGAAGTTGAAAAGTTGAAAAAGAAGGGCAGAATTGTGGGAATGGTCGGGGACGGTATAAACGATGCACCGGCGCTGGCAACGGCTGATATAGGACTGGCAATTGGTACCGGTACAGATGTGGCCATTGCCGCAGCTGATATAACATTAATGAGCGGTGATTTGCGTACTATTCCTATAGCGATAAAATTGTCCAAAAAAACTATGCAAAAGATTAAGCAAAACCTGTTCTGGGCATTTATATATAACATAATAGGAATACCTTTTGCAGCTTTAGGCTTACTGAGTCCGATTATTGCCGGAGGTGCTATGGCTTTCAGCTCAGTATCGGTTGTGACAAATTCACTAAGTCTGAAGCGCTTTAAGCCTGATAAAAAATAGTGTATAATATGTTAGAAATTAGTAGCAATCTTAAAAGGTAGTGAGAAATAAAAATTTACATTATGAGATAAATGGAGGGATTTTTTATGGCTAAAGAAATAACTGAATTTAATGTTGAGGGAATGTCCTGCAGCCACTGTGAAAACAGTGTAAAAAAGGCTGTTGGAGCGCTAAATGGAGTTGATAAGGTTTCGGTTGACCTGGCAAATAAAAAGGTTACAGTAGAATTTGATCCTGAAAAGGTAACCGGAAAGACTATTATGGATGCCATTGAAGATCAGGGCTACGATGTAGTTAAATAATAGTATCATTTTATTTGGTTGATTTTATGAAATAAGGTACCTCGTTTCAACTGTGTGAAACGGGGTATCTTTACATAAGAAAAATCTAATTTATCATTACTAAACTGTTGTACATAATTTCTGTATATTACGCGAGTACAACTTATAGAAATGTGGAAGCATGGTTAGAAATAAATAAAAGAATAGTATAATACTATTTTTTTATTTATTTCGTGTGGGACACATTTCTATAAGTTAGTACGGGAGTACTAGTAAATAATACATCAGTTTATTAGGAGAAACTATATGAATGTGTCAAAAAAAGTACTTGTGGTTGATGATGAACATAAAATAGTAGAAGTTGTAAAATCGTATCTTCAACACAGCGGGTACAAAGTATATACAGCTTATAACGGTAATAAGGCCATGGCTGTCTTTGAAGAAGTTAACCCTGACCTTATAATTTTGGATCTTATGCTTCCCGATATTACCGGCGAAGAAATCTGTAAGAATATCAGGAAAGAGTCAAGGGTTCCAATTATAATGCTAACTGCAAAAGCAGAAGAGGAAAATATACTAAAAGGTTTGGATATGGGAGCTGACGATTATGTACTTAAGCCTTTCAGCCCAAGGCAGCTTGTAGCCAGAGTGGCAGCAGTATTAAGAAGAAGCTCTGATGAACTGCTGACACCAACTGTTATTGAACTTGGAGATATTGTAATTGATAACCTAAAGCATGAGGTTAAAAAGAGAGATAGTGTTGTTAATCTCACTCCAAATGAATATAAAATTCTGTTTGGTATGATAAAGTACCCAAACAAAACCTTTACTCGAGAAGAATTGATAAACATAGCCCTTGGTGAAGATTTTAAGGGCTTTGACAGAACAGTTGATACCCATATTAAGAATCTCAGACAGAAAATAGAGGATGACCCTAAAGTACCCAGGTATTTGCATACAGTTCACGGGGTTGGGTATAGATTATTTAATGAAGGGTAAAGAGTGAAGTAAAGAATAAAGAGTGAAATGTTTTGTAGAGGCATGCTTTGCGTGCCGTAGTTATAAGGGGTGATAAAATGGCAAACAGCTTGCGTTCAAAGCTATCCATATCATATATTGTTGCTGCAGTAATTATCGTCTTTCTGATTAGCATACTGACGAACTTGTTTGTTGAAAAGAATTTCAAGGAATATGTAAATGAGAACCAACAGCTTAGATACAAAGAGATAGTTACCACACTGGCGGCTCAATATAAAGGTAACAATATTTGGAATACCGATTATATTAAATCTTTAGGAGAAAGCTATCTCATCAACGGAATAATTATTGTAGTTAAAGATATTAATGGAAAAACCTTATGGGATGCTAAAGAACATAACAATGGAATGTGTCAGAAAATAATTGAACATATGGCCTTAAACGCCAGCGGTATGACAGGAGCAAAAGCTTCCGGTTACAGGGAAGTTCCATATTCTTTAAACTATAACCTGAGCAAGGTTGGCGTCGTAGAGATAGGTACTTATGGCCCC
Source organism: Bacillota bacterium (assembly GCA_023431385.1). Lineage (GTDB taxonomy): Bacteria > Bacillota > Clostridia > Acetivibrionales > DSM-1351 > Ruminiclostridium. Next base: position 15,416 of record JAEYWA010000213.1, on the reverse strand, counting down.
AATTACCTTAATGAGCATGACCAAGCTTTTATGTCTGCTTTCAATAGTGTACTTATAGGTGTAGGTGTTTTTTCACTTGCTTTTGCGTTAATATTGGGTTGGATTATGTCAAGGAGGCTGAGTTCACCTATATCAAAGGTAATAGCAGCTGCCAAATCAATTTCAAAGGGGTATTACTCAGAAAGAATAACTCAGAAATCCACAACTAATGAAATAAATGAGCTGACCTTAACTGTTAATCAGCTTGCTGATTCTCTTGAAAAGCAGGAGGCCTTGAGAAAAAGGATGACAGGGGATCTGGCCCATGAACTAAGAACCCCTCTCGCAACTCTTCAAAGTCATATGGAAGCTATGATAGATGGAATTTGGCCTGCTGACAGCAAACGATTAAAGAGCTGTCATGAAGAAATTGTTCGCATAGGTAAAATGGTCGGAGATCTTGAAAAGCTTACAAAATATGAAAATGATGAGCTTGTTCTGGACAAGGAATTATTTGATTTAACCGAACATGCAAAGAGACTGCTTCAGAATTTTGAGAGCCAATTCCTAAGTAAAGGAATAAGTATTGATTTTCATGGAAAGAGAACTGAGATATACGCAGATCGTGATAAAATTAGTCAGGTAATTATAAATTTATTGTCCAACGCTCTCAAATATACTCCTGAAGATGGTCTAGTTATTGTAAACATAGAGTCACAAGTAAATTCTGTCAAAATGATGATAAAAGATAACGGACAAGGTATTCCCGAGGAAGATCTTCCATATATATTTGAAAGACTTTATAGGGCTGACAGGTCCAGAAACAGGCTTACAGGGAGCTCAGGAATAGGTTTGACAATAACCCGGGCTATCGTCACTGCTCATGGAGGTACCATAGAGGTAAAAAGCGGTGAGAATAATGGAACAGAGTTTACAGTCACTTTACCGCTTCGTAACGAGGACCTATATACAGATAAAGGTAAAAGTAAGATAAATAAAAGTACGTAGAATAGTTACAAGTAAAATTAAGGAATTCTTAATATCTCAAAACGAATCCCTGCTGATTAATATGCTATAATTTTTAATAACAGATATGGTGTATTTTCTATTATTAAAAATAAGGTGGTACAGATAATATGAGTATTAATATACTTGTTGTGGATGATGAGAAGGAAATTGCGGATCTTGTTGAACTTTACCTAAAGAATGAAAATTACTCGGTAAGTAAGTATTATAGCCCCATAGAGGCTTTGAACAGTACTGATTCCAATAAATATGACCTAGCTATTCTTGATGTAATGATGCCTGAAATGGATGGTTTTACACTTTGCAAGAAAATAAGGGAAAAGTATAATTTTCCGGTTATAATGCTGACGGCGAAAGTAGAAGAAATGGATAAGATAACAGGCCTGACCCTCGGTGCTGATGACTATATTACAAAGCCCTTTAGTCCTTTGGAAATGGTAGCACGCGTTAAGGCTCAGCTTAGACGATTCACAAGATATAACGAAGGCATCCAGCAGAATAGTGACATTCTCGAGGTTTCGGGACTGGTTATGAACAGGTCAACTCATCAGTGTACTTTGAATGAAACACCTCTCTTTCTTACTCCTTTGGAGTTTTCAATTCTTTGGCTGCTCTGCGAAAACAGAGGTCAGGTTATCAGCTCCGAAAGGCTATTTCAGGAGGTATGGGGCGAAAAATATTTTACCGGCAGTAATAACACCGTTATGGTGCATATCAGACATCTCAGGGAAAAAATGAAGGAGCCGGCAGGCAATCCCAGGTTTATAAAAACTGTGTGGGGAGTGGGATATAAGATTGAAAAATGATTTAAGGCGGGTAAAAACCAAAATATTGTCTCAAATACTACTGACGGGTTTGATAACAGTTATTGTCGGACTATTTATTCTACACTTTTTAATTGATAATGCATTACAGGAACCCTTTGCAGAAGGTTTTGTAGCCTTGGCTCAAAAAATACTAAAAATTGATTACTGGTCAGCAGCCGACATATATGCAAATATTTTCAGATACAACAAGGGGTTGCTGCTTGGAATCGGCTTTGTTTTTCTTCTGCTGATATTTATATATATTGCAATGTCTAGGTATACCCGTTATTTCAAGCAAATCAGCGATGGTATAGACCAGCTGGTAAATGAGTCTGAAGAGCCTATAACCTTTCCTCGTGAGCTTGAATTCATGGAAAAGAAACTTAATACGGTAAAAAGTACTCTTGAAAAGAGACGAGCAGCGGCATTGGAAAGCGAAAGACGAAAAAATGACCTGGTGGTTTATCTTGCCCATGACATAAAGACACCGCTTACTTCTGTTATAGGTTACCTGAGTCTTCTTAATGAAGCTCCAGATATGCCATTGGAACAAAGGGTCAAGTATACCGGTATAACTCTTGAGAAGGCATATCGACTTGAACAACTGATAAATGAATTCTTTGAAATAACAAGATTTAATCTTCAAACCATAACACTTGTAAAAGAAGATGTAAATCTGACTTTGATGCTTGAACAAATGGCTGACGAATTCTATCCGATACTCTCACCCGAAAATAAAGAAGCTGTTGTGGAAGCAGCAGAAAATATAATGATTTTTGCGGATTCCGATAAGCTGGGTCGCGTATTTAACAATATCCTTAAGAATGCCTCGGCCTATAGCTCTGAGAATAGCACAATTATGATTTCTGCAAGTGAACAGGGTGGGGACATAGTCGTAAAATTCAGAAACAGAGGTAAAACCATTCCTACGGACAAACTCGACACCATATTTGAAAAGTTCTATCGCCTGGATACGGCCAGATCAAGCAATACAGGAGGAACCGGACTGGGGCTTGCTATTGCCAAAGAAATTGTCGTTCTCCATGGAGGATCAATTACCGCAGAAAGTAATGAGTTGTATACTGAGTTTAAAGTTACCTTACCCCGTTATATGGAATGATGTACTTATATCCAGCTATTTCATAAGTTAATTAAAATCGTAATAAAATCTTAAGGAATTTATAAGTCCAATTTAAAAAACAACCTGTTAGAATTGACTACAATATAAATGTCAACCTGGCAGGTTGTTTAATTTATCTTCAAGAAATAAAAATCACAAACAAGAGGGATATAGATGATGGATAAAACGCGTGTAGTTGTTGTATTTGGAGGCTGTTCTACAGAATATGGAGTATCACTTCAATCAGCTGCATCAGTAGTAGAACATTTTAAGAGGGATTCATATGAAGTTATTTTAATGGGTATAACCAAAGAGGGTAAATGGTTCAGATATTTTGGGGGAATTGAAGCAATAAAAAACGACACCTGGCATTTGGATAAGAGCTGCATACCAGCTGTTTTTTCTCCTGACAGGGGTCAGGCAGCTTTTATTGAGTTTTATGAGGACAGATTTGTAACAACGCAAATTGATGTGGTATTTCCCGTCATGCACGGAAAAAATGGAGAGGACGGCACACTACAAGGCTTATTAGAGTTGGCAGGAATACCCTTTGTGGGCTGTGATACTCTGTGTTCTGCTCTGTGTATGGATAAGGATATTGCTCATAAAATTGCTCAAACTGCAGGTGTCAGAGTTCCCCCTTCAATCTGTGCAGACAAAGGCATGGATATTTTTGAAATAGAACGTAAAACCGAAAATCTAAAATATCCGGTTTATGTAAAGCCTGCTAAGTCAGGCTCCTCTTTTGGGATTACTAAAGTCGGTTATCCCGGAGAACTGCGCGAAGCAATATTTGAAGCCTTTAGACATGATTCCAAAATCGTTATTGAAGAAGGTATAGATGGCTTTGAAGTAGGGTGTGCTGTGTTGGGGAATAGTGAACTCATTATTGGTGAGGTTGATGAGATTGAATTACAACAGGGCTTTTTTAATTTTAATGAAAAATATACTCCTGCCTCATCAAAAATATACATGCCGGCAAGAGTAGACATGCTAACAGCCCAACGAATAAAAGATACTGCTTTAAAGCTCTATAACGCTTTTGGCTGCAGAGGTTTTGCAAGAGTTGATATGTTTTTGACTACTTCTGGAAAAATTGTGTTCAATGAAATTAATACAATTCCGGGGTTCACAACTCACAGCAGATATCCTAACATGCTTAAAGGTATTGGAATGAGTTTCGAAAACATACTGGACAAGCTGATCCTGTTAGCAAAAGAAAATAAATAGAACGAAAAAGTTTCTGAAGATCTAACAATTAGGAGGAACGGAAATGAGTGATAAAAGATATAATGGCCTAGATAATTTTAGGATTATTGCTGCGCTGCTTATAGTATCAGTACATACATTTCCGTTGACATCTGTCAGTATAGAAGCTGACTTTATCCTAACTCGTGTTCTGGCAAGAATATCAGTTCCATTCTTTTTAATGATATCAGGCTTTTTTATATTTCAGAACTCAACTTCAGGAAAAATTATCAATAAGGCTATAATAAATAAATCAATTAAAAAGACAGCAATAATATATTGTTTTGCAATTCTATTGTATATCCCGGTAAACATATATACGGGGGCGTTAAAACAACAGCTTTCAATTATAAAACTTTTAAAGCAAATTCTTTTTGAGGGTACCTTTTATCATCTATGGTATCTTCCTGCAAGTATTTTGGGAGTTTTAACAGTCAGTTTCCTGTTTTGGAAACTGGGTTTAAGAAAAGCGTTTGCTGTTACAATAATTCTTTATCTAATAGCTTTATTGGGTGACAGTTATTATGGATTGACAGTACAGATTACATTAATCAGGAACATATATGAGATTCTCTTCATGTTCTTTAACTATACACGAAACGGGCTATTAATGACACCTGTGTTTTTAGTCATGGGAGGAATAATAGCCGTTTCGGGGAAACAATTCACTATTAAAACATGCCTGGCAGGTCTGGTAGTATCGATGGTACTTCTGATTACAGAGGGAAGTATACTTCACAGACTTGGGTGGCAAAGACATGACAGTATGTATATAGCTCTTCTGCCTGGTATGTTTTTTCTGTTTCATTTGCTGCTGAACTGGAAGTGCAACGATAAAACCGGAAGGATTTTTAGAACCCTCTCAATGTGGATTTATATTGTGCATCCTATGTGCATTATTGCTGTACGAGGAATTGCCAAAGTGGTAAACATGACATCCTTACTTGTTGACAACAGTATTATTCACTACTTATCAGTTGTGTTAACATCACTTTTGGTCTCGATTTTCTTTATATGCTTCAGTAGCAGAAAGAATATCAAAGGGAATAAGGCTAGAGCCTGGGCTGAAATTGATATGGAAAGCCTTCAGAACAATATACATGAGATTAAAAAAATATTGCCAAATACCTGCAATATTATGGCTGTTGTCAAGGCTAACGCTTATGGTCATGGTGATAAAGAAATAGCCCGTGAACTAAACAAAAACGGTGTCAATGCATTTGCTGTTGCAGTAATTGAAGAAGGAGTAAGACTCAGAAAGTATGGGGTCAATGGTGAAATACTAATTCTGGGATATACATTTCCTGAGGAATTTGTGAAGCTTAAACAGTATAACCTTACTCAAACAGTAATTGATTCTGATTATGCAACCCTTTTAAATTCAGAAAACTATAAAATTAAGGTACACATAAAAATTGACACAGGAATGCACAGGCTTGGTGAGAACCATAATAACTTAGCAAAATTAATAAATATATATAAATACGAAAATCTCATTGTGTGCGGAACTTTTACCCATTTAAGCTCAGCTGACAGTCTGGAACAGAAGGATGTTGACTTCACAAAACATCAGATTGAAGTATTTTACAGAACACTTGATAAGCTAAGAGAGAACGGTATTAATCCGAAAAAAATCCATATACAAAGTAGCTATGGTGTTTTGAACTATCCGTACCTTATATGTGATTATGCCAGAATAGGTATTGCTATGTACGGTGTACTCAGCAATTTGGACCATGAAACAAGGATGAATCCTGAACTTCAGCCTGTTCTCTCGGTAAAGGCCAGGGTTGTTTTGACAAAGGAGATACTTAAGAATGAGTCAGTAGGCTACAACCGACAGTTCACAGCTGATGAAAATACCAGAATTGCTGTTATTTCCATAGGCTATGCTGACGGCATACCGAGTATACTCGCAGGCGGAAAGGGGCATTGTCTTTTGAAAGGCAGAAAATCAAAAATAATAGGGAAAATTTGTATGGATCAGCTTATAGTGGATATTACTGACATTCCTGATGTTAAGCCTGGAGATATTGCAACACTTATTGGCCGGGATGGTACCGAATATATTAGTGCAGAGAGTGTTGCAGAAGAAGCAGGTACACTGACTAATGAACTATTATCCAGGCTGGGCTCGAGGGTATCTCGGAATTATAAATACTATACCGGTTATAGTTTGATAAGTACAATCACTTTTCATATAAATGGCTTTAAAATATTACAATGACATTCGGTATGATTAACACATCCTTGTTCATGATGGAAATGTAGTCAAAACATTTTGAATATTTAACTAAGCACCTAATAAGAATAACTATACATAAAAACAGCTATTACCGCTTTACAGGTATTAGCTGTTTTTATGTTAAATATATAGTATAATATATCCTATGCTTTTCAAAAGTATAAAAAGTTTACATATAATCGGGGATAGTGTAAAAATACATGTGATGATCGAAGATAGTGTAAAAATATATGTGATGGGTCGTGATGACTTTCATCAGCGGAAAGCAACTACGTGTATTTTAATTGATATCTGTGTATGCACTATGTCTGTAGATGGGGGTAAAATGTTAAAAGCATTCATATTTGATATGGACGGTGTTATTATTGACAGTGAGCCATTGCATTTCCAATCTGATAGAATGGTAATGAAGGACTATAATATTGATATTACGGATGATGAATTAAATTCCTTTGTAGGAGTAACAAATCCTGAAATGTGGGCTGCTCTTGCAGAAAAATATAATATGAAAGCAACCGTAGAAGAATTATTAACAATTCAGAATCAATATAAAACTGAACTGTTTGGAAAAATAGAATTACAGCCAATAAATGGAGTTCTGGAATTATTATCAGAATTAAAAGAAAAGGGGATATCTATAGCATTAGCGTCCTCCTCCTCAAGAGTATTTATTGAGCTTGTTTTAAGAGGTTTACATATATATGAGTATTTTGATGTAATAATCAGTGGTGAGGAAGTAACAAACGGTAAGCCGGCTCCTGACATCTTCCTGAAGGCAGCAGCAGAACTGAAGATTGATCCTTTTGAATGTGTTGTACTTGAGGATTCAAGTAATGGAGTTAAAGCAGCAAAAGCAGCAGGTATGAAATGTATTGCATTTAAAAATCCAAACTCAGGAATTCAGGATATTTCATTGGCCGATTGTGCTGTAAGTACCTTGGTGAAGTTAGACTACCTGAATATTTAGAGCAGCAGAGTATAAGTAAAATAAAATCGGAGGTTATTTTTTGATTGATTTTATTCTTTCTACGGGGTTAACCGAAAGTCAGCTTCAGGATATCGGCAAACTAAATAAAATTTGTAGTAAATATGAACCACTGAGTATGAAATTGAACTGGGGAATGCTTGAAACCAGAAATAATGAGCAGGTTTATGATTTCTTATGCTATGAAGATAACATACTTGTTGGCTTTATAGGATTGTATGACATAACTCTTAAGTCAAAAGAAATTTAAATAACAGGCATGGTACATCCTAACTATAGGCGCAGGGGGATATTCAAGCATTTATTTAACCTTGCTATGAAAAGGTGTTTGGCTATTAAACCGGAAAGGATTCTTTTAATATGCGAACATTCAAAAGTTCCGGGAACAACCTTCCTGGAATCATTAGGAGCAGTGTATTCATGTTCGGAGTATAAAATGAAATTTGAACAATATGCTGTTCCTGATACAATAAAGCAAGGGATACATTTGCGAAAAGCAGACTCAGCTGATTTTGATGCTTTAGTAGAACTTGATAATGTTTCCTTTGAAACTGATAACGAGGATACTACAGTGGTTTCAGCAGGTATATATGAAAATACTATGATTGCAGAATTAAAAGGCGAGTTTATTGGAAAAATTGGTTTGTCAAAGGAGAATAAAGAAGGTTACATATATGGATTCGAGGTAAGGCCTGAGCTGCGTGGCATGGGCTTCGGAAGAGAAATTCTAAGTATGGCTTTGGAAAAATTTCTTGAAGATAATTTACAGACTGTCATACTGGAAGTAGCAGTAAACAATAAAAAGGCTCTTAACCTTTATAAAGATTGTGGATTCAAAGAGACTACAGTTTATGATTATTACGAGCTAAAAGGAGGTCACAATGATTTATAGAAAGGCAACTTTGCAGGATAAAGATGAATTGGTAAAGCTTAGAATAGAGTTTGTCAAAGAGGCACAAAAGGTAACAGAATCTGATAAGGACAACCAGCTTACACAGGCTCTCCAAAAGTATTTCCAAACGACTATTACCGATGGAAGCTTTGTTTCCTGGCTTGCAATTAAAGATGACAAAATTGTAGGAACAAGTGGTATTTGCTTTTATTATCTTCCGGCATCCTATAAAAACCTTACAGGTAAAACAGCCTACATTATGAATATGTATACTTTGCCAGACTACAGGGGAAGAGGAATAGCCAATAAGTTGTTTCAGAATATTGTTAATGAAGCAAAAAACCGTGGTTGTGCCAGAATTACTTTGAATGCCACAGACATGGGAAGACCAATTTACTCCAAATATGGTTTTGTAGATTCACATGGTGATATGGTTTTAACTTTATGATTATAATGAATTAATTTTAAGTGTTAATATGTTTTTAACGTTTAAAATAATTATTTTTTAAATAAATGTATTAATATCGAAGGGGTTTGATTAAAATAAACGATTTTTATTCAAAAAAGCTGCTTCCAAAGCTGGCGCTTTTTATGGCTGCGTTTATCTGGGGAAGTTCGTTTTTTATTATGAAGAATACAGTGGATGTTTTTCCGCCATTTATTTTACTGGGCTTTAGATTTACAATTGCGAGCATACTTTTGAGCGCTGTATTCTGGAAAAGAGTTAAACAAGTAAATAAGGAATATATTTGGAAAGGGGCAATAATCGGTCTTTTTCTGTTTTTAGGCTATGGCACACAGACTATTGGAATTACAGAAACTACACCAGGAAAAAATGCTTTTTTAACTGCAATTTATTGTGTTATTGTTCCGTTTCTTTTTTGGGCTGTAGACAAATCAAAACCCGACAAATATAACTTTATAGCTGCTCTTGTATGTATTTCAGGTATTGGTTTAGTTTCCCTCAAGGGTGATTTTACTGTAGGATTCGGCGATGCTTTTACTCTGCTGGGTGGCTTCCTGTATGCAGGACACCTTGTAGCAGTTGCAAAGCTGGGAAAGGGAAAGGACCCAATAATACTGACAATATTGCAATTTGGTTTTGCAGCCCTTTTCTCATGGTGTATCGGACTTGTATATGAAGACTTTCCGTCCACATGGGGAATGGGTACTATGTTGGGGCTGCTTTATCTGGCAGTATTTGCAACTGCAGTAGCATTGTTGTTTCAGAATATAGGGCAGAAATGGACACATCCCTCCGCAGCAGCTATAATTCTAAGCCTTGAATCGGTTTTCGGTGTTCTTTTCTCAATAGTTTTTTATGGAGAACAACTTACTCTTAGACTGATAATCGGTTTTGTTCTTATATTTGTGGCTGTATTAGTTTCTGAAACAAAACTATCATTTTTACGGAATTTCTTAAAATCAAAACCATATCTCGATGAAAAAGCTTAATCTAATTTACTCAATTAAAAAAAGGATAGAGTCATAAAGTGATAAAATAGCAAAACCACCAAACAAAAAAATTAAGTTTGGTGGTTTTATTTGTTTTATGATTTTTATAGTCTTTGAGGTTTAAAATCTTCCGAGAAAATACCGATAGAATCCAACTTTGAATCTGCCGGATTTTTCAATAATCAGATTTAACAGTAGATCTATAAATTCCAATGTTTCCTTCACCTCGGTTTGTGATAAGGAATTGCGGCTGTATCTGGCTTTTACATAATAGCCAGATATTTTAATAAAACTTGTTTTATTAAACGAAAAACTCTTAATATCAAAAAGCTTTTCAACTCTTTCCCCAAACTGTGTAGGAGTTTCACCGGGAATTATAGCTACACCTTGGAAATTAAGCGCCTTTAAAATATAGTTATATGCAGTTAAAATTGAAGTGTTTGGATCACCCTTTTTTATCTTCCTTTGAAGATTGTAGAATCTGAAATAATTCACAGAGGCTATAGTACACAATGCCAGTAAAATCGCACCAATTAAGGAGGATACAATAATCAATATCAAGACTGATTGTGACATACCGGAATCTACATTATCCACAGTGATTGGATTAATGGTCAGGCCAGCACTCTGATTCCTGTACTTGTTCATCATTTCCATATAATCCTGGTAACTGGTATCCATCATCTCACTGCTCACTGTTGCAGAAATAGTTCTATCTTCATAAAGATTTGCCACAAATGGTGAAGTAGGCTCGAAAGGAATCCAGCCAAAGCCCTCAAAATAAACCTCAACCCAGGCGTGAGCCTGCTGATTTGTAACTTTATATACACCGTCCTTACGGTCAGGGGGAAGCATATAACCTTCAACATATCGAGTAGGTATATCCAGACATCTGAGCATTATCGTCATTGCAGAAGCATAATAGGTACAATAGCCCTTCTTGCCATCAAAAAGGAAATAATCTACAAAGTCCCTGCTTCTAGGCGGATTCCCGGGAGCAAGGGTATAGGGATAATTTTTTGAAAGATAGGTTTCAATGGCTTTAGCTTTATCATAATTGTTACCCTTGCCGGAAGTTATATCCTCAGCAAGCTCTCTAACCCTAGGAGTAACAGTTTCGGGGACTTGAGTGTATCTGGTGTAAAAAGTGTCTGAAGACTTGGCTTCGTTAGACAATTCTGAAGAATACTCCTGAAATTCAACGCTATCAAGGCTTTTAACAAAAACCATTGAGTTATTTGAATTAATGTCAATTTTACTACTGTCCAAATTAAACTGAACTTTTTTATCCACTTTATTTTCTGGCTTTTTACTTTTCCTCAGAAGATTGATCAGTTCTTCACTTTTCAGATTTAAATTATAGTATCCAATGGAGTACGAAAAGCCTTTACTTTGAACATCTTTAGTAGATAGCATCTGTTCATTATCCAAGACAATCTCTTTATTTGATTTAAGGCTTAACTTGTAAGGCTTTACTGGTACGAACAGGGATTTGGTTTTAAGGTTTACAAAGTCTACCTCGGCTAGGGAATCATCAAAATAATTATTTTCTGATATATCAACAGATTTACCAGCAGCCCCTGATATACTATTAAAGAGCAGCTCAGTTTCGGAATTCAGTTGTTTGGTAAACTCTTGTGCTGAACCGAGAGAGGTAATTCTATTAATGTCAGAGTACCATCTATGTCCATCATAATAAACCTTTGAGGCAGCACGCAAATACAAATTTGAGTGATCGGATTTTACATTCATTACATGAGTATTATTAAGTCTTAAATCACCTCCAAGTCTATCGGTTTTACCAAAGCCGGAAATACCAAAAGAAAAATAATCAAAAGAAGATACATCAACCCCGGAAAATTTGTCTACAATTTTATTTATAGTACTGCTGACCTTTTTGTCAAGCCAGGGGATGCTAATACGGTCCTGCTTTTGGGGAAACATTAATGTAAGGCTCATGACAACAATACACACAGGTAAAATGTACAAAAGATATTTCAGCTTGTTTCCTGTATCGTAAGTTTTCTCTTTACTTCTTCTTTGTAAAATATGGAAGAAATAGTAAAGGAGGAAGGAGAAGATAAAGAGGACAAAGGATATTTCACTGCCTGGGGTCTTTAATTCCAACTGGAAATAGAACACACTGAAAAATAGTATTGTAGTTACATAAAAATTGTAATACTTTATTGTAAAAATATAGACAAATAATGTTATTAAAAAAGTTAGGCATAGTACTGTAGCGTTGAAAAACATAGGAATAGAAATATCTTTATAGCCGTTTGTAACATCAATAAACCAAATTGAGTATCTGTTAAACCAGATCAAGACATTTTGAAGGCCTATCTTAAAGATGACTACAGATAACCCGATCACTAGTATAACACCAATACTGACTAATGAAATCAGCGAGGAAAGTTTAGTCCTGAACATAACAAACAACAGCAGGGTAAAGGGGATTACAGCCAAAAAAATCAGCCATCCGAGCGTTTTTGTCATAAATAGTGACGAATAAAGAGTCTGGGTGATGCTTGAAGACATAAGCATTACCAGTATTAAGTTAGCAAGAATGCCAAATTTGCTTTCACGATTCATCAATCTTAACCCCCCAGTACCAATTTAATATCATCGTCAGGATTTATAGTATAGGCCCTGACACCGATTTCCGGCAAAATATCAAGGATATCGTTAACTACTTCGAACTTTTCCTTCACAAGAGTCTTTGGAGAGATGTATAGCAGGCATATCGAATGGTTTGTCATTTGAGCTTTGTAAATAACGTTATACAAGTCCACATCCAAAATGCTGGTAAGGATAACCATATCATTTGAGTTATTGCTACTTTCGTAGTGAAGGGATATTATATCGGCCAAAGGAACCTTCTGATTAAAATTGACAGTCGAGAGTGTCTTGTATATGTATTCAAACTCGTGCCTGTTGGAAGCCTTTAAAATTCTTATTTTATCATCAAAATACATGTAATTTACAGATATCCCTTTATGAAGGTAGTAATTTAGCACTGCAACAGCAGCTTCTATTAGTTTATCCTCCAATACAATTGTTACATCATTCTGATAGAAATTACGCCTTAGGTCTATAAGTATATTTACATTTGCATCAGATGTACACTGGTAATTCTTTATCATCCAGGTACTATTTCTGGCAGAAAGCTTCCAGTGGATTCTTCTGAAATTGTCTCCATACTGATATTTTCTCAGGTCTCTGATGTTGTTCACATCTTCAACGGCACCCTGTGATGAACTCTGTGACTCATAGCTATTGGAAGAAAATACATCAAATTTGGCCAAATGTTCTATTTTAGGGTAAACAATAATCTTTTTTGTTTCAGGTATCTGATAATTAAGTCTGATGAGCCCTAAAAAATCTTCAATGTAAATATCACTTATTCCTACCTCATATTCACCCCTGTACTTACATTGCATATCAAAAACAAATTCCTTTTTGGAAAATGGTGTAATTGCAAGGCTTTGAGAATAGCTCTCAGAGTTTAAAAGAGAGTGGGAACCAAAAAAAGATACATATACATAAGGGTAAATCATAAAGTCCTCATTACAGAGTTTTACAATAAGTTTTACAGATTCTCCCTTTGTTATTACTCTCTTATCAATATCCTGAACAAATTTAAAGCGAATGTAAACATATATAGTGTAACCGATAGAAAAAACTAGCAGTGCTAATAAGGTGTTAAAGAAAAAGGTCGGAATAAATCCGCTGAAATTATAACGGAATATAATTGCTAAAACCAATAAAAAAATATACGTTATCCTATTTTTTCTCATAGTTATCTACCAAAGGTATGTAAACCTTGTCAATAATATTAGTTAAAATATCTATAGATGACATTTTCTTTAATTTAGCTTCCTGTTTTAATAAAATTCGGTGAGAAAGAGTTGGCAGCAGCATTTTTTTAATATCCTCAGGAAGGACATAATCCCTGCTGTTATAATATGCCCAGGCTTGCGCGGCTCGACAGACTGCAAGTGAACCTCTTGGGCTGGAACCTAAAGCTATGTATTCATTTTTTCTTGTCATATTTACAATATCGACAACATAATTCTTAAGTGTTTTATCGACATAAACCTGCTTCACATCATTTTGAATTTGTATTATGTCTTCACTTCCGGCAACAGGTTCAAGTGTTTCCAACGGATTATCCTGGAGAAATCTTGAAAGGATATATACTTCTTCACCGGTCTGAGGGTATCCGAGGGAAATCTTCAAAAAGAACCTATCCATTTGTGCCTCTGGTAAAGGATAGGTACCGATATACTCAATAGGATTCTGTGTAGCCAATACCATAAAAGGTTTTGGAAGCTTGTAAGTTGTTCCGTCTACAGTTACCTGGTTTTCTTCCATTATTTCCAGAAGACTTGACTGGGTTTTCGGAGAGGTTCTGTTAATTTCGTCAGCCAGCAGGATCTGACACATTGCACTTCCTGGTCTGAATTCAAATTCACAGGTTTTTTGATTGTAGATAGAAAAGCCTGTTATATCTGATGGGAGAACATCTGGGGTAAACTGAATTCTTTTGAAGGAAGCAGAAATTGACTTAGCCAATGCAGAAACCATGCTGGTTTTTCCAACACCCGGTACATCTTCCAGCAATACGTGCCCGTTACATACAAGAGCGATCAGAGCAAGTTCTATTGAATTTCTTTTACCGACAATGACTTTTTCAACATTGTCTGCTATTTTTCTTAATAAAGCAGAGCTATTATTCATTGCATCATCTCCTTTGTTAATACAAGTAATATACTAATTATACTATTTTATAGTAAAAATTCCATGTAACATATGTCCATATAATTACTGCAAAAATTATTAATTTATAATAATGTATAATCTATAGACAGATATAAATGTTTAATCACATAGTTATTAAGAAACACCAGATTTAATGATTGAATAAATTAATTATTGTAAATAACTATGAAATGTGCTAAAATACCTAAGGTATAATTTTTTCAACCATTAACTACGTTTTTGGGTTCTCCGTCCAATTACCTGGTTTATGGCGTTTAATCATTATTATAATTTGGAGGTTTATAAACATGTTTAAAGAAGTTAAGCAGGAAATAATTACTAAGTATCAGCTGCATGAAGGTGATACTGGTTCACCTGAGGTTCAGGTTGCTATTCTTACAGAAAGAATCAATCACCTCAATGATCATTTAAAGACTCATAAGAAGGATCACCACTCAAGAAGAGGTCTTCTAAAGATGGTTGGTGCAAGAAGAGGTCTGTTAAATTATCTTCAAAAGAATGACATCGAAAGATATCGTGCTATTATTGATAAACTTGGTCTAAGAAAGTAATTATTATAGGACAGGCAGGCTAGCGCCTGCCTGTTTTCTAGTTTTAGCACTGATATGAAATTTACATATATTTTTTAGTTGAACTATAGCCGGAGTTATAGATATAACTTCTAAATAAATAAGAAACAAAAAATTTGAAATAATATTATTAATTGCATATGGCTATGGACGGTAGAAGGTAGATTGTACGTCAAAGTTGCTTTGACGCAGAATCTACATGCTACAGTCTATAGTTTTAAATAGCATATGAAAACTATTAGAAACTTAGGAGGACTAACATGTCTAAAACATTTAGTATGGATCTTGCCGGAAGAACACTTACTGTTG
>JAEYWA010000208.1 GCA_023431385.1 Bacillota bacterium | reverse complement strand
GATATACTGTGTCTGATGCCCTTAACTGACAGATTACCTGAGTCTTTTTTGACTTTGCATTATATCCATACAATACATACCCTGATATTCCTTTGACTGATTTCCAACTTAACTTTATAGAGGAGGTTGTCTGGTTATTCATACTAAAACCCTTTACTTCTGCCGGTCTCACAATAACCTTACATGACACCTTTATATTTTCACTATCTGCAGTAATATAAGCAATACCAGGGGTTATCCCTGTTACCTTGCCTTTTTGATCAACTGTAGCAATCTTGGTATTAGAACTACGCCACTTAGGTTTCCAATCTTTGATGTTCATTGGATTCGAAGTGGCGGTTAATTGTCGCCCATTATTTATTCCAGGATATAGAACCATTGCGGTCTCTGATAATTTTATGTCTTGTAGACCTGTAGTAACAGTAATATCACAACAAGCCGTTATATTGGCACTGTCTAACGATACTGCTGTTATCACGGCCGTCCCCTCCGATAATGCTTTGACGTTTCCTTCTCCGTCTACTGTAGCTACTTGAGGATTAGAAGAATAGTAGCCTACTTGAGTAATGGATGCAGTGGTTGGATAAACACTATGTGACAACTTTAATGTATTATTCTTATTCCAATTCATATTAGCACTAGACTGGTTTAAAGAGATGTTTTTTACCTGTATGTACTCTTTAAACACATTATTGTTTGAATATGCATAACTTTGCACATCACTTCCTTGTTTACCATACAGTACTGTACTTACAGAAAAAGCTTCTGTCCCTAGCCGACTAATATTTTTACCGACTACTATACTCTGGTTTTTTAGACTATTTTTAAATGTACCATCTCCAATATAAACACATTGCTCCTCAGATAGTACACTTATTTGGGGCCAGCGATTAGTGATTTTTAATTTCCTCCAATCAATCGTTGTAATCCACGTTAGGCTTTCTGTTTGACTAAATGCTTCTGCTGCTATTACATCTGTTCTAGGTGAAATTCTTACTCTTTGTAACTCTATGCAACGGTAAAATGCTGAATCCTTAATTATAGTTACACTATCTGGTATAACTACCTCTTTCATACTCAAACAGTTGCCAAATGCATCGAAATCAATTACTGTCAAACTACTGGGTAACTCAATTTTATCTATGGCAACGCACCAACTAAAAGTCCCTACTGGTATACTTGTAATACTTTCTGATAACCTAATATCTTTTAATTTTGAGGCACTACAGAATACAATATCCTCCATTTTCACAACACTATCCGGCATATAAACTGATACTAAATTATCACTATCATAAAAACATCCTTTCCCTAACTCCTTTATTCCATCCCCAATAGTAACCTTAGTAATAGTCTGATTATTTTTAAATAGGAACTCTCCCAACCTGCTTACTTCTTTCCCATCTAACCATGCAGGTATCGTAATTTCTCCCCCTACCCCTACATACCCACATATCTCAGCTGTTCCATCCCCTAACATCCTATATTGATAATCCCCACTTAACGTAACTAACGCATCTTCTGCATACACAGAATCTGTGTTATAAGCCATTAATATCGGCCAAAAAGCAAATAATAACAGCAGAATTAGAAACCCTGCCCGAACTGCCCTGCTAACACCTTTTATTTGATTATCAAACCCTAGCTTCTTGTAATAATTCATACGCACTCTCCCTTATTTTCTCTTATTATCTACTCCAAATTCCAGGTTATATGCCCTCCAATGTACCACTACACAGCTCTTTACCACAGTAAAGGATACATTTTTACTCTTTGGTAATATAACTTTTTGATATGGGCACTGTTTGTTCTGAAAAAGTATCCCAATCGACTCCCCATTCTTCCCTAAGATGTCATAATCGCTTAAAACCTCTGTAATAGCAATCTCCTCTTCCTCTAAAACTGCCCTATGTACCTTGTCACCGATGGGATAGCTTATCCAATCCCTTAAGCCAGCATTGAGATCAGTAGGTAGTATTAAGTCCGGTGGTGTTCCTGCTTCCACCTTATCGTGCTGTAGATATCGCTCTACCAACTGATTTAGACTGTTCATTTTTTGATTGTAACTTCTAGTATTTAGTAAAAAACTATTATTTTTCAGATATTGTACCTGCTTCACACGAGTATTGCCGGTTAAATCCTGTATAATCTGGAAGATATGATTTTTAAACCACTGATATATGGATATGAAAGCAAGAAAAATAGCTATAAGTAAGCAAACTATTGAAATTAATTGATAGATCACAATACAAATCGCCTCCTTACTATTCTGCTGTATAAGCATTTTCAATGGATTGGATAACATTATCTTTTCTAGAGATAATATAGTTTTTAATAGATATGGTTTTATCGGTATTGGCACTAAGCTCATTGGTTTTTGTAAGAATGCCACTGATATACCTTTGCAATTCAGCCTTAGATACACCATCTCCCCTAAATTTTCTTGCATATAATTCTGTAGCGTTGATAATGACCTTATAGAGTTCTAATTTTACTATGTCACTTTCCTCCTTTGCCTGATCCAATAAACCGTACATCTCTTTTAAATTATTCCAATAAGCAAGATAACTCTCTTTATCAGATGCTTCTTCAATAGCTAGATTAATATCCCTGTTAAATACTCCGATGTTATAGTAAATATTTGCCATATTATAGTATTCATTTTCCCTGTCTCCATACTGAAGGACCTTCTCAAACCACGTAATTGAACTTTTCATTCTGGTAATCTGATTATCCTGTGAATAGGCAGTTCCATAGTCATAATA
>JAEYWA010000124.1 GCA_023431385.1 Bacillota bacterium | reverse complement strand
ATTTATTATCAGCAATATTAACTTGTTTTTATAAAGCCAGGGTATCCAATTGATTCCTCCAAATCAATATTGTGCTAATACAAAGCAACATTGTTAATGAAATGTGTCGGTATAGAGATATAATACTATCTTTCAACTATAAGAAAGGCGGATAGAATAATTGTTCTGGACAACGGATCAATTGCTGAACAGGGTACACATGGGGAGAATACAGACAGACGAAGTTACTGAAGTGGTAGGATTATAATTGAAACAAGAAATGTTACTAAAAAATCATAAAATGACTATACAGATATAGCATATATTAATTAAAATAGTAATAGTAGCTATTTTAATAATTATGCAGGCATACATGCTATTCTTTATTACTAATTTAGGAAAGAGGAAAATACTATGAACAAGACAAAAGTAAACTGGGGTATTATAAGCTGTGCCGGAATCGCTGAAACAGCTGTTATTCCGGGAATTTTAAGTGCAAATAACGCTCAGTTGTATGCAATTTCAAGCAGAGGGACAGAAAAGCTTGAAGAGTTCAGGAAAAAATTCAACCCTGTTAAGGCATATCAAAGTTACGATGAACTCCTGGATGACCCTGAAGTAGATGCTGTATATATACCGCTTCCAAACGGACTCCATTTTCAATGGACTAAAAAAGCAGCCGAGAAGAAAAAGCATGTACTATGTGAAAAGCCTATGGGGGTCTCTGCTGAGGAAACCAAGCTTATGAAGGAAATATGTGATAAAAACGGTGTACTGCTTATGGAAGCATTTGCCTACAGACATAGTCCACTTACCTTGAAAGTTAAGGAATTGGTTGACAGCGGCACAATCGGCAGGATTAAATTCATGGAGTCGCATTTCAGCTTTCCGCTTAATGACCTGGATAATGTAAGATTATCAAAAAGTCTGGCCGGCGGGGCTACCTATGATGTCGGCTGTTATAACATTAATGTAATTAGGTATATGGTTGGTGGTGAACCGGTAGCTTTATATGCTACAGGCGAAATCGGAGAAAAGTCCGGTGTGGACGAAAGCAGCTGTATATTAATGGAGTTTGAGGGAGGTATTAAGGCAGTATCCTACTGTTCCTTCCTCTGTTCAAGTAGAAGTGAATATACCATTGTGGGTGAAAAGGGAATTATTTCAGTTCCAGTTGTTTTTAATACAAAGGGAGAGACTAAAATAATTATTAAAAATGATTTTGGGTCCGAAGAAGTTATTATCGAATGTCCTGATAACTATATGCTTGAGGTTGAACAATTCGGAAGATGTATATTACATGGTGAAAAGACCTTATTAAGTTTCGAGGATTCAATTAATAATGCTAAGGTAATTGATGAAGCTTTGAAACAGATATATAAGAAGTAATATAATTTTTATGTCATAAATAGTAAATCATAAAATTAACAATAGTAATTATTAAAAGAAGTTGACAAATTTCAGGATATATGTAAAACTTTACTTTAAAGTAAATTTGTTACATATATGTGCGGAATAGATATTACTCTAAGCTGTTAAGATTACCCCCACAGAGTCATATGGTTCTGTGGGTTTTATTTTTAGGAGGTGACAATTGGGAACGGTTAAGGAATTTTATGATTTTGAATATGATGAGTGGTCCAGGTTAGAAAAACATCAGATTGAGTTTGAAATGACAAAGCTGACACTGAGGGAACTTATAGGCAGTAAATCGGGAATTCTTAACTAGGATATCTGACAATGTGAAATTTTTGGTTCATGTAAACATTTGCTATATGTAGGAGGAAAGGATGGTTAAAAATGAATTATAAAGAGATTATAGAAAATTTTTATGAGTATTTGAAGTCAATAGACTCAGAAATAACAAAATTAAAAATTTCTGAAGATAAGTGGTCTTTGAGAGAGATTATCGGACACTTAATTGATTCTGCCTCAAATAATCACCAACGGATTGTAAGGCTTCAAGTATCAGATCTGTTGGATTTCCCCCTATACGATTGTGAACAATGGATAAGGGTTCAAAAGTATAATAGTTTTGATTGGGAATTTCTTATTACTCTGTGGTATCACTATAATGGCCTTATACTAAACATTATTAATGGAATTGATGGTGAACAACTACAGAATATCTGGGTAAAGGACGAAGACAACTCAATCACGCTGGAAGAACTTATCCGTCAATATTACATACATTTGGAGAAGCACATGGAACATTTCAATAAAAGATTGGGTGAACTACTTATATAATAATAATGATTTAACTGTAAGGAGGGCTTCATTTTGACTAATTTGGGTTTTATAGGTTTTGGGAGTATGGCAAAAATGCTTGTGAGTACTTTATTAAATTCGGCACCAATTACCCAAAGTCAAATTTTTATTACTAGACAGGATAAAAGTAAGCTGAATGAAGTCACAAACCTATGGCCTGAAGCGAATTCAGTGGAAACTATATCTGAAGTTGTGAAGAGTTCAGAGTATATTTTTCTTTGTGTGAAGCCTCTTCAATTTAAAAATATACTCGAAGAAATAAAGCCTTACATGAATGAGAGCAAAACCCTTGTCTCAATATCTGGAACGATTACTTTGGATAATATTGGAAGGTTTTTAAACTGTAAGATAGTTAAAATAATGCCTACTATAATATCGGAAGTAAAAGAAGGTATTCCCTGATCTGCCATAATGAAAAGGTTTCAGTAAAAGATATGGAGTTTTTAGAGGGATTACTTAGTAATATTAGTTTGGTGAAGCACATCGAAGAGAAAAATTTCGGATTTATTTCGGAACTTACAAGCTGTGGACCGGGTTTAATATCAGCAGTTTTCAGAAATTTTGCTAATGCTGCAGAAAAACATACTTCCAGCTTTAGAAGTAAAGAGATTGAAGAAATGCTCTTATACACATTATACGGTACAGCCAAACTAATGTTGGACAAGAAAATGAATTTCGAAGATGTAATATCCAGAGTTGCAACAAGCGGTGGGATTACAGAGGAAGGTGTTAAGGTCATTAATAAAGGAATTCCACCTGTATTAAATGAGATGTTTGATAAAACCCTGGAAAAGCGGAAAGTGATAAGTAAAAAGGCTACAGCAATGATGGAATAATGTTTTTGTTAATTAGGAATATTTAAAAAACATTAGAATTTTCCCTGATTTATAAGTATATTATCAGTAAATTAGAATAATTAGAAAATACAGTAGAATTCATGCTTGAACTTAAACTATTAATAATGCTACAATAATCAAGTTACCAATGATAACGACGCTTAAAAGTTCGGTTTATGGTAATGGTAGATACCCTTTAAGGGCAACAATAACTACCATAAATTAAGAAATAAAAAGTGTTGACAGAGTGGTAGCAGGCATGTTAACATAGTCAAGCTGTCAACAACGGCAACACTAAAACAGCTCGGTTTAAGGTACATTGATTACCCAGCAAGGGCAACAATAGCTACCATAAATTGAGAAATAAAAAAGTGTTGACAGAGTGGTAGCAAGCATGTTAACATAGTCAAGCTGTCAACAACGGCAACACTAAAACAGCTCGGTTTAAGGTACATTGATTACCCAGCAAGGGCAACAATAACTACCATAAATTGAGAATAAAAAAGTGTTGACATATTGGCAACAACGTGGTAACATAGTTAAGCCATCGCGATAAGCGGTGTGCAAACCTTGAAAAGCAGCAGTAACAACGCTTTTAAGGTATGGACTTTGAAAAGTAAACAGTGACAAATACATGCAAATGTGAAGAACAATTAAATTGTTCTTTTGTAAAGGACTCAAATCAATTTCGAATCTTAACAGATTCATGAGTACTAAACCGAGAAATTC
>JAEYWA010000202.1 GCA_023431385.1 Bacillota bacterium | reverse complement strand
GAGGTAGCCAAATACAGAAATTTTATTGATTCTTCAAAAGGCGGAATAACGGTAAGCGGCGGTGAACCGCTTATTCAGCCGGAATTTTTGAAGGAACTCTTTAAGAAATGCAAGGAGCAGGGAATTCATACTGCCGTTGACACATCAGGATATGTAAAATTGGAGGAAGAGGTTAAAGCAGCACTTGAATACACCGATCTGGTATTGTTGGATTTGAAGCATGCAAATGCAGAAAAACATAAGGAATTGACCGGTGTTGAAAACGACAGGATCAAGAGGTTCACCAGATATCTTGGTGAAATTAACAAGCCAGTATGGATCAGATATGTACTTGTGCCGGGTTATACTGATGACGAAGAGGATCTGATGGCAGCCAATGATTATTTAAAGAACTTCAGTAATATTGAAAAAATCGAGGTTCTGCCGTATCATACCCTTGGTAAGGAAAAGTGGGAAAAGCTCTCACTTGAATATCCTCTGGAGGGAGTAAGGACACCTTCTGGGGAGGAAGTGGAGAGAGCAAAAACAATTCTTGTGACGGGCAGAAAAATATAGCATTAAACAACCATATTAATATAAATTACTATAAAAATATTATCAAATAGTACTAAAGATTTGGAATTTGGGGCAACATAATAGTGAATCTTTAAAAAAACACTAATTAGAACCCTGAGTTTCAAAGCTTTAGTATTTTTTTTGTTCCAAAAAATTTTTATGAATGGTGATATACATAATGAATATATTTATTTTTATGGTAATAATCCTGCTGACAGCAATTTTTACGACATTAATAATATGGATAAATAAACACTCTAATTTCGAGTTTCAGATTGAAGATGTTGTCTTGCGCAGCGATGAACTTGAACGTCATGCGGAGGAACTTGCAAAAGCACAGATTACAGTTAAAAGCAGGAAAAGCATAAAAAAAGTGTCCAGACGAATTGAGGGCAAATTTCAAACTATTCTTAAAACCTATGAAAACCTGAATAGCGATTCCGCATCTGCTTTCCCAATCCCACCTGCTGCAGAGTGGCTTCTTGACAACTTTTATATTATTGAGGAGCAGAAAAATGTAATAATAAAGGAACTCAACGATATAGCAAAAGCTGTACCTGTAATAGCAGAAGGTACCTACAGTGGTTTTCCGAGAGTATACTCCATTGCAGTTGAAATTGTATCCCACGTCGACGGGAATGCCAATGAAAAGACGATACGAGATTTTATTACAGCCTACCAGAGATATACCTTTCTTTCTATAGAAGAACTTTGGCTGCTTACACTGATGGTAAAAGCGGCATTAATGGAAAAATTATGGTTGGTATGTGAAAGAGTATCGGCAACCAGAAGGGACTGGTACAGGGCACAGGAAATTTCAGGCCTTATAAAAGGTTTCGAACAGGAGTGCGATGTATTCAGAGAGAGAATTACAGGACTTGAGGAGTTATCTCCCGCATTTGTTGAGTTTCTCATCAGAAAATTAAGAAAAGAAGGCTCAAAAACTAATTGGATGATTGATTGTATAGATAGCATACTTATTGAAAAAAGTGCTAATACAGATACCTATATTTCAATTGATCACCACAATCAGGCTGTTTACCAAGTATCCATGGGTAACGTGATAAACAGTCTGCGTTCATTGTCAGGCTATGACAGTACAGCACTGTTTGAAAGTCTCAGTGAGGTTGAAAGATTGCTAAAGCAAGACCCAGCGGGTATCTATCCCCAAATGGATTTTTACTCAAGAAATTATTATAGAAATATGGTAGTGGAGTTGGCTGAAAAATATAATACTACTGAAATAAATATTGCACGATTGAGCTGCCGATTTGCGGGTGAGGCTATAGATCAGGATAGTAAAGATGTCAGGGAAAAGCATGTGGGCTTTTACCTGATAGGTAAAGGCCGCAATAGTCTGTATCGCGAATTTAATAAAAAGCACAGTGAGGATACGGAGTACTTACCATTTATTAAGAGACATTCCTTGAAGGTATTTATTTACTCAATAGTTCTATTATCTGTAATATTTATGGCAATACCTTTAATATATAGTTATAACCGTGAAAGCGGATTTTCTCGGATAATGGCAATTGTATTAGGAGTTTTGGGTCTGATTCCTGCCAGTGAAATAGCCACTGCTTTAGTAAATAGTGTTCTCAGCCGTGCTATCAGACCTGCACGTTTGCCAAAGCTCGAACTTAAGGAGGGAATTCCTGAAGAAATTGCTACCATGGTTATTGTACCAACACTGATCCCTAATGTAAAAAGAACGCTGGATCTTATTGACAATCTTGAAGTTTTTTATTATGCAAATAAATACGACAATATTTACTTTACCCTGTTGGGAGATTTCAAGGATGCAAATACCGAAACACTTCCGGAGGATGAAGAAATAATTAAAAGTGCATTTGAGAGAATCAGGCAGCTTAATGAAAAATATGCTGACAAGGGTAAGCCTGTCTTCTACTTTATGTGCAGAAAAAGACAATTCAATGATAAACAGCAGAAATGGATGGGCTGGGAGAGAAAAAGGGGAGCCATCGTAGAATTTAACAGGGTGCTCCGTGGGGACTTCAATACCAGCTTTATATATAACAGTACAGTTCAGCAGGAGTTTCCGAGGGTTAAATATGTTATAACCCTTGATGCAGATACACATCTGCCTATGGAAGCAGCAAAACAGCTGGTTGGGACTCTTGCACATCCGATGAACAAAGCTGTATACGACAGTGAGTATGGAATTGTAAAGGATGGCTATGGTATTCTTCAGCCCAGAATTGATGTAAATATTGAAAGTGCAAATGCATCTGTTTTTACAAAGATATTCGCCGGACAGGGAGGAATTGATCCGTATACTACAACTGTATCTGATGTTTATCAGGACGCCTTTGGAGAGGGTATCTTTACAGGGAAGGGAATATATGACGTTGATATTTTCCAGAAGACATTGGTCGGAGTAATTCCCGAAAACACTGTCCTTAGTCACGATTTACTGGAGGGCAGCTTCTTAAGAACAGGTCTTGTCACAGATATTGAACTGATAGACGGGTATCCTGCAAAATATAATTCCTTTATGATGAGGCTTCACCGCTGGACAAGAGGGGACTGGCAGCTGCTGCCCTGGATATTTGGTAAAAACAAATTATCTCTTTTGTCCAAGTGGAAAATGTTTGATAATTTACGAAGAAGTCTTGTATACCCTGTATCGGCTCTGATTTTACTGCTATGTCTACTTTCGGTGCGCAACAGTTCAGGCGCCTGGATATGGCTGAATGTATTTGCGTTAGGTGCACCCATTATCAGCTATTTTGTATACCTAATATTTGTTGGGAATTATAAAATATATATAACCAAGAGGAGCACCACCATAATAACCGGCTTTAACGCCATACTGCTTCAGGTAGGGCTTATGTTGACGTTGGCACCCTACCAGGGTTACCTAATGGCCGAAGCTATAATAAAAACCCTTGGACGTGTGCTGATAACTAAGAAAAATCTTCTGGAATGGGTAACTGCTGCAGATATGGAGCTGGCACTAAAAAATGATCTTTCCAGCTATTACAGACGAATGTGGTTTGCTCCCCTGTACGGTGCAGCAGTTCTAACTGCTGTTGTATTTTCATATCGGGGTTATTTTCTCCTTTCGCTGGCATTTTTTATAATATGGCTGCTATCGCCAGGGGTTGCCTACTATATAAGTAGACCTGCGAATATCAAAAAAGAAGTTTTGTCAGAAGAAAAATTATATGAGTTGAGGCTCCTTTCAAGAAAAACCTGGTGCTATTTTGATGAATTTGCGGGACAGGAGGACAACTACCTTCCAGCAGACAATTATCAGGAGGAGCCATATAAGGGAGCAGCTCACCGTACATCGCCTACAAATATAGGTTTATTGATGGTGTCATACCTGGCTGCACGAGATATGGGTTATATAAATTCAATTGATTTGCTGCTGAGAATTCGAAGAACGGTAGATACTATTGATAAAATGGAGAAATGGAACGGACATCTCTATAACTGGTACAATACCACAAACCTTGAAGTCCTGCGTCCTAAATTTATATCAACAGTGGACAGTGGAAATCTGGCGGGCTATTTGATGGTTCTTGAGGAGGGGCTTAAACAGTACGGGAATAAACCCATATACGATGAAACAAATTTTGAGGCTTTTCTGGAATTGCTGGAACTTTGCAACAGAGAAATAAACAAAGATAAGCCGTTATTTGATATTGAAGTTCTGAAAAAATTACTTTTCATATCCTCGAATGAACAGGCCGGAAAAAAGCAAAATGCTGAAAAGTCTTTCGATACAACAGGAACAAGCAGTGCTGACAGTTTGGAAAAGCTTGAAAACAGCTATACTCGGCTTTTTGAATATATTTCAAAATATCTTGAACAGCTTGATGAGAATAGTAAAAAAGGTTATTGGGTTAAGAAGTTAATTAGAGCCATGGATACATTTCAGGCATTGCATCATGAATTCGGAGAGTTGATTTTCTGTGAGTTCAATAAAATTGAAGAATTGAAGGTTCAGCTGGAGGCTTTGAGAATGAGAGTAAGAACTCTTGTCGACGGTATGAATTTCAGAAGCCTGTATGATCCAAGATTAAATTTATTCACAATTGGTTTTGATGTAGAAGAAGGACATCCAAGCAAATCACACTATGATCTTTTTGCATCTGAGGTGAGACAGACCAGCCTTGTAGCCATAGCAAAGGGAGAAGTGGAAAAGCAGCATTGGTTTAAGCTGAGCAGAAAATTAACCCGTATAGACGGAAAAAGGGGACTTGTATCCTGGACAGGAACAATGTTTGAATATTTGATGCCAAGACTGATTATAAAGAGCTATCCCAATACTCTGATAGAAAAAACCTATCATTTTGTTATTAATGCCCAGATGAAGTACGGCCAGAGTAAAAATACACCCTGGGGAATATCCGAATCCTGTTACTACGCTTTTGACATCGCATTAAATTACCAATACAGGGCATTCGGAGTCCCATACCTGGGTTTAAAACGCGGGTTGATAAACGACATGGTAATTGCTCCATATGCAACAGTTATGGCAATAGATATATCCCCCTTGGAATGCTGGAATAACATTGAAAGGCTCAGAGAATTTGGTGCCGAGGGACAATTCGGACTTTATGAGGCTCTGGACTTTACTTATTCAAGGCTTAATGAAGGGCAAAGCAATGCAATCGTCAAAAGCTATATGGTTCATCATCAGGGTATGAGCATGCTTGCCTTTGTTAACTTTTTTAAAGACAACATAATGCAGCGCAGATTCCATTCAGATCCCAGAGTGAAAGCTGTAGACTCTCTGATACAGGAAAAATTCCCGGCTCATGTTGTGATTTCAAGGGAGCACAGAGAAAAACCATTATACACTTTCAGAAAACAGGATAATGCAGAGGAAACGGTAGTACGAAGTTATACCAAGTTTGAGGCTGCTCCGAACCTGCATCTTCTGACAAATGGAAGCTATAACGTCATGCTTACCGACAAGGGTAGCGGTTTTGCAAGATGCCATTCCCTGGCTGTCTACAGGTGGACCAACGATTACATGGCCAGCAGTGGCGTATTTATCTATCTTAGGAATGTAAATTCCAATGAGTTCTGGTCCACAACATTTAACCCTGTTAATACGCAACCGGAAATATATAAGGTTGTTTTCTCACCCCATAAGGCTGAATATATTAGAAGAGAGGGTAATATAGAAACAAATACAGAGGTTCTTGTTAGCACTGAGGACAATACAGAAATAAGAAGAGTCAGTATCCATAATCACAGCGGTTCAAAGAGAGTTGTTGAACTAACAAGCTATATGGAGGTTGTACTGACAAAGCCTGAATCAGATATTGCACACCCGGCTTTTAGTAAGCTTTTTGTAAAGACTGAATATATCGGTGATTTTAACGGTCTCCTGGCAATGCGTAGAAAAAGAGATGATGTAAAGCAAACGGTATGGGGGTACCATACTGTTTCAACAAATGGAAATGTTCAAGGCAATATAGAGTTTGAAACTGATCGCTCGCAATTTATCGGAAGAAACAGAAGTCTTAGTTATCCGAAGGCGATGGAGCCCGACCAGCCTTTATCAAATTCAGTAGGTCCGGTGTTGGATCCCGTTTTCTGCCTTAGAATCAGGGTCTCAATTGATCCGGGCGAAACCTCGGTTGTTAATTTTGCTATAGGTACCAGCGATTCAAGAAGGACAGCCATAAACATGCTTGAAAAGTATTGTGATGTGAGCGCGGCCGACAGGGTTGTAGAAATGGCCTGGACGAGAAGTATTGTGGAGGCAGGTTTTATAAACATCAGCGGTAATGATGAAAGGACGTATCTTAAGCTCCTTCCAAAGCTTTTATACGGCATTGATAGGAGAAACCTGTCGGAGTATATTATTAAAAATACACTCAGTCAGTCAGGATTATGGACTTTCGGCATTTCGGGTGATATGCCTATAATATTGGTTACTGTCGAGAGCAGAGACAGCTTTGAAGAAATAAGGTGGGTATTGAAATTGCACGACTTCCTGCGGCTAAAAGGTGTCGGTTTTGATCTGGTAATTTTAATAACCGATGAGGAATCGTATATTCAACCTCTGCTTGATATGATCAGGGACCTTGCAGTTTCAGGCCGTTCTTTTGATCTGATGGATAGAAGAGGCGGAATATATATAAGAAACTCCAAACAGATGACAGCGGAACAGAAAAATTTACTTTTCGCCTGTGCAAAAATAGTTATTAATGCAGATGATGGGGTTGGGGACCTTATAGATGCTGCTATAAACTCTGATGAAATAATCCAGTCTGCAAAAGCAGGCAAGCTTGGAGAAATCGAGAACAAAACAGTTAGATCTCAAGTTGGTGTCGGTTCATTAGCAGATATGGAAGCAGGTATAATAATAGGTGCCGATATAACTCGGACTGTTTTGGATGAAAAGAACAGAGATTTTAACAGCTCAGAAGAATCAGAAAAGGATAAGTTGACGATTTGGACTGACCCTGATGAGGGTAGTTGCGTCGCAGAAATAATTGACAAATTAAACTTTTTTAACGGAATAGGAGGCTTTATTGAATCAGGTGACGAGTATGTGATATGCCTAAAGGCTGGTGAGACCACGCCGGCCCCCTGGTCAAATGTAATAGCCAATAATAAATTCGGTTTTATATGTACAGAATCAGGAGGGGGGTATACCTGGCATCAGAACAGCAGCCAGAACAAGCTTACAACCTGGGCTAACGATCCTGTCCTTGACTCTCCTTCTGAGATTTTGTATCTGTATCAAAGACAAAGCGGAGCTTTATGGAGCAGTACTCCTATGCCTGTAAGGCAGACAAATCCATATATAATACGTCATGGCTTTGGTTATACGGTATACACTCAAAGAAGCCATGGCTTGGAGCAGGAATTGATACAATTCACTGCCTTGGAGGCTCCGGTTAAAATTATTATATTACAGCTCAAAAACATTTCGGACTCTGAAATCGGACTGGATGCAGCGTATTATCTAAAGCCTGTGCTTGGAAGTGAAGCCGGACAAACTGGACCATTTATTGTTACGAGTTTTGACAGTGAACTGTCAACGTTACTGATAGATAATGTTTACAGCTCTGACTTCCGAGATTTAACTGCTTTTTTATGCTGTTCAAGCGAAAATGTTACTTACTCTGGGAACAGACTTGAGTTTATCGGTGACAGTATGGATATTTCACAGCCCGAGGGTATGAAAAATACTTTAAAGGGAACTGTCGGAGCAGGTCTTGATGCCTGTGCCGTCATTAAAACAGCACTTCAGATCAGGCCGGGAGAGGCAAAAGATGTAGTTTTCCTGTTTGGACAGGATAGACTGGAACAGGTGAGAGAGTTAATAAGTAAATTCAGCAACGTGAGTCAGGCATGGTATGAGCTTGAAAGAGTAAAGGAAAGCTGGAAGAACAGGTTGAAGCAGATTCAGGTCAATACCCCTGACAAGACTATGAACATACTCCTGAATGGATGGCTGCAGTACCAGGTACTATCCTGTAGAGTCTGGGCCAGAACGGGGTATTATCAGGCTGGAGGTGCATTTGGCTTCAGAGATCAGCTTCAGGACGTAATGGCGGTTGTTTATTCAATGCCGGAGATAACAAAAAATCAAATTTTACTCCACTGCAGACATCAGTTTATTGAAGGAGATGTCCAACACTGGTGGCATGAACAGAAGACCAATGGTATCAGAACGAGATATTCTGATGATTTACTGTGGTTGCCCTACGTTACATGTGATTATATTAACGCAACAGGTGATTATGATATATTAACATTAACAGAGCCATTTTTAAGCTCTCCCCTATTAGCTGATCAGGAGCATGAAAGATATGAGGTTCCTTTGGTAGCAGATGAGACCGGAACCGTATATCAGCACTGTATACGGGCTATCGAAAAGGCACTGAACTTTGGCCCCCATGATATACCTCTGATGGGAGGTGGAGACTGGAATGACGGTATGAATCTTATCGGAATAAACGGCAGGGGAGAGAGTATATGGCTAGGCTGGTTCCTATATTGTGTACTTGTTCGAATGCTTCCAGTTTGTAAATATATGGGAGATGGCAATAGAGCCGAAGAATATATAATTAAAGCTCAAAAAATAATTGAAGCCATCGAAAGGGAAGCCTGGGACGGCAGTTGGTACCGAAGAGCTTATTTTGATGATGGTTCACCGTTGGGATCAATACAAAACGATGAAGGTAAAATAGATTCTCTTGCACAATCCTGGGCAGCCATTTCAGAAGCAGCTAAGGCCAGCAGGGTGGAAGAAGCCATGAGCGCACTGGAAAAATATCTGATAGACAGAAAAAACGGTTTAATCAAACTGCTTACGCCACCTTTTTATGACAGCCAGCTTAATCCCGGATATATTAAAGGATATCTGCCCGGTGTCAGGGAAAACGGAGGTCAGTACACTCATGCTGCTACATGGGTAATATATGCTTTTTCAAAGCTTGGTAACGGAGAGCAGGCATGGGAGCTTTACGATATGATTAATCCGATAAATCATTCCAGAACGGGTATGGAGAGGATGACTTACAAGGTAGAGCCCTATGTTATGGCTGCCGATGTATATGCTGTTTATCCCAATGAGGGAAGAGGGGGCTGGACCTGGTATACCGGGGCAGCAGGCTGGATGTACCGTATTGGTATAGAGCATATTTTAGGAATTAAGAAGCAGGGTAATCATCTGATAATCGATCCTTGCATTCCTAAAAAAATGAACAGATATACTGTCAAATACACTTTTGGCAAAGCAGTATACGAAATAATTGTTAAGAACGAAAGCCACCTGAATACAAATGTCAAGAGAGTGGTTTCCGATGGAAATATCATTGAGGGAAACAGATTAGAATTAATTGATGACGGAAAAGTTCATAAAATAGAAGCAATAATGTAATAATCAGTAACAATATAAAAATGGTGCAGAGGGAAGTCCTTCTGTACCATTTTTTAACCTATTGGAGATTAACTCTTTGTTGCAAGTCTAAGCACTGTTAAACCAGAGTTGTGTGATATAAATTTACTATTTACCTATCAATTATATGAAATTTACATGTATACATATGAAATTTATGTACATGCAATTATTTATGCTTTTCTAAATAAAATTGCTCAAATGCTTATTTGAATTGACAAAAATATATTTAATATATATATTATTAATAAGGAACAAATTTTAGAAAGGATGGGTAAATGTCATGAAAACGCCGAAAATATTAGTGGTTGGTAGTCTTGTGCTGGATTTGATTTATACAACATCAAAAGTTCCGAGTGAAGGAGAAACAGTAAATGATGGCTTATCATTTGTGTCTGCTCCGGGTGGAAAAGGTGCAAATCAAGCGGTTCAATCTGCTAGACTTGGTGTAAACGTTACCATGGTCGGCAAGGTTGGTCAAGACATGTATGGTGATGAATTATTGAAAACGATTCAAGAGGCAGGTATTAATTCTGAGAATATAATTAAAGACCCAACTTGCTCATCTGCTGTTAGCTGTATAATATTAGAGACAATTCCGGGCAAAAAGACTCAGAACAGAATCCTGGTTGTACCAGGAGCGAATATGAGATTAACTGTTGACGATATTGATTTTTTGCAAGACAGGATTTCTGAATTTGACCTTGTAATTCTGCAGCTCGAAATTCCGTTAGAGGTTAACAGAAAGGTTATCGAATTAGCATACGCAAAGGGAATCCCTGTTATGTTAAATTCAGCCCCATATGAACCTTTAGACGATGATATTCTTTCAAAATTGACCTACATATCCCCAAATGAATATGAAGCATATGGCTTAACAGGGATTAAAATTACTACTGACGACGGTTCTATAGATATGGAAAGGCTGAAGTTTGCTGCAAAGATGTTATTGGACAAAGGAGTTCAAAATGTAATCATAACTCTGGGCAGTAACGGAGTAGCCTTTATGAACAGAGATACTTTTATAGTAAAACCTTGCGTAGATATTGTTAATGTTGTTGATCCTACAGGAGCGGGAGATTCATTTACTGGGGCATTCTGCTCCGCAGTATGTATGGGCATGGAGGTAGAAGAAGCTCTTGATTTTGCAAATTATGTAGCAACTCTGACAGTGTCGAGAATGGGTGCTATTACATCTTTGCCGACTATGGAAGAAGTAAAAGACTTGATGCGGAAGGATAATTACATCAGGATTTAAGGAGGGGTTTTGTGGAGCGTTCATTGAATATGGTATTAAAAAATTTTGTCGATATATCTCTGGAAGAGATCCAGTCTCTAATAAAGGAAATAAGTCTGAGTACTTATGAAAAGTCAATTAATCTGGTATTGGATGCTGAGAAAAAAGGCAACAGAGTTCATATAACGGGTATCGGAAAGCCGGGACATGTTGCCGGGTATGTTGCTTCCCTGCTATCTTCAACCGGAACTCCTGCCTATGAACTGCACGGAACCGAAGCCGTCCACGGTTCGTCAGGGCAGGTAATTCCGGGAGATGTTGTAATTGCTATATCCAATAGTGGTGAAACAGCCGAGCTAAAAGCAACAGTTACAACATTAAAGAATAATGGAGCTAAAACTATTGCTGTAACAGGGAAAATAGATTCCTGGCTGGCTAAAACATGTGACGCTTTTCTTTACGCGGGAGTAAAAAACGAAGGTGATCCACTGAATAGAGCACCTAGGGCTTCTATACTCGCTGAGGTTTTTGTACTGCAGATATTCAGCCTGCTGCTGCAATGCAAAAAAGGTATAACACCTCAACAATATGTGAAGTGGCATCCGGGGGGAAGTCTCGGACAGTTGAGAAAAGACGAAATAACCTGATAACGCTGGATTTTGAAAAAAAGAAAATAAGCGTCAATAACACCAAATTAGTTGGTAAGACAATTAAGAAATACCCTGTAAATAATTATTCCGGAAATTATTTGCAGGGTATTTTTATATCTGATAAAAGTTAGTATGAAAATTCTTATGTCTAGCGGGGTCTTGCACAGGAATTCCTCATTATTATATCGGCATCAAATACAACCTTTTGTGGTACCCAGCCTTTTGAGTTTTTTATTTTATTAATAAGAAGCTCTGCAGCTTTTTTTCCTAACTCTACAGGCTGTTGATTAATGACAGTCATATCCGGATTCAGGATAGTATGATATTTGAATACACCAAAAGCGCAAATTGACATTTCGTTGGGAATGCTTATATTCATTTCATTCAATGCAGCCACCGCTCCCAGTGCCATCAGATTATTGACCGAAAAAATGGCGGTGGGCTTCAAAGGCTGCATTATAAGTTTTTTTGTCAATTCATATCCGGATTCAAATTTATAGTTGCCATATAGAACATAGCTTTCATCAATTTCCATATCATTATGCTGGTGGGCGTCAATGTACCCTCGTAGTCTGTCGTTTATCAGTACGGGATTGCTTTGGCTGCACAGAATAGCAATTTTTTTATGACCTAGTGAAATAAGATAATTTATCATTTGGTATGACCCTGTATAATTATCGTTGATTACGGAGTCTATTATGATATTGCTGTCTGTGTTGCAAAAGTCTCTGTCCAGTAATACAATTGGCAGCCGGGTGCTATTGATTTTCAACAGCTTTTCGTTCTTATCGGCAGAAGCGATTATAATCCCGTCAACTCTTTTGGATACCAATACATCAAGAATCTTGTTCTCGGTATCGATATTTTCATCACTGCTCAATATGATCGGCTGATAATTATGAGCAGTAACAACATCGCTTATGGCCTTAACGGTATCCATGAAAGACACATTTGACAAATCGGGTATTACTATACCTATGGTTTTAGTCTTGGTTCTTTTCAAGCTTTGAGCAACATTGTTGGGGATGAAATCCAGTTCTTCAATAACATTGCTTATTTTTTCCTGTATTTCTTTGCTTACATAACCACTGCCATTTAAATACCGTGATACTGTAGCTGTTGATACACCTGCTTTAGCAGCCACATCTTTTATAGTGGGGTTTTTCATTGTTATACCACCTCGTTAATAAAAATCATGAATACGATTTTATACCTGTTTCGGGAGGGTTTAGTACCAAAACCGTATTGGTGAGCAATTTTCCGTAAACATGTATACGGTTTCATAGTCCATAGAAAAGTATACTATATGCACCAGAACTTATCAATATAAAATAATTACAAAAAAACAGGCTATAATTAAGTGAATTATGGCTTTTTTAAAAGTTGTTTCCTTAAAATAGTACACATGCTTGCAATGTAAATATTACATGTTACATATTGAAAATACAACAAATCATAAATCAAATACACATGTATGCAAAAAAATGTATAAATATTTTTACTAAAAGCATTGCATATATTAGTGAAATGTGCTAAATTAATATACATAATAGTGAAAACGATTACACATATTGATACAGTGATTTTGGATGCTGTTTGAACTGGTTATAATAGGGCGTGCAAATCACATAATAGTGAATTGCATATATGTTTTAATATTAACTTTTCTAGCATGTAAACATGAAAGTGTATGTTCATATGAACCCGGTGTATGAAAATAGTTTCATAAGGCTGTTTTGCGAAACAATGCAACTGATATATTGCTCAAGTATTTAATGAACGAAATTCTAACAAATGTTCATTATTCTCAACAAAAAATTAAAATCTATAATTGGAGGCTGAATTCATGAAGAAACTTTATGGAGTAATTACAGCAATGGTAACGCCGTTTGACAAAGGTCAGAAGGTTGACGCAAATGCAATCAGAAAGCATGTGGATTTCTTGATTGATGGAGGGGTGCACTGTCTTTATCCTTTGGGCACTACAGGTGAAATGTATCTGATGACTGTTGAAGAAAGAAAATTGGTGGCTGAAACAGTTGTATCTCAGAATAATAAGAGAATTACTGCTTATATTCATGTTGGTGCCATGGCTCAAAATGATACTGTAGAACTTGCAAGGCATGCGTATGAAATAGGGGCTGATGGGATCGGTGTTGTAACTCCTTCTTATTTCAAGGTTTCAGATAAGGAATTGGAAGAATATTTTGTTGCTGTTGCCTCAAGTGTTCCTGATGATTTCCCTGTTTATACTTATAATATTCCTCAGCTTTCGGGGAATGATCTTAAACCGGAAGTTATTGAAAAAATAGTCAGGAGAGCTCCCAATGTAATAGGTATAAAGTATAGCCTGCCAGATATGAACAGAACTGTACATTATGGAAGGATAAACAATGATAATTTTTCTGTTGTACAGGGAGCAGATACTTTGATGTTCGCTTCACTGATGCTTGGTTGTGATGGAATAGTATCCGGCTGCTCCAGTGTGTTCCCGGAGATTTTCTCCAGAGTATACAAAGCCTTTACAGAAGGAAAATTTGAAGAGGCAGCAAGACTTCAGAAGCTGGCAACATATGCAGCAGAAACAATTAAGTGCGGCTCAAATATGTCTTATTTTAAAGAAGGCTTGAAGATAAGAGGTATTGATATGGGATCAATGAAAAATCCATTATTGGACATCTCCCCCCAGGAGTTGGAGAAGTTTACAGAGGACTTTAAAAAATGTCTTGAGATAGTAAAATAGTTACTTCATTAATAGAGGAGTGAGTAATAATGTATAAGCTCTTTTTCGGAGGATACAACTATTCGCAAAACTGTCCTGAGTCAAAAGCATTTCTTGAACAGAATGGATTTGAGATAATTGAGAATCCCTTTCAAAGACCGTATACCCAGGATGAACTATTAGAAATTGTAGAGGACCTGGATGCTGTTATAACGGGTATGGACGAGTGGAATGAAGAACTTTTTAAGCGAGGGAAAAAATTAAAGTCCATTGCAAAGTTTGGAATTGGGGTAGATAATATTGATATAAGAAAAGCAAAGGAATACGGTATAAAGGTCAGTAATGCACCTGCATCCACAAATGCAGTAGCAGAGCTTGTAATAGGATACATTATTAATTTAAAAAGGAATATTGTCAGTGGAGACAGGATATGTAAGGGCGGGGCTTGGGACAGAGTTGCAGGCAGCGAAGTATCCGGAAAGAATATTGGACTGATAGGCTTTGGGAAAATACCTAAGCTTGTGGCTAAAAAGCTGTCAGGCTTTGATGTAAATGTTTTTGCATTTGACAAGTATCCTGATTATGATTGGGCAGAAAAGTACAATGTCCAAATCACCGGCTTTGACGAATTACTTGAAAAATGTGATATTTTAAGCCTTCACCTCCCAAAGACAGAAGAAACCAATCACATTATAAACATCGATACAATTTCCAGGATGAAGGATGGAGCGTTCTTTATAAATACCAGCCGCGGTGCACTTGTAGATGAGGAAGCGTTATACCGGGCGTTGGCAGACAAAAAGCTTTCGGGTGCAGCATCGGATGTATTTGAAATTGAACCTGCCAGGGCAGATAATAAGCTTTTCACGCTAAGTAATTTCATTTGCACGCCGCATTGGGGCAGCGATACTATTGAGACCATACAAATGGTTGGTGAAATCACCGCTAGAGCAACTGTGGATGTCGTTTGCAGGGGTAAAGATCCTGAAAATTATGTAAACAAATAATTAATAATCTAAAATTTTGTTCTTTGTGAGATATATTTAATTTTCGTAAAGGAGGTATCCAGTTGAAAAAGATAATAAATGCACCCGAGAATTTTGTAAATGAAATGCTGGAAGGCATTTATTCAGCCCATCCTGATATGGTCAAGCCGGCTTCGGAGGACTTAAGATGCTTTGTTTCAACCAAAAAAACAGTTGGCAAGGTAGGTATTGCTACAGGAGGAGGTTCGGGACATCTGCCGCTGTTTCTGGGGTATGTCGGAGACGGAATGTTGGATGGATGTGCAATAGGAGATGTGTTTCAATCTCCAAGTCCGGAGCAGGTGCTTGAGGTTACCAGAGCAATCAGCTCAGGAGCGGGGGTTCTGTACATCTATGGCAATTATAACGGTGATATTTTTAACTTTGATATGGCAGCTGAGATGGCTGATTTTGAAGATGGTATAAAAGTTGAAACCGTAGTTGCCGGAGAAGATGTTGCTTCTGCCGGACCAGCAGCGTCTGGTCAGAAAAATAGTCGCCGGGGAGTTGCAGGCATATTTTTTGTATATAAATGTGCCGGCGCGGCAGCAGCTGAAATGATGAGTCTTGAAGAAGTCAAGCGCATTGCTGAAAAGGCATGCGCAAATGTCAGAACAATGGGTGTGGCATTATCCCCGTGTATCGTGCCGAGAGTTGGACATCCAAGCTTTGAACTGGGCGAGGATGAAATGGAAATTGGAATGGGAATACACGGAGAACCAGGGATTCGCAGAGGGAAGCTACTTTCGGCTGATATGATAGTTGATGAAATGCTTAAGCCAATAATAGAGGATATTCCCTATGCTGCCGGAGATGAAGTGGCTATATTGATAAACGGCCTGGGTGCAACGCCTCTTGAGGAACAATATATTATGTACAGGAGGGTTTCGCAGGTACTTGAGGAAAAAGGGATTTCTGTTTACAAGGCTTTTGTAGGTGAATTTGCCACATCAATGGAGATGGCCGGAGCTTCAATAACCTTATTCAGACTGGATGATGAGCTTAAAAGGCTTTTGGCTGCTCCTGCAAACACTCCGTTTTTTAAACAAATGCAGTTATAAGCAGAGTAGAACTATTATTATAGCCGTTTTTCAGGCTTTTGGAGATAATTATGATTTTATTCAGTCAGATAAAAGAACTCTTTGAACAATGGAACATAGTAATGCTCAGTAATAAGGAATATTTGATTAATATTGACAGTGTTGCCGGGGATGGCGATTTAGGGTTGACAATGAGCGATGGTTTCAAGGCAGCATTTCTCAATGTTCAGAATTCTGAAGAAACAGATATCGGAAAGCTGTTTTACAATGCGGGAAAGGCTATGTCGACCGCCGTTCCTTCTACAATGGGGACATTGATGGCTTCGGGGTTGATGCAGGCAGGAAAAGTTTTAAGGGGAAAAAACGAATTGTCGCCTGAGGATATAGTACAGCTGTTCGAGGCTTATATGCAAGGTGTGGAACTTCGTGGAAAAGCAAAAGTCGGAGAAAAAACATTTCTTGACGGAATTGCACCGGCAGTACAATCTCTCAAAGTGGACACAGCAAGAGGCGAATCCTTGATAGCGGCTGCACAGAATGCGTTAAAGGCATCAGAGGAAGGTAGTGAGCTAACCAAAACCATGATTGCTGTTCATGGCAGGGCTGCTACCCGGGGAGAAAACTCAAGGGAATTGCTGGATGCCGGTTCGGTAGTAGCTGTTCTTATTATGAAAGGCTTTTCTGAATTCATAAAGTCAATTTGCATTTAACGCTTAGCTGCTGATCTGGACTGCGGGCGACAGCCTATAAAATTGACTTGGAAGTATTTTGTCTGAATGTAGCATACAAGGTATGTATACATAAAAAGAAGGCATAATATCTTATAAGTTTCCAGGGCATACCAAAACTTAAGCCATAAGATGCTTGAATTTCCTTATAAAAATTTATGCTTTCTTAAAAAATTATGAGGGGGAAAATAATTTATGAAAAATTCAAAAAGACTAATTTGCTTGGCTCTTGTTATGACATTGTTAGTATCACTATTCTCAGCATGTGGCAGTGATAAGCCAGCTGCTGATACCTCGGCTTCAAATTCTTCCGCGGCAGCAAGCTCATCTGAGGCAGCCGACACCAATAGTAACGCAAAACCCTTTGATGGAGAAAAGATCAACTTTATTGGTTTTGGTGCAATGTGGACTAATGAGATTGTAGCAAATTTGGACAAGTTTAAGGAAGAAACTGGGATTACGGTTAACTTCCAGCAGCTTGCAAATGATCAGCTCAGCAATAAGATTGCAGTTAGCTCAGCGGCAGGGGGAAGTGACCTTGATGTTGTAGCTTTCAGGCCACTGCAGGAAACACTGCTGTTTACCAATAACGGCTGGATAGAGCCTTTGGATGAGTATATTTCTAAATCTCCTGAATTTGACATCAAGGATTTCTTTGAATCAGGTAAAGATATATGTGCTGTTGACGGCAAAATGTATGGTATACCGCTAATGACAGAGAGAGAAATAGTATATTACAATAAAGAGATGTTTGCTGAAGCCGGAATAACAAGTGTTCCAAAGACTATGGACGAGCTGATGGAAGCAGCGAAGAAGCTGCATAACCCTAAAAAGGGAATTGCCGGAATAGCTATCAGAGGTAAGGGATCCGATGCTGTAACTCAATTTTCGGGTTTCCTGCGTGCCTTTGGCGGAGAATTTATTGTTGATGGCAAGGCAGCAATAAATACTCCTGAAGCAATCAAGGCCTTCCAGTTCTATGGTGATCTTCTGAAGAATTACGGTCCTGCAGGTGTAGCCAATATGGGATGGACTGAAACACAATCCTTGTTTACACAGGGTAAGGCAGCAATGAGAATTGATGCCGACAGCCAGTATGGCTTTGCACTGGATCCAAAAAATTCTCTTATTTCTGATAAGGTAGGGTATTTCGTATTGCCGGCTGGGCCAGCAGGCGCAAAGCCGTTTAATATAGTTGCTTGGGCATTGGGTATCAGTACCGGCTCAAAAAATAAGGATGCCTCATGGGAATTCATTAAGTGGTCATTGGGCAAGGAAATGGATGTGAAGACTGCGCTTGTAGGAAATCCAAGTACGCGTAGTTCAACCTGGACTAATCAGGAGGCCAATAAAAACTTCCCTGCTGAACTGGTTGTTGTTATAAACGAAACTAATCCCATCGGTATTGGTACTGACAGGCCGTTTATGATAAATGTAGGAGAAGCAAGAACAATAATTGGGACAGTTATTACTACTGCTATATTAGGTAAGGATGTTGCGTCAGCCGCCAACAAGGCCAACGCTGATTTCCAGAAAATACTTGATAAGGAAGCAGGTAAATAATTCAGCAGCTCCTATTTATAATTAATCAATTTGGGGTAGTAACTGCAAAATAAAATCAGCTACTACCCCAAAATTTCACTAATAATTTCAAAGTAATAGTTAGCAGTTGGATTTAAAAAAGCGAAGCAAACATTTAGAGCATACAGCAATGTTCTTTAGCTCCGCAGAGCCTGCAAGCAACTTTTTTATTATTTTTACGTTGCTGTACAGCAGCAGAATGGAGACTGATATAATGATATTGAAATGGATTGATAAAAATCTTAAATATATTTTTACGCTGCCAACAATAATATTCGTTCTTGCCATGATACTTTTTCCATTAGGGTATACTCTGGTTTTGAGCTTTTTTGAGTGGAGCATGTCTAATAACGTTCCAATGCAGTTTATTGGTTTTGAAAATTACACGAGTTTATTTACAGATGACAGATTTTTACCGGCTGTTGGCAGAACCTTTTATTTTTCTGCAGTAGCTCTATTGTTTGAGGTGGTGCTCGGAGTGTCTATAGCTCTGTATTTAAACCGGGAGATGGTGGGAAAGAATGTGGTAAAAACAGCCTTTCTGCTGCCAATGGTAGCCACTCCTGTTGCGGTAGGGCTTGTCTGGACTCTGATTTATGAGCCTACAATAGGTATTTCAAATGTTTTGTTGCAAAAGGTAGGTCTGGAACCGCTGGTCTGGCTTGGATCACCTGATACAGCACTTGCTTCACTAATGCTTGTTGATATATGGCAGTGGACGCCCATGGTAATGCTGGTGGTACTGGCAGGAATATCAGCATTATCCACAGAACCGTTTGAGTCAGCCATGGTTGATGGGGCAACAAAGTGGCAAACCTTATGGAAAGTAACACTCCCGCTATTAAGACCGACCATTTTTACCGCTATACTTTTAAGACTGATAGATGTTTTAAAAACTTTTGATATCATATATGCGACAACGCAAGGAGGCCCCGGTTTTGCCACCGAAACCATGAATATTTTGTCTTTCAGGCAGGCATTTGAATATTTTCAATTAGGTAAAGCTTCTGCTACTCTGGTAGTATTCTTCGTGATTGTATTGTCCATTGCTGCCATTTTTATTAGGTTAAAAAATAAAGTGGAGGTGGATTATTAATGGCTAAAACGGCTAAATCTAAAAAGATTACAGGCAATATTGTTTTTTATTTGCTTTTGGCTATAATACTCATATGTGCCACTTTCCCATTTATATGGATGGTTCTTGCATCTTTTAAGAGCATGGTGGATTTGCTTAATATAGATAAAATGTTTATTTTTCAGCCCACATTCCAACCTTACATCGACGTGTTTTCCAAATATGATTTTTTAAGACCAATATTTAACAGTTTACTGGTTGGTGTTGTATCTACTGTTTTATCATTAATCTTTGGGTTACCTACTTCATACTCAATTGCGAGAGAGAAGCAGACCTTTTTCTCGGGAATAATCCTGGTTATCAGAATTATACCGGCAATATCATTCCTGGTTCCATGGTACATTATATTCAACAAGCTGCATTTAACAGGAACATATACAGCACTGATACTTGCACACTTATTGGTTTCACTGCCACTGATCATCTGGATAATGATCCCTTATTATGAGCAGTTGCCAAAAGAATTGGAGCAGGCTGCATGGGTTGACGGATGTTCGAGAGTCGGTACTTTTTTTAAGATAATGCTGCCGCTTTCGACTCCAGGTATATTGACATCTTCAATATTGGCCTTTA
This sequence comes from Bacillota bacterium, assembly GCA_023431385.1. Taxonomy (GTDB): domain Bacteria; phylum Bacillota; class Clostridia; order Acetivibrionales; family DSM-1351; genus Ruminiclostridium. The sequence goes on along the minus strand of JAEYWA010000202.1, from coordinate 5,865 downwards.
TTTTTTCATGGAACAACTTTATTTTTGCATTGGTTCTTGGGACAAATGATACAAAAACATTACCAACTGCTGTATTTAACTTTGTATCATATACAGAAATAAACTGGTCAAGCTTGATGGCTGCTGCTGTACTGATCACTCTTCCAATTTTGATTATTTCTCTTGCCTTACAGAGATATGTCATTGCAGGTCTGACCGCTGGAGCAGTAAAGGGATAGGCTTTTGGCCTGTCATTTTATCCGGGAGGAAAAACATGAAAGCCGCTGTATTCAAAGAACCATACAAGTTTAGTATAGTCCACATGGACAAGCCAGTTCCTCAAAAGGGAGAGGTATTGGTTAAAGTAATGGCTGCAGGCATCTGTGGTTCTGACATTGGTCCATTTGCGGGAAGGGATATTGACAGACGTCAGCCGGGAATCATTATGGGGCACGAAGCTGCAGGAATTGTTGAGACGCCTGGAGACAAGCTTGGTGAGTGGAGAACAGGTGACAGAGTCGCAATAAACCCTCAGATTTATTGCAATGAATGCAGCCATTGTAAAACAGGTGCTTATAATCTTTGCAACAATATGCTGCTCATAGGATCCTCAAAAAGGAAATTCCTGCATGGAGCTATGTGTGAATATATATGTATTTCCAGAAAGCAGTTGCTAAGGCTTCCTGATTCAGTGGGGTTTGATGAGGGAGCCATGCTGGATCCGGTTGGCAATGCCATAAGAGTTATTCGTAAAGGCAATGTTGAAATAGGTCACAAGGTTGTTGTTATCGGCTGTGGTGCAATAGGACTTATTATTTTGCAGGCAGCAGGAATAGCGGGTGCTGGCGAGGTCATAGCAGTCAGCCGCTCCAATAGAAAGAGTGCTCTTGCATTAGAAATAGGTGCAAGTCATTTTGTTGATTCGAGCAATAAAGAGAAAGCATTGGAAAGTATAAATGAATATACACAGGGCAAAGGTGCGGATGTTGTAATTGATGCTGCCGGTTTCGACCATACTTATGATTTTGCTGTGAGTTGTTGTAAAAAAGGTGGAAAGATTGTTGCTCTGGGGTATGATGGAACACATCTGAATTTCCCATTGACTAATTTGGTTTTTAAGGAAATCCAGTTGATTGGTTCAACGGGTTTTGTCGGTGAAAGCTCCCTTGCCCTTGAATACTTGTCTAAGGGAAGGATAAGGCTGGATAAAATAATTACTAATCGATTTCCTTTGGAAAAAACTCAAAATGCTTTTGAGGCTGTTTACAGCGGCGATGAAATAAAAGTTATCATCAGGCCCTGTGAATAGCGTATTTTGTTTAAATAAAACAGAAAAAGAGGTAGTTATGGAGAATAATAAAAAGATGCGCAGTAGAGAAGTTCTAAAACGTCCTTTATGGTCGCATATCAGGTCTCTTTACAAAGCAATGGGATATAGTGATTATGATCTTGAAAATCCTCTGATTGGAATTGCAAATTCCTGGAACCGTGCTACTCCCGGACACTATAATCTAAATACTGTTTCTGAATATGTCAAGCAGGGCATACTCCAGTCAGGAGGAACACCAGTTGAGTTTGGGATCATAGGACCCTGTGACGGAATGGGGGTTGGAAATGAAGGTATGCATTATTGCCTGCCCGCCAGGGACATTATTGCAAATGAAATTGAAATAATGGTTCAGGTGAACAGGCTTGATGCCATTGTTCTACTTGGCTCATGTGATAAGATTGTACCCGGCCTGCTTATGGCTGCAGCAAGGCTTGACATACCTGCAATTATTGTTCTGGGAGGACCTTCCCTTGGCGGTATAGAGTTTGACGGCCGCTCGGCTGATAACTCCAGTATATCGGAGGCTTTGGGAATGCTGCAGAAAAATCTAATAACTCAAGATACATTTGACAAGCTTGAGGATAACTGCATGCAAACCTGCGGTTCGTGTTCGTTTTTGGGTACTGCAAATACAATGGGAGCTTTTACAGAAGCGATTGGGATGTGTCTTCCCGGTACATCCTCCATTCCTGCGGTATATTCCCAACGGCTGAGAGCTGCCCAGGAGTCCGGACGGACAATTGTGAGGATGTATCATGAGAATCTAACAGCAAGAAAAATTATTAATCTAAAAGGATTAAAAAATGCGATAAAGCTGGGAATGGCAATCGGAGGTTCAACAAATCTTGCACTGCATATTCCAGCAATAGCCTATGAAGCCCACTGCGATATAACTATGGACACAATTGACGGTATATCAAGAACTACACCGCACCTTGCCAGGATATATCCGGCCGGATCTGAAAATGTCCCCGACTTCTATAATTCAGGGGGAGTTGTTGCAGTAATGAAAAATTTATCGCCGCTGATTGATCTGGATGCAATGACATGTACCGGAAATACCTGGAGAGAAATATTGGATAGTGTTCCTGAGGTGGAGAATGATATAATACATTCCATGTCCAATCCATGGCATCCGTGGGGAAGTCTTGCGGTATTGAAGGGTAATCTTGCACCCGCAGGTGCTGTAACAAAGCCCACGGCTATCGATAAAAGCATGCAGGTTTTCAAGGGTATGGCCATATGTTTCAATTCCGAGGAAGAGGCAACAGAGGCTATTTCCAACAAAAAGATACTGCCCGGAATGGTTGTGGTCATTCGGTATGAAGGACCAAAGGGCGGCCCCGGTATGCGTGAAATGGTGAGAGTAATGAAAATGCTTTATGGACAAAATCTGGCATTATCAACAGCAGTTATTACGGATGGACGCTTTTCAGGAACAAATAACGGCTGCTTTGTGGGGCACATATCCCCCGAAGCTTCTGAAAATGGGCCTATAGCTGCCGTATGTGACGGAGATACCATATATATAGATATACCGAATGGAAAAATAACACTTGATGTACCGCAAGAAGAGATTGAAAGACGGTTATCCAATATAAAAAAACCTCAGAAAAAAATTCCGTCAGGATATCTGAATGTTTATGCAAGGCTGGCAGAATCGGCGGATAAGGGTGCAATCATAAAAAACAGGGAATAAACTCGCACATTACATTGATATTTACATGGAGGCTGATATCATGAAGAAAAAAGTACTTGTCACCGCAACAAATTATTCCAGACTTTGCGCCGGAGCAAAAGCGCTTCTTGAGAAGGAAGGCTTTGAAGTAATCGAGAATACTTTTGGAAGACCTCTGTCTTTCGAAGAGCTTAAAGACAGAGTAGAAGATATATGTGGAGTAGTTGCCGGTGTAGATACCTGGAACGAAGAAGTTTTCAAACATGCTAAAAATTTGAAGGTAATAGGACGCTTTGGGATCGGAGTTGATAATATTGATCTTGAGGCGGCAAAAAAGTATGGAATAAAGGTGATGAACGCAAGGGCTATTAATAGTGATTCAGTTGCGGAATGTACCGTAGGGTTGATACTGGCGGTCATGAGAAACCTTATCAACCTGGACAAGTCGACCCGTGCAGGAAAATGGGAGAGGTTTGTCGGAAATACTATACGAGGTAAAAAAGTAGGACTGGTGGGCTTTGGCGCTATTGCCCAATATACGGCCAAACTTCTCGCTGCATTTGAAGCAGATATATATGCATATGATGTTTATCCAGACTTTAATGCTGCAAAAAAATTAGGAGTTACTATGACTGACCTGGATACAATTATAAGGCAGAGCGACATCATCACTTTACATGTTCCTTGTACGCCTGAAACTACCAAACTCTTTGGTGAGAAGGAATTTGATCTTATGAAGGATTCCGCTGTTATTGTTAATGTTGCAAGGGGGCCTGTAATTGATGAAAAGGCTCTATATAGTGCACTTAAGTCACGAAAGATTTCGGGTGCTGGGATTGATGTCTATGAAGTTGAGCCTACTACAGCAGGCAATCCCCTTTTTGAACTTGATAATGTTGTATGTCTTCCTCATAGTGCAGCTGAGACCTATGAAACATATGAAGCGGTTGGATTGGCCACAGCCCAGGCTATATTGGATGTTATGAACGGCAGGGAGCCAATAAACTGGCTGAATAAGTGACTGACTCGTAAAGTAATTCATTTTAATAAATTATTGAGCAACCCCAAGTCACTGACATATTTGAGAGAGACTTGGGGTTGCCTTTATGTTGCTATAAACGGAGTTATTGTTTTAAAATATAATCTTCAATACTGCTTCCAGTCCTTCATGAATATATTATGATACAGTTTCGCTATTTATAGGTTTTATTCGCAAATTTTATGGGTTTTATTGTTCACAATATCATAATTATCAACAAGGAATACATTGTATTGCATAACTTTAATCTGTGCCATTTACATTCAGCCCTTTAATATGCTATATTAGTGAATGAAGTGTGAAAAATATAACAATAAAGATTTAGAAGTAATACAAAATAAATTATTTACTAAAAGGAGCATGTGTATGGCTAAAATTATTATGAAGACTCCTCTGGTTGAAATGGATGGAGACGAAATGACCAGAGTAATCTGGCAAATGATAAAGGACATTTTATTACTGCCTTATATTGATCTCAAGACAGAGTATTATGACTTGGGTCTGGAGTACAGAGAAAAGACAGGTGACCAGGTAACCATTGATTCTGCAATTGCTACAAAGAAATATGGAGTTGCAGTAAAATGTGCTACTATTACACCAAATGCAGAAAGAGTTAAGGAATATAACCTTACTGAAATGTGGAAGAGCCCGAATGGAACTATAAGAGCAATTCTTGACGGAACTGTTTTTCGCGCACCTATACTTCTGAACAGTATCAAACCCTTTGTTAAGACTTGGGTTAAGCCAATAACCATTGCAAGACATGCATACGGCGATGTTTACAGAGATGTGGAATACCGTGTACCCGGAGCAGGAAAAGCTGAGCTGGTATTTACAAATGAAAAGGGTGAAGTAACCAGACAAACTATACACGATTTTGATGGAGCAGGAGTCATTCTTGGAATGCACAATATAGACAAGTCCATTGAAAGCTTCGCAAGATCCTGCTTTAACTATGCATTAGATCAGAAGCAGGACATCTGGTTTGCAACCAAGGATACCATTTCAAAGAAATATGACCATACCTTCAAGGATATCTTCCAGGAAATATATGAGAAGGAATATGACGACAAGTTTAAGGCAGCAGGTATAGAATATTTCTACACTCTTATTGATGATGCGGTTGCCCGCGTTGTACGTTCCGAGGGTGGATTTATCTGGGCCTGCAAAAACTATGATGGGGACGTTATGTCCGATATGGTTGCAACTGCATTCGGAAGCCTCGCAATGATGACTTCAATATTGGTTTCACCTGAAGGCTACTTTGAATATGAAGCAGCTCATGGAACTGTACAGCGCCATTACTACCAGCACCTGAAGGGACAGGAAACCTCCACAAATTCCATGGCAACATTGTTCGCCTGGACCGGCGCATTGCGGAAAAGAGGAGAACTGGATGGCATACAAGAACTGATAGAGTTTGCTGATAAGATGGATAAGGCTTCCTTACAGACAATTGAAAATGGAGTAATGACTAAGGATCTTGCGTTACTTTCAGAACTAAAGGAAATAAAGACGGTTAATACAGAGGATTTCCTCAAGGAAGTAAAAAAGACCTTTGATGCAATGTAATGTTACTTATTGGCTTATAATTGCTTTATAAAATGATATGCTTTTGTTGGAGTATTGAATATTCTTAAAATCATAAACGCTGGTAAGATCATATTTATTGATTTTACCGGTGTTTATTTTTTCAGACTAATATTAGTAATTGTACTTTTATTTGCTTATTGGTGTTTTATTTATAGATAGATATGTGATAAAATGATTTTTATAATTTGTCATCTTGCAATTATTTAAATTTATTAAAATAATAAATGTTAATCAGGAGGAGTTTAT
>JAEYWA010000030.1 GCA_023431385.1 Bacillota bacterium | reverse complement strand
ATGCATGTGGGGAAGCGATAGATTATGATGGCAATCATGTTATAAAACAATGGTATGAGATTACAGAAAAAGATCAAGAAGCGATTTTAAATGCTACTACATGGTGTGCAGCAGACAATGGGTATTTTAGAGGCGGTGGTTTCTCTTCCAGATTTGAAACCAAGGCAGAGATGCCATGCACGATGATACGACTCAATTTAGTTAAGAATCTGGGACCAGTATTACAGATTGCGGAAGGTTGGACATTACATCTTCCTGAAGAGGTATCGGATACTTTATGGAAACGTACAGATTATACATGGCCATGTACCTGGTTTACCCCAAGGTGCACAAAACAAGGGGTATTTAAGACTGCTTATGATGTAATGAACAACTGGGGAGCTAATCATGGAGCTATTAGTTATGGGCATGTTGGTGCCGATTTAATTACCTTAGCTTCTATTCTCAGAATACCGGTATCTATGCATAATGTGCCGGAGGAAAAGATTTTTAGACCAGCTGTATGGAATGCATTTGGAAGTAATCAAGAAGGACAGGATTTTAGAGCCTGTGAAGCTTATGGTCCTATGTACAAAACAATCCGGTAAGAGCAATCTTAAAGTATGTGATGGGATTAACATTGATAATTATTCGGTGTCATGATACTATTTTCATGACACCAAATGATAAATTTGTATTAAGTATAAAGGAGAACCTATGGCTGCAACAATACGGGATATCAAAGAGAAAACGGGTTTATCGCTAGCCACTATATCGAAGTATCTCAATGGTGGAAACGTTCTGCCTGAAAACAAAATAAGAATAGAGGCCGCGATTAAGGATCTGCATTATGAAGTAAATGAGATAGCAAGAGGACTTGTCACGAATAAGACAAGAACGGTTGGTGTTGTTGTTTATAGTGTTGAAAGCTTATTTAACGGAACCCTGCTTCATCATATTGCAGATAGATTAAGAAAGAGTGGATATGGGCTTTTGATTTGTGATTCTGGTAATGATGAAGAGGTTGAGGCTAAAAATATTCGTTTTTTATTAAGTAAAAAAGTTGATGGTATCATTGTGATTCCTGTGGCTAAGAAAAGTGCATTCCTAAATCCCGTGCAAAATGCTGGATTGCCAGTAGTGCTATTAGACCGCTCATTACAAGACTCTGCATTTGACTGTGTAAGAATTGACAACAGAATGGCAGCCTATAGAGCTGTTAATCTTCTAATTGAAAACAAGCATAAGAATATCGCCGTGATCTGCAGTAATGAGGAATACACAGGATGCGAACGTTATAAAGGTTTTTTTGATGCGATGGAACAAGCAGAGCTTGAAGTACCTGTAGACTACCAGAAGATGGGGAGCCATTCCATCGAATTTGGTTATGCCAGTATGAAACAACTACTTGAGCTGTCAACACCTCCAACCGGAGTGTTTATGAGCAATTATGAACTTACGCTGGGAGCTGTTATGGCGGTAAATGAGTCAAATTATAGCTGTCCAAAGGACATCTCGTTACTTGGCTTTGATGATTTAATTCTGTCTCATGTTGTGGAACCTAGGATGTATATGGTTGTTCAGCCTATGAAGGAAATGGGAGAGAAGACAGTTGAACTGTTGCTAAGTCGAATAGAAGGCAAGGAATCCGGTATGCCTGTTGAGATAGTATTAGGAACAAGAATACAGGAAGGCAACTCCATTATGAGACTCAAAAAGTAATGAATACTTAGAGCTTTTATAAGATAGGAAAAGAAAAGGATGTATAGTGCACATAAGTGAAACGTTTCGTTTATGTGTAGAGATATAATGCGGTTATGGGTTATAGTTTTTCTAAAAAATTGTATATATTAAGAGATTTATATTTTTTGTGGTGGGCGAAACGTTTCGCCTTAATATAGGAGAGAGTATGGGAAATCTGTTATTGGGTATTGATATAGGAACATCCGCATGTAAAGTGGCAGCATTTAATCTTGACGGCTTGGTATTAGCACAATCCAATCAACCATACCAGGTATACTATCCTAGAAGTGGATGGGCTGAACAAGATGCTGATGAATGGTGGAGTGCAATCCAGCAGGGAATCAGGGAAGTGTTAGCCAGTGATAGGGTAAGTGCTGAAGAGATCTTAGGCATTGGAGTGGATGGACAAAGCTGGTCAGCTATTCCGGTTAGCAAAGAAGGAAAAGCTTTACATAAAACCCCGATCTGGATGGATACCAGAGCAAGGGAAATTTGTACCCAAGTGAAAGACAAAGTAGGGGAAGATACAATATTCGCTATTGCAGGCAATGATTTTTTGCCTAGTTATACAACACCAAAGATGGTTTGGTTTAGGGAGGAAAGGAAAGATGTCTTTGATAAGACTTATAAATTCCTCCAAAGCAATAGTTATATTGTTTATAAGCTTACAGGCGTAATGAGTCAGGACTATTCCCAAGGATATGGAATACACTTTTTTGATATGAATACACTTACCTATGATACAGAACTCGCCAAGAAGATGGGACTTTCAGTAGATTTGGTTCCGGAGTTATTTAGGAGTGATGAGATTGTTGGCACTGTATCAAAGAAAACGGCAATGGAAACAGGACTCCACGCAGGTACCCCGGTTGTAGCCGGGGGCCTGGATGCCGCTTGTGGCACCTTGGGTGCCGGGGTATATAAAGCTGGTCAAACTCAGGAACAAGGTGGCCAGGCCGGTGGAATGAGTATCTGTACCGAGAAGGCATTGGCACATAAGAAGTTAATTCTCAGTCCTCATGTAGTTCCAGGAAGATGGCTGCTTCAAGGCGGCTCAGTTGGTGGCGGAGGTGCATTGAGATGGTTTCGCCAGGAATTGGGAAAGGATGATAGCTTTGACG
>JAEYWA010000026.1 GCA_023431385.1 Bacillota bacterium | reverse complement strand
ACTCCACCTTCCGATTCCTCTTCCCCGAATCCACCAATCCGAAGCCCTCATTTTCCAACCCCTCTACCGTCTTTCTCGATATCCCTGTGTTCAATAACGACCCTGTGCATTTTAGATTCCAGTCTTCTATACAGTTCATCAGCTATTGCGACAGACCTGTGTCTACCGCCTGTACAGCCTATTCCAATATCAAGCTGCGATTTTCCCTCCTTAATGTAATTAGGAATAAGAAAATCCAGCATATCATCAATTTTAGTCAAAAAAGTCCTAGTTTCTGATGCCTCCAGAACATAATCCCGAACCATTTCATCCTTACCGGTTTTATGTTTCATTGGTGCAATATAGTAGGGATTAGGGATAAATCTCACATCGAACACCAAGTCGCAGTCAGTAGGTATTCCATACTTAAAGCCAAAGGATACTATATTTATTATTATACCTTTAAAGGTTCTCCCCTCAAGAAATATACCGTTTATTTCCTGCTTGAGCTGTCTTGTAACAAGCGTTGAAGTATCTATTATATAGTTTGCTCTGGACTTAATGGCCTCCAAAGCTTTTCTTTCTTCCTTTATTCCCTTAATAAGGCGGCCCTCCTGTGACAGTGGGTGCTGTCTCCTGCTTTCCTTATAACGCTTTATAAGAACATCATCGTTAGCTTCAAGGAAAAGTATTTCGTAGGAGAATCCAGACTGACCGACCTCATTTAATGCCGGAAAAAGTTCCTGGAGCTGCTCTCCTCCCCTAATGTCAATAACGAGAGCTATTTTTTCCATTTTGCCTTCACTTTGAGCACTGATTTCCGCAAACTTCGGAATAAGTGCAGGAGGCAGGTTATCAACACAGAAGAATCCGATATCCTCCAAATATTTTGTTACGAGACTCTTTCCAGCCCCGGACATTCCTGTTACTATTACGAATCTCATGTTTATCACGCCCCTATATCATCTGTATATGCTTTTTAAGTGAAATCTCCGATTATTCTTATTTCAGGTTCCAGCTGTACATCATATTTTTGTTTAACAGTGTTTTGTATATGCTTGATTAAAGCAAGTACATCTCCACAAGTTGCAGATCCCCGATTGATAATAAACCCACTGTGCTTGTCAGAAATCTGAGCTCCTCCGATGCCGTACCCCCTAAGTCCGCAGTCATCAATAAGCCTACCGACAAAATGCCCTGCCGGCCTTTTAAATACACTTCCGGCGCTGGGCCATTCCAGAGGCTGCTTGTCTCGGCGCTTGAAATTAAAATCGTCCATAAGTGACTTAATCTTAGTCGGTTCTTCTTTTTTAAGTTTCAATCTGGTTTTTAACACTATCCCCTTTGTTTGCTGTATAATACTGGTTCTGTAGGAGAAGCTGTGTTGTTCTCCCTTAACCATCCTGACCTGACCTTCATTATCCACATACTCGGTTTCCAATACTACCATGGACATCTCACCGATATAGGCTCCGGCATTCATTGTAACAGCACCGCCAATGGTTCCAGGTATCCCTTCGGCAAATTCAAGACCGGAGAGTGAATTTTCCAGAGCTATTTTTGATGCCCGGGATATTAGCATTCCTGCCTCGAATTCAAGGATATCATCTTTTACCGAATAGTCTTCAAGGTTGTCAAAAATCTTAACTACTACTCCTCTGATACCTTTATCAGAGACAAGAAGATTGGTTCCGTTCCCCATAATCATATATGGTGTGTTGGAGGTAATAAAGAATTTCACAATTTCCTTCAACCGGTCAACCTTGTCAGGTATCACCATTACGTCAGCCGGTCCCCCTATTTTAAATGAAGTGTGTCGGCTCATATGCTCATTAATTAAAACCCTTTCTTCTCCAAGCAATGAAGTAAGCTTTTTAACCAATTCTTTATTTCCCAAATTGCAGCACTCAACCTTTCTATACAATGATTGAACTGACGCTCTAAATCATCTCTTTATTCTTTTTGCCCTCTCAAGCAAGTAATCTTCCACTTTCTCTACAGAGGTGGTTATTACCAGTTCCTCCGGCATTTCAACCTCAGCAAGCATTTTGTTTACGTTCTCGAAATTCCCTATATTGAAGCTTATATGTGAGTCTGATCCGGTAGTAACTCTTACACCATATTTTTTACATAAACCAAGAATTTCCAGACAGTTTTTTTCACTGCCCTTTCTAACATATACCGAATGATTGTTTATTTCAATAAGCTTGTTATTTTCCTTTGCCGCTTTGACTACTTTTTCATTATCCAGCTGAAACAAAGGATTTCCCGGATGGGCCAGTATATCAACATACGGGTTCTCAAGGATCTTTATGGCAGCCTTTGTGTGATTTTCCACTGTAGACGGATCTATACATATTTCATGGAAGCTGGCCAAAACCATTTCCAAATCCGTCAAATAATCCAAGGGCAAATCTACTTCTCCGTCATAGCTTATAATATTCAGTTCGACACCCTTTAAAATACGTACCCCGTACAGTTCCCTGGGTATGATGCCAAGATTTCCGAAATGGTACCTGAAGGGTGCCCCGTTCATAGCCGGCCCATGATCCGACATGTTTATCATTCTAATTCCATTGGCATAAGCCTCTTTTGCATTTTCCTGTATGGTACTGTATGCATGACCGCTTGAAATTGTGTGTGTATGTGTATCAACCAGTAGTTCCAAAATACTCCTCCTTGTTTACATGAAAATTCTCTGAACCGGGTATGCTTCAACAATCGGGATATATATTCACAGCATTCGGGGCATAAATAATCTCGATATTATGGAAATAGCTTTGCACCAATAAAGTTATTACTTTTTAGGCGCAAGCTATTTATTATTCTGCCAACCGTTTATTTTAATCCCTGAAATCCCGTTTCCTTATATTCTGTAGATTTGTTTATATTCCCAAGTACTCTTTCACTAAGAACCTTTGCTGCATTATATCCCATCTTCTTCTGTCTGTTATTCATTGCCGCAACTTCAACTATGACAGCCAGATTTCGTCCTGGGCTTACCGGAATTGTAAGACAGGGTACGGTAATACCCAATACTTCGGTAAATTCCTCCTCAAGTCCAAGTCTGTCGTATACCTTTTTGTCGTTCCAGTGTTCAAATTTCATTACAAGATTAATATTTTCTGTCATCTTAACCGAGCCGACACCGTACAAGTTCTTTACGTCAAGTATTCCAATACCTCTGATTTCAATAAAGTGTCGTATTATATCGGGCGCCGTTCCCACCAGAGTTTTATCGGACACCTTTCTTATTTCAACATTATCATCAGCGACCAGTCTATGGCCTCTTTTTACAAGTTCAAGTGCAATTTCGCTCTTTCCGACTCCACTCTCGCCAAGTATTAAGATTCCTTCGCCGTAAACCTCTACAAGAACACCGTGTGTACTCGTTCTCGGAGCTAGCTGTAAGTTAAGATATCTGATAACCCCACTCATAAATCTGGAGGTAACATCATCGGTTCTTAAAACAGGTATATTGTACTTTCTCCCAACATCTATCATTTCAGGAAAAATTCCAAGGCCTCTGGCCACTACCATGCATGGGAAACCGCATTTAAAGAAATTATCAAGCCTTCTGTAACGGTCTTCCTCTCTTAGCTGCATCAAATAAGCTGTTTCTCCCTTACCTATAATCTGCATTCTGTCAGTTCCAAAATACTCCATGTAGCCTGCCAGCTGTAAACCAGGTCTGTTAACATCGGCCGAAGATATCTCGATATTCTCATAATCCTTGCAACCGGTAAGTTCTTCAAGTTGAAACTCTTCCATAATCTCTTTTATTGTTACAGAAAACATCTATGCACCTCATTTTCCAGGGATGCTCAAACCAAATGTTTTTACCATATTGATTATTTCCCTAAATACGTGTATTCAATATCTAATATTATATAATACCAGCCATAAAAAGAAAACACGGCATTTTTACTAATTTTAGTGGATTGGTATGTATAACAGTACTCCCGCACTAACTTTTGAAAATGTGTCGCACACGAAACAATTCAAGAAATAATAATTTATCTATTTCTTGAATTGTTTCTAACCATGCTTCCACATTTTCAAAAGTTGTGCTCATGTATGTTAAAAGTATTACTTCCACACGAAATTGATTAATAAGTCCTGCTTTTTAACGGTTTATGCCGTCGCAGCGACTCGACCATCCATGGTCTCGCAGTGCTGCAAGCAAAGAGACATCCTGTCACTTTGCTTGCCAAAATATTTGTATCTCACCTACAGTTTCATACAAGTACTTTTAATCAGACTTCCTACTATTTATACGCATTTTATAGAAGGAGCGCCATACAAACACAAAACCGCACAGCAGGAAAGCTATTCCTACGAAGGGTGCTATGTCCTTGAAGGCGTCAGATATGGCTATTTCCATTGCCAGCAATCCGAAGAGTGTAGTAAATTTGATTATGGGGTTAAGGGCAACCGACGAAGTATCCTTAAAGGGGTCTCCGACGGTATCACCAACTACTGTTGCATCATGGAGTTCGGTACCCTTTTGTTTCAGGTCAACTTCAACCACTTTTTTGGCATTATCCCAGCAGCCTCCGGCGTTAGCCATAAATATTGCTTGATAAAGCCCGAATACTGCGATTGATATCAGGTATGCAACAAACAATGCTACTGATTCAGTGCCGCTTCTTGGTGCCGAAAGGAAGGCAAAGGCAAGTGCAAAGGAGAATATTGCTATAAATATATTGAGCATGCCCTTCTGTGCATATTGAGTACAAATTTTTACTACCTCCTTGGATTTGTCGATAGCCGCCCTTGAGCTGGCATTTTCATCAAGACGTATATTCTTTTTTATATACTCAACCGCCCTGTAGGCACCGGTTGAAACGGCCTGGGTTGAGGCACCGGTAAACCAATAAATTACCGCTCCTCCGCACAAGTAACCCAATATTGTATAGGGGTTTAAAATATTCAATATCTCCTCGGGCTTTACTCCCAGAACATTTTGAATAACCAGTATGAGTGAGAATATCATGGTGGTTGCACCTACTACAGCCGTACCTATCAGTACCGGTTTGGCAGTTGCCTTGAAAGTATTACCGGCACCGTCATTGGCTTCAAGATAATACTTGGCATTTTCGAAATCTGGTTTAAAACCGAAATCACGTTCAATCTCCGCTTCCACATCTGGTATGGTCTCTATAAGAGACAATTCGTATATGGACTGTGCATTATCCGTTACAGGGCCATAGCTGTCCACAGCAATAGTTACAGGACCCATACCCAGGAACCCGAAAGCAACAAGACCAAATGCAAATATTGAAGGATAGGACATGACATCACCAAGTCCAAATCTACTGGCGGAATAAGCAATAAACATCAATACTACAAAAACCATACCCTTCCAGAAGGCACTGAAGTTGCCTGCAACCAGACCTGATAGAATATTAAGGGAAGGGCCGCCCTCTCTGGAAGAAGTAACTGTTTCCTGTACATGAATTGATTTTGGACTGGTAAATATCTTTGTAAACTCGGGGATAAGAGCCGCACCAAGTGTACCGCAGCTAATAATTGTTGAAAGTACCACCCATAAATTTGCCGACTTATTACCGACATCTGTATCAGGTCCAATCATGATAAAGCTTATAACAAAAGTAACCGCTATGGAAAGGACAGAAGTTATCCAAACAAGGCTTGTCAGGGGTTTTTCAAAATCCATGTCGGTCATACCATCATATTTGACTTTGCTGAAAAGCTTGTTAATATAAAAGGAAGCTATGGATGTGACAATCATCAGAACACGCATGGTAAAAATCCAGATAAGCATACTGCTTTGAAGCTCACCGGTTACGGCGAGAACTATAAAGGTTATAAGTGCTACCCCTGTTACTCCATAGGTTTCAAAGCCATCAGCTGTCGGCCCTACGCTATCACCCGCATTGTCTCCGGTACAATCGGCAATGACTCCCGGATTACGTGGATCATCCTCTTTTATTTTGAATACAATTTTCATTAAGTCCGAGCCAATATCTGCAATCTTGGTAAATATACCGCCTGCTATACGGAGGGCACTTGCACCAAGAGATTCACCTATGGCAAAACCTATAAAGCTTGCCCCTGCCAGCTCATTTGGAACAAATCTTAGAATTATTAGCATCATAATCAGTTCAACACAAATCAGTATTACACCTATGCTCATACCGGAATCCAAAGGTATGCTCAACAGCTTCAGTGGCTTCTTTTCCAGAGCTGAAAACGCCATTCTGCTGTTTGCCAAGGTATTCATTCGTATGCCATACCAGGCAACACTGTAAGAGCCCAGAATTCCTACAATGGTCCAGGATAAAATAAGTATTACTCCTCCGACCCCCTTGTTCTGAAGGAAACCGAAATAAAAGGCAATACATATACCTATGAAGACCAGCAGCAGTGCAAGAAATTTACCCTGCTGCACCAAGTAGGTCTTACAGGTTTCATATATTGTATTTGCCACCTCAAGCATGCTCTTGTGTGCTTTAATTTTTTTTACCTTTAGAAATTGAAATAGTCCGAATAGCATTCCTAGAATACAAACCAGCATTCCTATGTACAACAGATTGTTCTGACCCTCAGAAAGCTCAGGTGTCACCAGGTCTGCCTCGCTGGCAAAGGCTGTTAGAGGAGTTAAAGTGACTATAAGTATACTTGTCAATAGTACTTTCAACGTTTTCTTCAGCAACCTAAAAAGTTGTGAATACATGCACAGGCCTCCTTTTACCATTTCAAGGATTTCTAGTATCCAAGGCTTCAAGAATCCAAGGCTTCAAGAATCCAAGGCTTAATAATCCTAGAAAAAAGAATCGTACAGTATATTCTATTAAGCAATGTATCCACAACATTCTGATTTCAAAAAAATTTTTAAGACTTTATCATTTAATTTGATGAATAAGCACGTACAAGCTGTTTTGGTGTAGAAAATTATACAAGCTGGTTGCAGAGCTTATCAAGTTTACCGTTTCTTTGCCATTCTTCAATAGTTTTATGTCCAAGAAGTTTTAACTGATGAATATTTTCATCACTGGCGTCGTCCATACCTCTACCCAGTTCGGCAAGACTTGACTGAATCCTGTAGTATCTGTTATCGGAAAGCAGTTGTCTCAGCTGATAATCTACAGTATTGCTAACTCCGTCAAAAACGATTCCCAGCATGGGCTTGGCCCAGTTTATCAATCCCCAGTCCTTGGCTTCCTCATAAGGTATTCCCCTGCTTAGCTCTCCTGTCCCCAGAGATACCACTAAAATATCATCCTCATTGCCAAACATGACTTTTGCCTCTGCAAACGCACACATGGATGGGTTATTGGCATATACACCACCATCAATAAATGTGAAGTAGTCTGCACCTTCATGCTTATCCATTTTAATTTTGAACGGTTCAAAATAAGTAGGAGCAGCCGAACTAGCCCTGGCTACCTGCCACATCCTGAAGTCATAGTTTTCTTTATCAGGGTTTTTTGCATGGCGGCTCTTAAAAAAGAAAGGAGTTCTAAGTCCTATTTCATAAGAAGGTATCAAAACAGGTGTCAAAGCTGCCGAGAGCATGGTTTCCCCTAATAAATCCTTTAAAACAGATTCTATTCCTGAAGATTTATACCTTTCGTCGGTTATTCCGTCCAGAGTGGCTATTTTATGAAAAATATTTGTGGAGAATATCTTAGCCCCTTTTTCGGTATAGAGATTAACCAATTGTCCGGCGTTGTAAGCCGGAAGGTCTTTGTTTTCACTAGATGGCATATTCAGAGCCAGAGCAATAATTGAGCCGGTAGAAGTTCCTGCAACAAGGTCAAACATTTGATGTACCGGCTTTGAGGTCATCTCCTCCAGCTTGGCTAGTATCATTGCAGGAATTATTCCTCTGATACCGCCGCCGTCAATAGAAAGTATTTTTCTTTTTCCCATAATTCATCTCCATTCACGTTTTATTTCAAACATATACTTATTTTACCATCTATGTCCTAAAAAAACAGAAGATTTTTTTATCTATGGTTTTGAATTTACGCAGAATTTGCTTTTCTTTATAGTTTTTATTGAAAATTAGGGACAATTAGTATGTCACTTGATTCTTGTTAAGTCAATGCATTTGTATCGCAAACCTAGGCATTCCCCACTGCAATGCGGTATAAAAGTTGAAAAATATCTTAGTGAAGAGTAAATATTAGGCAAAATTTAACCCCAGTCATTAAAGACTGGGGCTTCTCTATTTCAAGCACTCTTTCAATAGTTCTAACGCACTTTCTTCACTTGGGTTATTTGTACCAAGCTCTCCACGGAAAGCACGGGCAAGAATTGCTTTTTTCATATGATCAATTTTGTCAAGGACTTCACAAAGCTCTTTTGCTTTTTCCTCTTTTTCGAACAGACTATCTAAAATCTTAACAATTACTTGCTGTTCAGGAAGACTTGGAATACAAAGTTCCATCAATGCAATACTTCTCTGACTTATTGTATTTTGCCCAGCACTTGACACCATATTCTTGTGTATAAATTTTATATAATCATCAGTCATAGAAAAATAAACCATAAACTTAGGTAGAACAACATTCACATCAAATCGTATTTTAATCATATGGTCACAAAAAGCCCACCCACTACTGTTTTCTATATGAATAAGTTTACCAACATTATTTATAGAGCCATTTACACGAATTAAAAGAACATCATCTGATAGAATACAATATCTTTCTTGTTCTTTCTCATCTAGGATGATTGTGCGCAAGTCAGTATCATCAACAGAATTATCCTTTATGTTTGCTAATCTCAAGACAACTATTTCACTTCCGATTGTTCCTTTACGTTTGGATATTCCATTTTGCATTATTGAAGTACATTTCCCAAACACTTTATTCTCCCAACTATCCATGCCCAAACCATTCTTCTCACGCCATTGGTCAGTGAGTTCGCCTGAAAATGCTTTATGAAGGATGGCAGCTTTACGGGTCTCAACAGAATCAAGGGCATTTTGTGCCAGTTCCTTTGCATTATCAAGCTTTCCAAAAAGCCTTTCTATGCGGTCAACAATTCGCTGTTGCTCTGCAAGTGGTGGGAGAACACATGATAGTGTTGGGAATAACGGAAAGTGTCTTCTATATCCTAAGTCAGGAATATATATGTTTTGCATTAAATAATAAAAAAATCTAGCATCATAATAGCTTCTTGGTTTTAATATTTTAACTCCATCTGCTCCTTGCACAAAAGGGAAGTCAATATATTTTACAATCCGTGTATGGTCACCAAATAAAATAATCGGTAATTCACCATTAAATAATAAATTATCCTCATACGTAAATCCACCAATCAGGTCTTTCCCTTGGTCAACAACTGCATAATTGCCATCTTGAAAGTAACTTTTTTGTGGTAACTTCTTATTACTACTAGTAAGATTATCAAATGCTTCTAGAAGCTTAATCCACACCCAATTACTTGGCACCTCATACGGTTGCTCATCTTCTGGCACCAATGCCTGGCCCAACTTTTCTTCAATAGTTAATTCCTGCTGTTTCCCTTTCGCCACTAGTTGTTACCTCCCAATGACTTTAATTCCTTCACCACGCTCATCAGCAAATCTACGGCTTCTTCAAGCTGAGCAATTATTTCTTCACCGCTTTCGATTGGGTCTTGTAAATCTTCATAATCTATAACGCTGTCATCACGAATAAGCCCAAGGTCAAGGCTATTATTTTTATCCTCAATTTGCTTGCGAGTAAAGACATTCCAGCGTTCATCCTGTACTTTACTTCTATCTTCAGCGGTATAGGCTTTAATAAAATCTATAAAATGGTCTGGTTTTAGTGGATTGGTCTTGCCAAAGGAAGGCATATTGGTACGCAAGTCATAAAACCAAACTTCTTTCGTGTTATCCTTTTCTGTGTTCCCACGAGTGAAAAACAGCACATTGGTTTTTACTCCCTGAGCATAGAAGATACCCGTCGGTAAACGCAAAACAGTATGCAAATTACATTTATCCATCAAGTCTTTACGAATTGATGCTCCGTCACCATCGGCAAACAATACATTATCAGGCAATACAACTGCTGCCCGTGCTTTACCGTTCGGTTTTAAGCTTCTGTAAATATGCTGTAAGAAGTTTAACTGCTTATTGGATGTAGGATAAGTAAAATCGTCACGGGTAGCACGCTCACCGCCTTTTTTCGTTCCAAACGGTGGATTGGTAAGCACTACATCAAAATTCTTCATAGCCTTTCCGTGGTTGGAAAGAGTATCTGCAAGCAAAATTTCTCCTTCAATATCGTGAAGCATGGCATTCATCAAAGCAAGTCTATGAGTCTCATGCACCAGCTCACAGCCTGTAAATGCCTTTTTTCTTTGAAATTCCTGCAGTTCCAACGAAAGACTGAATAAATTATCGGTCTGGTCTTTCACAAAGCGGTCTGCAGCTATCATGAACCCGAAGGTTCCACAAGCAGGGTCATTACAAAGTTCTCCAGCTTGCGGAGCAATTAATTTTGTCATAACATCAATCAGAACACGAGGGGTAAAGTATTGCCCTGCTCCTGATTTTTTCTCGTTTGCATTTTTTTCAAGTAAACCTTCATATAGATTTCCAAGTCCTTCTTCTTTTGCAGAATACCAGTCAAGGGCATCGATAGAAGTAATTATTTTTTCAAGGTTTTTTGGCTCTTCAATATTTGATGCTGCACCTGCATATATTTCACGAACCCTTCCTGCACAATTTTCTCCCAAATGGTTTAGTAAATCTTTGTAGAAGCGTTTCAATTCAACGCCTTTGGGCTTCATTAGCTTGTCCCAACGATAATCCTCCGGGATTTGCCAATCTGTACCAGTTTCTTTTGACATTTTTAAAAATAAAATATATGTTAGCTCTGTAACATACTGATGATAGGTAATACCATCATCCCTAAGTACATTACACAAGTTCCATAGCTTTGATACAATTTCTTGATTGTTCATGCTGTTTTGCCCCCATCATCATATAGGTACTCATTCAGTTCTGATATAACGCTTTCTAATTGATTTTTAAATACTTTATTAATTCTTTCAAAACCACCAAAATTTTTAAATGCTCCACTATCAAAGGCTTCCTTATCCAGTACAGTTTCATGGAGCAGAAAAGTTTCAATACGGCTTAGCCAGTCCAGCTCCATTTTGCTGAATGCATGATTATTTCTCAGCTTTTGTACAGCATTCATTATACGCTGTTCATGGCTTAGAAGTACAGACCCAATCGCTTCTCTTCTGATAAAGCTGATTATATCAGCTGCGATGTCCTGATTTTTCAACTCTTTCCATGCGGTATTGAGCTGTTTCTCAGTAAAGCCTTGGCGGTCTAGCTCCAGTATAAGACTTTTCAGGCTTTCCCTTGTCAATTCTTTTGGTCTGGTGCAAACCACATTAAGTGCTGCAATGTTGTTAATATTATTGGTGATAAAGGCTTTAAACTCATCCAGATAGTCTTCAGGTTTAAGCCCTTTTCCGTACCCTCTGGTATGGCTTATCAATTCATCTTCTTTATCCGAAATAACAACTGCACGTCCTGGATTCATGCCACCTTCATTAAGCATTTCAAATAATTTTCTATTCTTTAACAATAATTCCTTGGCTTCACTCACAGACATTGATTTTATTTTTTCAATGAATTGTGTAGGATTATGCCCTCCAGATAAGTCTATAAAATGTTCTATTGATTTTTCGCTTAACTTACGTTTTTTTCGTTGTAACTTAGCAATAATCAAGTCTATCTGATTTTGGGTCTGAGCTTCAGTCGGAAGAGTTTCCAATCCATGCAGAAGCTCGTCAAAAGTTACAGTCGGATTCGCCACAACTGGCTTCATGGTATTTACATCCTCTAAAGACTCATACACCCCGACAGGATCATATATTTCAAAATGGGTTTTACCTATTTCTGGACAAAGACGAGTAGCACGCCCCATCATCTGCTCAAACAAAATACGGGATTTTACACGCCTCATAAAAATAAGGGTGGTTATCTCTGGTACATCAATTCCTGTAGTAAGTAAATCAACAGTAACAGCTATGTTTGGATACTTCTCATTCTTGAATTTTTTAATTGCCTCAGATACTTTTTTCTTATTTCCTCCGCCAACACTACCAGTAATTTTCATGACAGCATTATTATCCACACCATATGGCTCAAAAATCTCTTTCAAAATTTTCACTATGAGGTCTGCATGGGTATCATCTACTGCATAAATTAGTGTTTTACCCTCGCCATCAGGATTCAGGTCTTTGGCAATCTCTTCCAATACGGTACGATTGAAATTTTCTGTGATAACTTGGCGGTTAAACTTTTCCACATCAAATTTAAGTTCATCTTCCAGCTCATCGCTATTTGTTATTTCACCTGTCACAGGATCATAAATAGCTACAGTCTCTCCCTTTTCGTAGTTAATTCCTTCCTTACTCAACTTGGTAATAATATTATGGGGAGCATCATGGTCAACTAAATACCCCTCAATTACTGCTTTTCGGTAAGAATAGTTGAAAACTGGCTTTCCAAATATCTCTGAAGTATGTAATGCAGGAGTTGCTGTGAGTGCAATCTTTGATGAATCAAAATATTCTATTACAGTTCGGTACTTGCTTATATAATCATCTTGATTACGGTATAGAAGCTCGTCTTCACCCATTTCTTTATCAAGAATATAACCCCGATGGGCTTCATCAATAATTACAAGGTCATAATCGGTAACAGAAGGCATTGTTTCATCATCATTATATAAAATACGTTTTACAAGGCTTTGTACCGTTGCAACATGGATTTTTGTTTCTTTGTCTATCACTTTATCTTCAAGATTTTTAATATTATATATTTCATCCAGAGTCATCAATTCTTCAATTTTAACTTCTTTAAATACATCCTGTGCTTGTTCGCCTAGAGCGGTACGGTCAACAAGAAAAAGAACACGTTTAAACCTATCTGTTTTAATAAAACGATAAATCATGCCCAGTATTGTCCTGGTTTTACCTGTTCCTGTTGCCATTGATAGAAGCACTTTTTGATTTCCGTTAATAATTGCTCTTTCTGCTGCTTCTATAGCTTCAATCTGATACTCACGCAGATTAAGACCGTCCTTATCTCTTAGAAGGTCATAAGGCATATCCTCTAATGATTTATTTGCAGTTGTAATATCCTTTTCCAGCATTTCTATAATTCCATCAGGACTTATCCAACCTTGCAATGCTTTGGGAATGTTTGAGCTTTGGCGAGTATCCAAAAACCAGATACCCGACTTTGTTTCAAGCTGTTTTAAGTATTTCCTACCATTTGTTGCAAAGAGGAATGGAGCTTTATATTCATTCCAAGTGCTTACCTGATATACTGCATGCTCTTCCTTAACTTCCTTAGCATAATCCTTGCACTGATAATCTATAACCGATGGAATATCTGTATATTTACGTTTTGCTTCAACAATACCCACTAAATTTAATCCAACAAAGAGAGCATAGTCAGCATAGCCTCTGTCTCCAATTTTTGAATCTGTCGGCCACTCGGCGATAGCAATATTTCTGCCTTTTTGAGGTCTTGTCCCTTTGGAGTATCGCAAATTTACAGTGTCGGCCTCCCAGCCTACTTTACGAAGCTGTTCGTCAATTATATAACGGGTTTCTTTTTCTGATAGGTTTATTTGGTCTGCTGCTGTTTTTGCTTTTTTAGCTCTTTCTTCGATAGTAGTGTCTTGGCTGTCATTTATCCTTTCCACTTGGTCAGCCAGTTTTTTGATTAATTCTTCTTTCTCTTTTAAAAGAGCTTCATAATCAACTCGATTGCTAGTGTTTTCAGGCAACACAAAATCTTTGGAAAGGTATCTCCAGTCGCCATAAGTCTGCATAAACCATACTCCCAGATTATATGCCATTTCAAGAAGTATTTTACAATCTTCATGAGAATCATAGTTCGCATGGACAGCTTTATTACGTGTCATCCTAAGGGAATAAAGGATATCATCTATATCTTTTGGCAGTAGTCCATTTTGTTTTAAGAGCTTTATTCGGTTTGCGTGGGTATTATCATAAGATGGTGGAGCAATATTATCTAATTTTAGCATGATATTTACAATGGTCTCACCAAATAACCCTAGTTTTATCAAACAAGAATTTGTGTCTGTATATAAGTAGTCTTCTGCTGTGCTTCCGATTTGTGATAAAACAGGGAAGGCTTTTTCTAAAAATCCAAAATTCGATCTCAATTTTCTGCCTCCTGCTCATTTATATATTCAACTATATCTCCGATACCGCATTTCATATACTTACATATTCTACCCAAAGCGTCCATACTTACATTCTGGTCTTTACTAAGCCACGCTATCGTTGAAGGTGTGATTCATACGGCATCCCTGAGTGTGACTTTATTTACTTTTTTTCTACTAACTTTGACATTTACATTATCATACATTTTTGTATGTTTCAATATCAGAGGTACATTTTTATATAAATACTCAACGGTAATATTTGAAAGCTGCCACTATTCTGTACCTAGCCATTATGTAGATAAAATCATTCTAGTAAAAATCTACCCTACAGAATTGTTTCACGCATTGAGGAGAAAAGATTCCAGAAACACCCCAGACATTCGGTTTTAAAACCTTGACTATCCGGGGGCTTCCGTAGGTTTCAAGGGATACGATAATAAAATTCTTCGGACACACCACCTTAAATCAATTCCTAATTTTTATGTAATTCATCACAAATAATACACTAACTAACGTGGTTAGCCTATCGAAAAAACTTCAGTTTACTATTCTACCCCAACTATGACATAAAACCAAAAACAAAGCCCCGAAACGCTTTGTTTTCGGGACTTTTGTAAACTTTGATTATCTTTTTGAACATAGTGTGCAGGGAAAATTTATCAGAAATGCTCCCTAAAAAATGGTGCCTGGCACTCGGCGTGAACCAATATTGCTGCTTACTTCTTTACGGTCACTGGATAAGTCAATAACTTTTGGCCCTTATAGCTTACTACTATGGATTTCTGTCCGGCGGACTGAAACGGACGTCCTGGTGTCAACGTTACTCCCGATGTAGTAAAGGTAAGCTTGTCATTGACGTTTGTTTCTTTCCCATATGGGCCGGTTACTACAAGAATCCCAGTGATGTCAAATCCCTCTCCAACCTTGTACTCTCTTTTTGCGGGATATTCCAGTATGCGCACTCCCGAATTGCCGGCGTTCGCAGCACTCAGCCAGTATATGATTTCTTTGCTGAGACGCTTTATTTCCGCCTTTACGGGTTTCGCGTCAGCGCTCGTGTTGCTGATGCCCGCCTTTTTTTCCGCAATGGCAAGGATTTCTTCGGTCAACGTAAACTGGGCACTTTCAGCATGACTTTTGTTCCATGCCATGGTTTTCATCAGGTAATCCTTAAATTGCCCGTAGGTCACTTCCGCAAAGGGGTCAAAATTGTCAAGGGATAAAACGCCCCAACAGCGCATCCTAAAAACATATCCCCAATACTTGTATCCCGGCGGCATGGCGCCATCTTGTCCGACAGTCGACTCAGTTTTCACAACGCCGGGGCCTCTAGCAGGGTAGCCGAATTTAAACACCCAGTCGCCGGTATATTCATATATTATATCTCGCGCAATCGCTAGCACCATGTCCTCCATAGTGAAAAACTCAGGCTGCGTGTTGAAGCGCAGGGGCTGATACGGCGCAAAACCGCCGCCTGCCACCTTTATCCACATTGCGGGGCGGACACCGAATTCGTCGGCGATGTTTGCCTCTTTCACCTCGCCGTAAGGGTTAACATAGAGGACTTTACGGTCGCCCGATGCAGGCTGTGCGGGCGTCCTGAGCCACCAAAACCAAGGCGAGTAATACTGATATACGCCCTCATAAGGATTAACGCCCTGAGAATTTATTGCAGAGTAGCGCATTGCAGGTGTCCTGCGGTCTGCATATGCGATACGGGCGCCGTCATTGCCAAAGTAGCGGTCTACTTCTTCGGCGCTCAAAAGGAAGACCTTGTCTGTGGTATCTGTTCCCATTATCATACTGTACTTGGGATTAATGTTATTCATGAGTGTTGTGGAAACGATACGGTCTTTCTCTCTTTGGGTGAATGTTTTATTGTAGAAATCGCCGTTAAGGTAAGCTCGCAGGGCGCTGTTCGTCCATTCGTTCAAGAGGGAAGCATTCCCCTGGAATGACTTGTCTTCCAGTATCAAATCGCTCAGTACCAGGGCTTTCCCGTCCTGCACGTCCAGCACGCGCCATTTAATCCCGCCCATGCTTATGGTCTGGCCTACCGGTGCGGCAGTTGAAGGTTTCGGCGCAATAACCAAGGTTCCGCCTTCCAATCCATTTGCCGCATTCCAAGCAGGAGGCACGGCAGCCACGTTAAAGGTTACGCGGTAGGAACCTGCTGCCGTAGGCAGAGTAGTGGAGCCGTTGTACAAAACCGTTACTGCACCGGGGGAATTGACCGACGAGCCCTCTATCCTTACAGGTGTAACCGAGCCTTCAGTCTGCGTCAAATTGGCAAAGGCATAATCGGTGGCAACCGGAGTTTTGGCAGAAACAGCTACAGGTTCAAACCGAAACTCGCCATGTTGCGGGGCATTCATACTGGAATGTGTCCCCAGTATAATTTTGGTCCTTGGTGCATTACTTTTCCCAGAAGCATTGGCAAACATTTTAGTATTGGTAGACGGACGTAGGCTGAAATTAAGTGCGGTATTACTTTCAGCGTAGGTATTCCAAAGGTAAGGGCTGTCAACCAGCTTTAACGCTACGCCACTTTTTATGGAATCGTCTATTCCCACATACGAATAACCCGTGGAGCTATACGGGTTCTCAACTTTCAGGGTTATTTGATTGTTCCCCTTGTTTTCCACATAGAACACCCTAAGTGCGGTGGAGCCCAATTGCACACTGCGTAAAGATGGATATGTATCAACAGTGACATATCCTCCTGACAAACAGTAGATATTATACCCGCCATCCGCAAGCCTGCCGTGTGCTTGAGTTGCTGTACCTGTGTCGGCCATCGCCGTCATCGTCAGCATGGTCAATGCCATACACAAGGCGAGCAATATGCTTGTAAATCGTTTTTTCATAAGCTTGACCCTCCTACTTTAATTATTATTGTTTGGAAGAAATAAAGTCCTTCGTTCTCACTCTATCAAAAATCCTGTCATAAAAACCGTCTGCTGCATGAAACATAATTTTTTCGGCATGAAATATGTTTTGCGACATGAATCATAGTTTTAGACATTGGATTTTTTGTTAAACTTATAATAAAGAATTAGAGAAGTTCTGATGGAATGGAGAAATACTTATGCTACAGATTGCGTTCGGTCTGGATATCATTATGCCGGGCTTTATGGGCATTGATGTTGCAAAGGAAATTCGTGCTTTTGACAAGACTGGGCCGAGTATCCTGTAAATATTATCTCTTTGATAACTGTGGTGTGGAATCATGGTGTGTAAACAGCTTATAACTCCATAATTCTCGGTATGTTTTTTCTTTATGAATTCAGAACTTAAATGAAGTAATAGAGTAGGATTACAGGTAATCCTACCCCAACTATTGACAAAGAACCTGATTTTCTATTTATAGACAGAGAAAACCCCTGCAAACGTAGGTTCACAAGGGTTATAATGTTTTTGATTATTATCTTTTTGAGAACTGTGGTGCTCTTCTTGCTTTCTTGAGACCGTATTTCTTTCTTTCCTTCATTCGTGGGTCTCTTGTTAAGAAGCCTGCTTTCTTTAATGCTGGTCTGAGCTCTTCATCAGCCTTTAAGAGAGCTCTTGAAATACCGTGTCTGATTGCACCAGCTTGACCGGTGAAACCTCCGCCTATAACCTTGCATATAACATCAAACTTTGATACTGTATCAGTGAGGGTTAATGGTTGTTTAACTATAACCTTCAAAGTGTCCAATCCAAAGTATTCATCCAAAGATCTGTCATTTATAAGAATTTTACCTTCACCAGGAACAAGTCTTACTCTTGCAACTGATTTCTTTCTACGTCCTGTACCATAGTAGTATACTTTAGCCATTATTTTGTCCTCCCTCCATTAAATATTTAAATCAAGTACTTCAGGTTTCTGAGCCTGATGGTTATGTTCAGTTCCTGCATAAACTTTGAGCTTTCTGAACATTTGTCTTCCAAGACTGTTCTTTGGAAGCATTCCCTTAACAGCTATTTCAATAGCTCTTTCAGGATGTTTTTCCATCAAGTGCTTGTACTTGACTTCCTTCAATCCACCTGGATGAAGTGAGTGAGTTCTGTAAAGCTTCTGATCAAGTTTTTTACCTGTCAAAAGAACTTTTTCTGCGTTGAGTACTATTACATGATCTCCAGTATCAACGTGTGGTGTAAATATTGGCTTATTTTTTCCTCTTAGAATAGCAGCAACTTCACTTGCCAATCTTCCAAGCGGCTTACCTTCAGCATCAATAATGTACCATTTTCTTTCAATCTGTTCCGCTTTTGCCATGAAAGTTTTCATTTCTTAATACTACCTCCTTAAAAATCTCTAAACAGTCTATGTCAAACAGTGTCTACCGTATGAAACGGTTGTCATTGTAACCATTCGGGACTTGTGGAAAGCTTAAAATTTCGCTTGCAAGACCTATGACACTAGAACATTTTAATATACGCAAATTACAATGTCAAGTATAAATTACCGAGAATTTAATTTACCTCTCATTATCTCTCGATTTTTCTCGATATATCTCC
>JAEYWA010000264.1 GCA_023431385.1 Bacillota bacterium | reverse complement strand
GGTAACAACCAGAATTCCTAGTAACACTCCTACATTTTTAAAGATAAGAGAGTTGTCCCCGACTCCGCTGATTGCCTCTTTAAATAAGCCTACGGAATAGGTCATTGGCATAAATGGGAACAGGTGGTCAAATATCTTTGGTACTGTTTCCATTGGGAAGGTACCGCCGCAGGAAGTTAACTGCAGGATTAACAAGGCAATCACCAGGAACTTACCGACATTCTTAAAGAAGATCAGGAAAAGCTGGATCATAGTTACAAATACCAGAGATACCAGACAGGAGCCAAGTAGGAACAATGGTACATTATTAACATGAAGACCTAATCCAAGGATTAAGATCAGGCATAACAGGACACCCTGTGCTAATCCAATCAGCAGATATAAAAGTGTCCGCAGTAATGGTCTCTGGGACTGACGGGATAGTAATCGGAATCTTCTGTCTGGATCAAAATAGATTCCAAAGAAGATCATAAGCCCTCCCACCCATAAAGATAAGGATAAGAAGTAAGGCGCAAATGCAGTTCCATAGTTAGGTACGGCTGCATAAGGCTCGGATGATATCGTAACCGGAATGGCAGCATATTCATCTAGCCCGGTTAAGGTAGGAAGCTCTTCGTTTGCTTTAGCAATAGAATCTTCTACAGAGGTATTAGCAGTAGTAAATCCTGATACTAATTTCTTGGAGCCGTCACTTAAAGCGGTTGCTCCAGTAAGCACTGAAGCCATTCCATCCTTTAAGGAAGCGGCCCCCGTACTAGCCTTCTTGGCACCGGTTGCAAGGTCAGAGGCTCCATGATTGACGGAGAAGATTCCACTGGATAACTTCGTCAGGCCAGAGTGTAGGGAGGTAGCTCCTTTACTTAGTTTTAATGATGCGCCAGAGAGTAAAGTTCCGGCAGTAGCCAGTTTGTCTAAGCCCTTGTAAAGAACGGCGCTACCAGCTGCTAATGCCTTACTTCCTTTGTTTGCTGTAATAAGACCATTCTTTAGAGAAGATATGCTGTTTTGTAAGGCGGGTAACTGATTGGCCCCGGCCATAAGTGTATTGGCACCGGTTGCTACCTGGGTGGCTGCCTGATTTAGACTCACAGAGCCGGATTTGAGAGCAGTCAGATTAGCTACATTCTCTTTGCTAGTGAGGCCTGCTACAATCTTTCCGATGGTAGGATCCTTTGTCTGTGCTGCATAAGCGGCCAGTGCTTGTGTAGTGGATTCTACATTGGCCAGTAAGGAATTAACTCCTGTGGTGTAAGAGCTGACACCTTGCTGAAGAGCTGTAGAACCTGTTGCAAGAGAAACGGCACCCTCCTTAAGAGTTGTGAGGGAGCTTGTGGCATTGTTAAGCTTTTTCACTCCGGCTGTTAGCTGATTTATCCCATTGTGTAGGGAGTTCATATTATTTATTAAGGCATTGGAGCCGGTTTTTGCAGAGTGAATGCCGGTTTGAAATTCTGACCATTTACTGTTATAGGTGGCAAGTCCGGAAGCTAACGCATTGCTTCCATTGGTCAACTGATTGGAACCGGATTGCAGTTTATCTGCACCGGCTTTTAATTCGGCAGCACCTAAAGCTAAAGAAGAGGTCCCCTTTGTAAGAGTGGCAGCCCCATTGTTTAGGGCTTTGGCACCAGCTTCTAAAGAGGTGGTACCGGTTGTTAGGATATTCGCCCCATCTGATAATTTTTCTAGACCATCAGCTAAGGTCTGAAGCTTATCAGGAGTCTCCTTTAATTTGTCAGAAAGAGCAGCAACAAGCTCCTCATCAATGGAAGCTCGGACGGACATCTCAATCTTTGTAACTGCACTGTTTAGTATCTGAGATGCTAAGTAATTTCTCTTTTCATTGGAGGAGTAAGTAATGGTTGCCATTTCTTTGGTGGCTTTATCAACAGAAGCAATGGTAGAAGAAAAGTTCTTTGGTATGGTAATAATCGCATAATAGTTTGAACCCGTTAGGCCCTCTTTAGCAGAATCGCTATCCGTAAAGGTAAATTCTAGGGTAGCATCGTTTTTCAGTTTTTCGCACATTTCTTGCCCAACATTTCGGCTTTTCTCGTTAATCACAGCCCCCACATCTTCATTTACAACTGCAACGGGAACTTGGTCCAGACGTGAGTAGGGATCCCAGAATGCTCCCAGATAAAAATAGCTGTAAAGTAAGGGAACAATTAGTACCCCTATTAGGATGAGGAAAGGTACGTAGCGCTTTTCTTTGAAAAGTTGTCTCATCTTTGTCATCTCCTTCGCTAGACAGTATATTACAGGAGATGTATTTTGCATTTAGACAGAGTTTGCGAAGTGTCAAAGATTTAGACAGTACAGGTTATATGTCATAAATAAGGACAAAACACTATAATTTATTTTATGTATTGCTTGACCGCATAGGCTTTGCAAGCGTTTACCAAGGTGACAATGACATCAATCATCTCTTCCGGAGGTTTGGTCATTCCCTCTGTTACCCAGGAAATAATACTTCCAACCACACCAAAGGAGAAGAATCTGGAGAGAAATTGTTTGTCCTCCTCTGTAATTATTTTATTCTCATCCATATGGTTAATAATACTATAGATTAGGGAGTTGGATATTTTGAAAAGATATTCATGAAATTCATCTTGGAACGAGTATTTTAAGGCATTTTTATAGAAGCCTTTTTGCTCCTTTAGGACGCATAACATCTGATATAGATTTTTCGGCCAGGAGTCTATGGTTAAGTCAGTAGTCAACATCACCAGTACCTCATTACAAAAGATCCAGTTTAATAAATCATACTTATCATGAAAATGATAGTAAAATGTCTGGCGATTTAAGCCACAGGCAGCAGTGATATCTGTAACATTGACCTTGGTAAAAGATTTGCTTTTCATAACCTTTTTTAGCCCATTGGCAATAGCCTGCTTTGTAATTAACGATTCAGACATAGGCGACCCCTCCCAAAGAATTATTTCTAATTATATGTATTATATAGGAGAAAATGCAAGCTTAAGCTAGTATAACCCAAGGGTAGTCTTTCCTAGTTTGCAACAGAGGGATAAAATCGAGGTTATATAGCATTTTAATAGGTTTTTTACGAAAACTTGGATTAAGAATTATTGACAAATTAACCAAAAGTTGTTATTGTAAGTAAAAGGCAAATGGGTCTTTTCTCATTTGCTTATTTTTGTGTTCGAATAAGTATTTTCTATTAGGAGAAGGAGGAAACGAAAATGAAAAGTAAACGTATATTGGCAATCGTACTCTGTATGGTACTATCAATGTCATTTTTGGCATGTGGTGGTAAAGTGGTGGGAGATAACACAAAGAAAACTGAGGCTCCAAAGACTTCAGAGAGTCCAAAGGCCACTGAGAAAGCAGATGCTGGTCTTAACTTAATTAAAGAGGGAACCTTAAGTGTAGGTGTAGAGATTGGATACCCTCCATTTGAACAATTTGCGGAGGATGGAACTACTCCAGTTGGCTTTGATATTGATTTTGCAACAGCACTTAGCCAGAAGCTTGGTGTGAAAGTGAATTTTATCAATACTGCATGGGATAGTATCTTTGCAGGAATTGGTACCAACTATGATGTAGTTATTTCTTGTGTTACTATTAACGACACGAGAAAAGAAACCATGGATTTTTCTGATCCATATGTAAATAGCTATCAGTCAGTGGTTGTAAAAAAAGGTAGCAACATAACCTTTAATAGTTTAAAGGATCTTGATGGAAAGAGTGTTGCTTTACAGAAGGAGACAACTTCTGATGAGGTAATTAAGAAAATGATTTCTACAGGTACCATTAAGGCAACAGTTGTAGGAAGTGAGAAGGTAATTACCTGCTTTACTCAGTTAGATAACGGAGAAGTTGATTGTGTATTGTGTGACAGCATCGTATCTGATGGATACATTGGTAAAGAGCCAGACAAGTATGTGAAGATATTCCAGGACGAAACTGCTCCTGAGCAGTTTGGTGTTGCAATAAAGAAGGGCAATAAGACGTTACAGGATGCAATTAATAAAGCAATCAAGGAACTCGAAGACGAAGGAT
>JAEYWA010000215.1 GCA_023431385.1 Bacillota bacterium | reverse complement strand
AAACAGAGTTGAGGTACCGGAGGCCAAAGAAGCAATGGATCGTTTTAAATACGAAGTTGCTTCTGAGTTAGGAGTACCATTAAAGCATGGCTATAATGGAGACTTAACTTCTTACCAAAACGGAAGTGTAGGCGGATATATGGTTAAGAAAATGATTGCCGAGCAGGAGAAGCGAATGGCAGGAAAATAACTTTATATTAGCTTAACGACTTAACGATCATGGAAGATTGTTACAAAACCAAAAGCGAAATAGATAATGATCTAGGGGAGCCAAGGTGGCTCCTTACATATTTTTTTATTTTCTATTGAATTATAGAGGATTATGAGATAGACTATTTATGATATAGTATATTTTTTTCAAGAATAAGGACGGGCTTTATGAGAGTAATTGCTGGAAAAGCTAGAAGAACACAGCTTAAAACCATAGAAGGCCTTTCCACTAGGCCGACAACAGATCGCATTAAAGAAACGCTCTTTAATATGCTTCAAAATCAATTATATGATACAATATTTCTAGATTTATTTGCCGGAAGTGGTGCTATTGGCATCGAAGCCCTAAGTCGTGGTGCAAAAAGTGCAGTATTCGTAGAAAATAACAGATCTGCCATCGACTGTATTACATCTAATTTGAAAGCCTGCCATATGCTTGAACAAGGCAAGATTATGCAGATGGATTGTATAGAGGCTATACGGAATTTGGATAGAAGAGGATTCGTATTTGATTATGTTTTTATGGATCCACCATATGGATTCGAACATGAGAGAAGAATTTTGATTGAACTGAGTAAAGGTAATATCATCTCAGAAGATACTATAATTATTGTTGAGGCAAATCTGGAAACAGACTTCTCCTATTTGAAGGAGTATGGATATGACCTGTTAAAGGAAAAATGTTATAAGACGAACAAACATGTATTTGTTCAAAAGTGTAGTGGTAATACGTTATAGGAGGTTATTATGAGAATAGGGATATATCCGGGGAGCTTTGACCCTGTTACGTTCGGACATTTGGATATCATCTTGAGATCATCTAAAATGTTTGATCTTCTGATAATAGCTGTTCTTAACAATAGTGTAAAGACTCCACTGTTTTCAGCAGAAGAAAGAGTTGAACTAATCAGACAGGTAACAAAGAACATGCGTAACATCTCAGTGGAAGCTTTTGATGGGCTACTCATTGACTTTGCCAAGAAAAGAAATGCTTCTACGATTGTAAGAGGGCTTCGAGCTGTTTCAGATTTTGAGTATGAACTTCAAGTCGCCCAAACCAATCATAAAATGGATTCTACGATAGATACCGTATTTTTGACCACTAGTTTGGAGTATTCATATTTAAGTTCTAGTATTGTTAGAGAAATTGCTAGTTATAACGGTGATATTTCCAACTTTGTTCCAAAGGAAATTATCCCGAATATATTGGCAAAGTACAGAGACATGTAGATGTTTATAAGTATCTGATTAGTAGAAAATTATTAGGATAGAAAGAACAAGATAGGAGTGTTTTTATGGGACTTAGCAGAATTGAACAATTAATTGAAGATATTTATGAATTTGTAGAAAGCTGCAAGATGTCTCCGTTATCTTCTACGAAGGTAGTGGTACCAAAGGATCAATTATATGATTTGCTTGATGAATTGCGGTTACGTACCCCTGATGAAATTAAGCGTTATCAAAAGATTATTGCAAATAGGGACGCTATCATCGCAGATGCTGAAGATAAAGCTGCTACTATGTTAGCGGATGCGCAGGAAAAGACAAAAAACCTAATTAGTGAACATGAGATTATGCAACAAGCTTATGCACAAGCTAATCAAGTGTTAGAGCAGGCCAATAATGAGGCCAGACAGATAATGAACAGTGCTAATGCGGATGCCAATCAGATTCGGACAGGTGCATTATCCTATACTGAGGATATGCTAAATGCTACTGAAAAGGTATTGGCTGAATCATTTGAAACAATAAGGGTGAGAAATAATTCTCTACTTTCAGCATTAGAAGATAATCTTAATACGGTAAGAAACAATAAAAAAGAAATAACTGACCAGCTTTATGGACCGAACAGTTCAGTTGCAGCAGTCTTAGAAGAAGGTCAGTCTGAAGATCAAACAGCATTTGATTTAGATGAAGATGCATTTTTAAATCATGTTCAGTAAATTTGCTTAGAACTTACATAGTTCTATAAATATAAGTGCAATCAACAATGTAAAACCGGCATTTAATGCCTTATAAAGAATATACCTACGAATAGATAGTCCTGATTGGTCTATTACACTTTTGGTTTGAGCGATACTAGAAATCCCACCAAAGGATGTAATAGAAAGAATCAGGGCTATTTTTGTTGCAAAAGTTAGACTAGAACTACCGATTACATTAATCCCGTTAGTAATCTCTAAAATCCCTACAGACAATAAACTATAGATTGAAGACATTGGAAGGTTGGTAAGTATAACATTAGATAGGATAGAAAATAAGACTATGTAACCACCGACTTTTGTTATAACATCGAACCCATCCATAATTGCGCAATCTACAATGGCAAAAGTAATGCGTTTAGGAGGTTCTTTAGGGGCAAATTTTCGTGGCAAATCTGCGGCTTTGAGAGTGATGTTTTCCGTAGCAGCAATATTATCTGGAGCGATGAAACAATTATTATTTACACGATGTAAAATGCGATATAGAATAGCGGTTAATATGGCACTGGCATATATAATTCCTAAAATCTGATACTGATTTCCGGGAAGTTTTAATGTAAAAATTGAAATATAGCTGATTATAAACATAGGACTGGCATTGTTACAGAAGGTTAGAAGATATTGACCTTCTTCCTTTGAAAGCATCTTATTTTTAACTAAATCTGAACAAGCCTTTGCACCAACAGGGAAGCCGGTTAGTAAACCGATGATGATGACATAGCATCCATTACGTGTTACAGCAAATAGTCTATGTAAGATAGGGTAGAATAGTTTTGCAATATAAGTGGTCAATTTTAAGTTAATAATTAAGTTAGAAACGATTATAAATGGTAGCAAGGTAGGTACAATTATATTAAACC
>JAEYWA010000204.1 GCA_023431385.1 Bacillota bacterium | reverse complement strand
TTTCACAGGAACAGCTCTTAAGGAAGTGGAGCCCGGTGACAAAATAATACTTTACCGGCTGGATAATGAGAATTCAGAGGATGAATGGGTTTTAGGCGAATACCTGAGAACTGATTCTCTTATTATCATGGGAATTGCCTTTCTCATATTTCTAGTTTTATTTGGACGTTTTAAAGGCTTTAATACCATCGTCTCGCTTGCTTTTACATGTATTGCAATTTTTGCAGTGTTCATTCCTGCCGTTCTTCAAGGCTTTAATATATATTTCTGGTCAATAATAACCTGTATATTTATTATAACAATGTCTTTTCTTATTATATACGGTGCAAACAAGAAGAGCCTTTCTGCAGGCATTGGCTGTCTTGTGGGAATACTTGTGTCCGGTTTTCTTACCCTTATTATGGATAAGGTTTTGAAACTTACCGGCCTTGTTAGTGAAGAATCACTTTACGTCATAAGGGTTAATCCCACTAATCCAATCGATCTAAGAGCAATAATATTTGCTTCGATACTTATCGGAGCTATTGGTGCAATAATGGATGTAGCTATGTCCATAGCTGCAGCCCTGGCTGAGTTGAAAGACAAGCTTGAATATACACCCTTTAGTCTGATTATAAAGTCCGGAATGGCTATAGGTAGAGACATTATGGGTACTATGGCAAACACCCTGATCCTTGCTTATATTGGAAGTTCACTGTCTGTGGTCTTATTACTGGTATCTTATAACAGTTCTATTTTAGAACTCATGAATAAGGAAATGATTGTTGTAGAGATTCTTCAATCATTGGTAGGAAGCTTTGGTATTTTGGTAACAATACCAATAACCTCATTGATTTGTGCCTATCTTTTTTCAGAAAGAGTAAATACAGATTCAAGAAAGTATAAGCTTCCGAAAGCTGACGATTTTTCTGAAGACTATACTGATGGTTGGAAGTAGGACCAAAAGTCAGGAGCAAACGTAAAATAATTTTTACCATATATTTTCTGTTATTTAAAATAGGTTCATAGTACAAACTAACATATCACAATACACTAATGTGAGGTTTATATGTTTGTACCGCAGAGAGTTATTTTTGAAACAGGATCATTGGATTATTCTCTTGGCCGGCAGCTTTATTCCAGGTTTGAGGAGGATAACCTTCCAATAATTGAAAGTTCTCTAAACAAAATAAAAAGCAACATACCTGGTGATACACCTGAAGCTTTATATAAAAGCGGTAAGTCTACTCTGGTGGTTGGTGTAAAAAAAAGCTTAAGCTTTCAGAGCTGCAAACCTTCTGCCCACTATCAGCTTCCCCTTGTAAGCGGCTGCATCGGGCAATGTGAGTACTGCTATCTGAATACTCAATTGGGAGATAAACCCTTTATAAAAGTTCATGTGAATCTTGATGAAATTTTTCAGCAAACAGATAAATATATTACAGAACGACTCCCTGAAGGGACTATTTTTGAAGGTTCAGCCACCTCTGACCCGGTTCCCGTTGAGCCGTACACTGGCGCTCTTAAGCGATCCATTACCTATTTTGCAGCGCAGAAGAATGCACGTTTCAGGTTTGTTACAAAATATTCTGATATTGACGGCCTGCTTGGGCTTGAACATAACAATCATACTGAGATACGCTTTAGTCTTAATACAGAGTCCATTATAGAAGCCTACGAACACAGAACATCTTCGGCAAAAAAACGAATAGAGGCAAGTGCAAAGCTCTACTCCGCCGGATATCCTATAGGTTTCGTTATTGCTCCTGTTTTCATTTATTCCGGTTGGGAAAAAGAGTATAAAAAACTGCTATTAACATTGCGTAAGGCTTATTCAATTTCAGCCTCAAGGCCTGTAACCTTTGAGGTTATATCCCACAGATATACCACTAAGGCAAAAAACAAAATAACCGAAATATTTCCTCAAACTACTCTTGACATGGAAAATGAAAAAAGGCAGTTCAAGTACGGACAATTCGGTTATGGAAAATATGTATACCCTAAGGAAACTATAGCTCAGATCAAAGATTTTTTTCAGAGAGAAATCGCTGGAATATTTGAGAATGGAGAAATAAAGTATATAATATAGTTCTCTATTCCTGGAATTGGCAGGACACTATCAAAAGAAAAGACAAATAAAATCAAGCCATCTCGTCAAGCCTGTTCCTTCTCTCATTCAGATATTCGTTATCACTTTCTGTTGAATTAGCATTACTAAAATTACTGCTTTTAATTGCACTGTCCTTATGTATCAATGCCTCAATATCGAGTTGATTCTTTGCCTTTATCTCTTCGGCTTTAACCATAGCATCTGCTTTTATCTGTTCTTTTTTAAGCCTAAACTTGAAAATTTCCTGCATTGATATATAAATAAAAGTTAAAGTTCCAAATATTACGACAGCTATTGCTATCATTGTATTATCATCCATAAAATTCTCCTAAAATGAAGTATATAGTATTGTACTTTGAATTAAATATTAAGCAATTTTTTATTAAATCGGGCGTTAAGACTATACTTTATATTAGTATAGATTACCAAGTATTGTCAATACAGTTTACTGCTCCATTTAATCTATTATGTGGGCAGTGTAGGCTTTAATAAAATCAATCAGTTCCTTTGGCTTTATCTCAACCTGAAAACCGATTTTACCTGCGCTGAAAATAATGGTGTCTATATTTACACAAGAACTGTCAATAACAGTCTGATAGTCTTTTTTCATTCCAATGGGAGAGCAGCCTCCCCTGATATAACCGGTTACCTTGTTTATTTCATCCATCCTGATCATCTCAATGGATTTTTCTCCAACAGATTTAGCTGCCGCCTTTAAATTCAATTCCTTACTCACAGGAATAACAAAAATAAAAAAATTCTTACTTGAACCTCTTGTTACAAGTGTTTTGTAAACCCTTTCCACCGGCTGTCCTATTTTATTTGCTACAGACACTCCATCAAGGACTCCATCCTTGTTTTCGTATGTATATGTATTGTATTGAATATGTGCACTGTCAAGTATTCTCATTACGTTTGTCTTCTGTATAGCCAATTTAAAACCTTCCTTCTGGTAAAATCTATTACTGTTTCTCCTTAGGGAACCTGAAATGACCGATTATCCTTCCGCTTTTACTCCATTTCACAAGAATATTCTCTTCTTCAACAGCCACCGTACTGGCATTATGTATGATATAGGGCACTCCATCCTTCCGCCGTTTATCGGACACAATTGCAACATGCTCTGTTTTATTCAATACAACTATATCACCGGGCTGCCATTGGTACAAGTTCTTTTTGTCATAGGGCTTAACCTCCCTTGTAAGGCTTTCGGCGTACTTTTCAAAAAAGACTAGCTGATTTTTTACACGCCTGAAATCTATATTGGGATCAGGTATTTTAACCCCGTTGACATAATCCTCTGTACGCTGGAGAATATCCTTATCCATGTTCCTTTTCAAGTCATAACCTGCATTCTTTAATGCCCTCCAGATTACATCGGTACACACCCCTTCCCACTCAGGTGGATATCCTCCTTCATAGTATGTACTTTGATATTTTGTCAGATTCATTACCTCTTTTCTGGCACCCTCAACAATATCATCCATATCAGAGATGCCATCCATATCCATGTCTCCATTACATACTATTTTTTCTACAGTAACCTTTCCCTTTAAAAAGAAAAATGCGTCCAGATAAACAATTTTGTTATAGCTCAGTAAAGCTATAAATCCAAGTGTTAATACAATTGACGCAATAATGATTTTTCTTTTCATATATACCTCTATACCAATTATGAGTAATGGTTTATTCATTACTGGAATCAGAATTCCTCTTACTTATTATCAGTTCAGGATAAACCATATATATTTTGCTCTACACATATTCTAGCTCTCTCAGCGGTTTTGGGGTCAGCATTCAGTGAGTATTCAATAAATTCAGGATGCTCTATAAGGAAGGCCCTCATTGTTTCTGTAGGTCTATCCAGGTAATTCAAAAGCATTTCATGCTGTTTTACTGTTATATGGTTTCCCTCTAAAGCCCCGTCAAACAAAGCTTTGTCAACGTTCATCAGTGCATGAGATTCAACGCCTGCACTATTTAGTCTTTCAGCACCGCCCTGAAGCCTGTCTATCACAACCAGACTATATTTCAGATTTCCATCCAAAGCCTGAATAGCTGGTATCCATGCCCTGGTATAGCTGGAGGCCTCTGTAATTATATCTGCTATATGAAGAACATTTCCATTCTTAATATCTTTAATTTCAGAGGATTTGCCATCCTTATACATAACGGCAGATAAATCCTTGAAAATGGTTATGTGCGGAATATTAAGTATATCAGCAATTATAAGAGAAAAGAACCAGTCTCTCCTTTCTCCACCTGATATATAGTCTATATTGTTTATATTGAAATTACTTTTAATATACTCACACATTGATGAAATTAGACCTCGAAATATCTCATCGGTTTCGAAGTTTTTACGGGTCAGCTCTAAAATTATTTCCGAGCAGTCCATTTTATTTTCCTTGCATACATCTATTACCTTTAGCAGATTGGTTGCCTTTTCTTCATTGCCGTAAAGGAAATGAGTATTAATATAATACGGGCCGATTTTAGAGGATGTGTACCAGAAAGGTTTGTTTTCGGGACATACCCTTACAGCGTCGGTTCCAAACAACCAGTTAATAAGTTTGTTCTTCTCCATTATTTTATGACCTCCACTTTAACTTATTGGGAATTTTTTGAATGAATTTCTCGATTTAATCTCTCGACTAAATTCCTCCATAAAATCATTCTATAAACCACTCGATTAATTCTCTCGATAAAATCACTCAATTAATCTCTATAAAAGTATCTCGGTTATTTCAATTTATTCTGCTTACGCTTTTCCTCCATGAACTCCTGCCACCATTCCTGATTTTGAATAGTGCTCAATTCGAAGTCAAGGTGTTCGATATCGCCCTCCATCATCACTTCGAACTCGTCCTTATTGTTATCATAATCAACAATGGTAACTGAGGTATTGTCATGCCAGTAAATATTCTTCAAATTTTCAAGGTCATATCCGTAGAATCTGCAAAGCATAGTACGGATTGCTGCACCGTGAGTGACTATACATATGTTTTTTCCTAGATTATTTCTGATAATATGTTTAACTTCAGTAATCAGCCTCTCATAAAACTCTGTAACGCTTTCACCGTTAGGCATTTTATGGAGATGCGGTTCTTCCTCCCAGATTTTATTTTCTTCCGGGTATAGTATCGGAAGCTGGTCAAAGGGCATATCCTCCCAATCCCCACCGTTTATTTCTTTCAGTTTATC
Organism: Bacillota bacterium; assembly: GCA_023431385.1. Classification (GTDB taxonomy): domain Bacteria; phylum Bacillota; class Clostridia; order Acetivibrionales; family DSM-1351; genus Ruminiclostridium. Next base: position 20,115 of record JAEYWA010000204.1, on the reverse strand, counting down.
GGTACGGTTTATAGGGAGTTGTTTGACATCAGCAATATATTGTGCTGTTTGCAAAGTACGTGTCAGGCTGCTTGAATAAATTATATCTATAGGTATTGAGGCTAATCTCTCTGCTACTTTTTTTGCCTGTTTATGACCCTTTTCTGTTATCTTGCTGTCAAACCATCCATGAAAGCGCCTGTTAAAATTTCCTTCTGCCTCGGCATGTCTTACTAATATAAGTCTGGTTACCATTTAATCCTCCAATAGATAATTATAGCTTCGGTTTAATTATACCAAACTTTTCAAATAATATAACGAGTCAAATTAATTTATCTGGTGTCCAAGAAGATTTCTGATAACCTTTGGGACATCATAGTAAGGCTCATTTGCCTCGTTGAAACCATTTTAATTGAATTCCAACTTTCCGATTATATCCTGCAAACTATTATAACCATACTTCTTCATATATTCCTTAATGCCATCAATAATTTCAATTGGAACCATTGGATTCACAAAATTGGCCGTTCCAACCATAACAGCACTGGCACCTGCAAGTAAGAACTCTATTGCGTCGTCTCCGCAGGATATACCTCCCATACCTATAACAGGTATTTTTACTGCGTGGGCAGCTTCGTACACCATTCTAACAGCTACTGGCTTCACAGCCGGACCGGAAAGGCCTCCGAAGTTATTGGCCAGAATTGGTTTCCTCTTGTGGATGTCAACTGCCATTCCCAACAGTGTATTTATAAGTGATACACAGTTTGCCCCGGCAGCTTCGGCTGCCTTTGCCATAATCTTTATGTCACCTACATTTGGGGATAGCTTTACAATCAAAGGCTGTTTACAGTACTTCTTTACAGAGGAGGTTATTTCCTCGATAAGCTTGGGGTCTGTTCCAAACGCGAGCCCTCCAGCCTTTACATTGGGGCAGGATACATTCAGTTCAATGGCATCTATATCCGAGTTCCCAAGTATCTCGGCCATTTCACAGTATTCTTCGATGGTGTTTCCTGAAATGTTAGCTATTATTCTGGTCTTATACTGCTTGAGAAATGGCAGGTCATGTTTTTTAAAAGCCTCAACTCCAGGGTTTTGAAGACCCACACTGTTAAGGATACCAGCTGGAGTTTCGGTAATTCTTGGAGGAGGATTGCCTGTACGCTCCCTAAGAGTAAGACCTTTAACCGATATACCGCCGAGAGCATTTAGATCAATGTACTCACTGTATTCATGACCAAAACCGTATGTTCCTGATGCCATGATTACCGGGTTGTTGAAATTGATTCCTGCAATATTTATACTTAAATCAATATTGTTTGACATACTATCCCCCATCTGCGCGCATGGCGCGTACACAAATAGTAATGAAAAGACAAGTAATGGCTTTTCGCTGCGTAAAAGTCACGATAACTTTCCACATGTATTTTTCACGCTATCTCCTTACCAGTATATTTCATTGCTCCAGAAAACCGGGCCGTCTTTGCAGACATGACTGAAGCCCCAGTCATCCTCTCCCCTTCTGGTTTTACATGCACATACCAGGCAGGCTCCGATACCGCAACCCATCCTCTGTTCCATGGAAACCTGGCAGGGTATGCCGTTCTTCTCTGCAATAGCCGCCACCTTCTGCATCATAACTGCAGGGCCGCAAGTATAAACTATATCAGGCTTTTGCTCAAGTACGCGCTGTTCCAGAAGTTCTGTGACAAAAGCCTGCTTACCATAGGAACCGTCATCAGTAGCTATCTCCACCTGCTGTGCTGCGGCCCGGAACCGGGTTTCCAGCACTACGGCAGCTTTTGTTCTGAACCCAAGGAGAGCTGTCTTTTGCTCTGCACAACTGCTATTTAGCAGATAGAGCAGAGGGAAGGTTCCGATACCTCCTCCAATAACAACAATATTTTTATGTCCACTGTCTATGGCAAAGGGCTTCCCAAGAGGAGCCATTATGTCAACTTCGCCCATGCATTTACAGCTAAGCTTCTCAGTTCCATTACCCTTAACCTGAAAAACAATATCAAAGGTATTTTCTGCCTTGTTTACATCGCAGATACTGATTGGCCTTCTGAGAAGAGCATCTATATCTCCACACCTTACGTTTACAAATTGACCCGGTAAAGCATTCTGTGCAACGTACTCAGATTTTATGGTCATTTTGTAAACATCGTCACAGAGCATTTGAAGATCTGCTATCTGTTCCTTTAGAACTTTTGCCATTGTTGCCTCCTTTGCTAAGCTTTTGAATTTATAACAATATATCCTGCACTGATCCAGGCAAGCTTCTTTTTAAAAAGTACGCGAGTACGTCTTCAGTAAATGAGAAGCTCAGTTAAAATTTATTGCTTGAAATTGTCGAGTCAATTTCTTTCGCTTTATATTTAAGCTTTTTATTCTTGTTAAATAGAAATTGACTGTGTGAAGCACAAGTATTTAGCCGGTAAAGTGACAGGATGTCACTTTAGTTTTAATGCAGCACTCCGAGAACAGGATGTTCGAGTAGCTGACCGGCATAAATATTTGTGGTGAACCGAACAATTTCATGAAATAAATTTTGGAGCAATACATTTACAGAAGTTCGTACGGGAGTACCAATGATTTTTTAAAACTGGCCTGTTATCAATTCTAATAATGTTCTAATGTCAAAAGCTCTCAATTTCTCTATTCAAAAATGCTTAAGTTCAATACTTCCAATTGGCCTTCGGTCTTGCCAAGCTTGAGGCACTTAATAATTGCTTCAGCCGTATCCAGTGAAGTTAAGCAGGGTATTGACATTTCCACTGCTTTTCTTCTGATCTTAAAACCGTCCCTATCTGGTTTTCTGCCCTTTGTAGGAGTATTTATAATCATACCCAGCTTTCCTGATTGGATCAGATCCAATATGTTAGGCGAACCCTCATCCAGCTTCTTTACTGAATTTGTTGCTATTCCGTGGTGGTTCAGCATATGAGCTGTCTTTCCGGTTGCATATAGCGTAAAGCCCATTTTTTCAAACTCTTCTGCTATTTGAAGCAGTTCAGGCTTGTCTGAATCCCTTACTGTCATCAATATCCCATCACCGTTCTGAGGCAGCTTGATTCCTGATGCAATGATACCCTTGTAAAGTGCTTCGGGAAAGTTATCTGAAATTCCCAGAACCTCACCTGTGGACTTCATTTCAGGTCCAAGGCTGATATCGACATCATGTAGCTTTTCGAAGGAGAATACAGGTGCCTTTACAGATACATATTCAGGTTCTTTATACAGGCCTGTACCAAACTTGAAGTCACTGAGTTTCATACCCATCATGCACTTGGTAGCAAGATTAACCATAGGTATTCCAGTAACCTTGCTGATATAAGGTACTGTACGGCTTGACCTTGGATTAACCTCTATAACATAAACCTCATTGTTGTAAACAACATACTGTATATTTACAAGTCCAACAACATTCAAGGCCTTTGCAAGACGTTCAGTATAGTCTACAATTACCTTTTTTATTTTGTCACTGACTGTCTGGGTGGGATAAACCGATATACTGTCACCAGAGTGTACACCTGCTCTTTCCAGATGTTCCATGATACCTGGAATCAGTATGTTTTCCCCGTCGCAGATAGCGTCAACCTCTATTTCCTTACCCATCATATATTTATCTATCAGAATAGGATGCTCCTGAACGGTTCTATTTATTATTTCCATAAACTCGGTAACATCCTTATCACTGAAGGCAATTTCCATGCCCTGTCCGCCAAGAACATAGGAAGGTCTTACAAGTACCGGATAACCCAGTTCATTTGCGGCTTTCAAAGCCTCTTCAAGTGTAAATATGGTTTTACCCTGTGGTCTTGGAATACCTGTCCTTTCAAGTATTTCATCAAATTTTTCCCTGTCCTCGGCAGCGTCAACGTTTTTAGGTTCAGTTCCGAATATTTTAACACCCATTTCATCAAGAGCCTTAGTCAGCTTTATGGCTGTCTGTCCCCCGAACTGTACAATGGCACCCTTTGGATTCTCTGCTTCAACAATGTTTTCAACGTCTTCAGGGGTTAGGGGCTCAAAGTAGAGCTTATCTGCAGTATCAAAGTCAGTACTCACAGTTTCAGGATTATTGTTTGCAATAATTGTTTCATAACCCATTTCTTTAAGTGCCCATACAGAGTGAACAGAACAGTAGTCAAACTCTATACCCTGACCGATTCTGATTGGGCCTGAGCCTAATACCAGAACCTTTTCCTTGTCAGACTTTTTAACTTCCGAGAAATTATCATACGTTGAGTAATAGTATGGTGTAGCCGCTTCGAACTCGGCCGCACAGGTGTCAACCATTTTGTAAGCGGCTTTAATTCCTTGCTGTTTTCTAAGGCTTGTTATCTGTTCCTTTGTAGCCCCGGTAAGCTTTGCGATGATTCTGTCTGTGAAGCCCAATTTTTTAGCCTTCCTCATAATTTCGACGGTAAGCTGCTCAGGAGCAAAGGATTTTAATTTCTCCTCCATCAACACCAGTTCTTTAATTTTGCAGAGAAAGAAGTAATCTATTTTAGTAATTTCATGAATTTCTTCAAGAGTTACTGAGCGACGGATTGCTTCGGCTATCACAAAAATTCTTTCATCATTTATGTCTGAGAGCTTCTTCACAAGTTCTTTTCCGTCCAGCTTCTTGTAAATATCCTGTTCAAGGGTAAATATTCCAAGTTCCAGAGATCGTATAGCCTTCATAAGAGCGGCTTCAAAGGAGCTGCTTATGGACATCACCTCTCCGGTAGCCTTCATCTGAGTACCGAGAGTTCTCTTTGCCTTAACGAATTTGTCAAAGGGCCATTTTGGTATCTTGACTACAACATAGTCCAGGGTAGGTTCAAAGCAGGCATAGGTTTTACCTGTAACAGCATTTTTAATCTCATCCAGACCGTAGCCGATTGCTATTTTTGATGCAACCTTTGCTATAGGATAGCCTGTCGCTTTTGAGGCAAGAGCAGAGGAACGGCTAACTCTTGGGTTTACTTCGATTACAGCATATTCAAAGCTTGTGGGGTGCAATGCGTACTGAACATTACAGCCGCCCTGTATTCCCAGTGCCGATATTATTTTAAGTGCTGAGGTTCTCAGCATCTGGTATTCCTTGTCAGCCAGCGTCTGGGAAGGAGCTACGACTATACTGTCCCCTGTATGTACGCCGACAGGGTCAATGTTTTCCATGTTACAGACTGTAATTACATTGCCCTTGCTGTCACGCATTACTTCGTACTCTATTTCCTTCCAGCCTGAGATGCATTTTTCAATTAGTACCTGATGAACACGGCTTAGTCTTAAGCCATGTCCTCCGATTTCCCTTAATTCCTCTTCATTATTAACGATTCCTCCTCCAGTACCGCCCAGCGTGTAAGCTGGTCTAACTATAACCGGATAATCAATTTCCTTTGCGAAAGCAACAGCATCCTCAATGGTGGTTACAACCTTACTTGCTATACAGGGCTCGCCTATACGTTCCATCGTATCCTTGAAATCCTGTCTGTCCTCAGCCATCTTTATAGCTTCGGTTGCAGTTCCTAGAAGCTTTACTCCCTGCTCTTCAAGGAAGCCCGATTCGGCAAGCTCCATAGCAAGGTTAAGTCCTGTCTGTCCTCCAAGGGTAGGCAGGATGCTGTCAGGCTTTTCTGTTCTAATAATATTCTTGACAACTTCAGCTTTAAGCGGTTCTATATATACCTTATCAGCTATATTTGTATCGGTCATAATTGTTGCAGGATTACTGTTAACAAGAATAACCTCGATTCCTTCTTCCTTAAGTGCCTGGCAGGCCTGTGTTCCTGCATAATCAAACTCAGCAGCCTGACCTATGATAATGGGACCTGACCCGATGACCAGTACCTTGTGAATATCGTTGCGTTTTGGCATTCTTCTCTCCTAACTGCCGCTTCGCGGCTGTAAATTAAGTATTGAAAAACATTTATGTTTTTCCAGCGTGAAATTCAGGTATGACGCTCTGTTCTATATTTTCACGCTTTTCCTAACTGCCGCTTCGCGGCTATAAACTAAGTAATGAAAAACACTTATGTTTTTCCAGCGTGAAATTCGGGTATGACGTTCTGTTCTATATTTTCACGCTTTACATATATGCTTTTCAGGTAAATTACATTTTGGATTGGTCTATCATTTTAATAAATTCGTCAAAGAGATAAGCCGTGTCACCGGGACCCGGTGATGCCTCAGGATGGAATTGAACTGTAAACAAAGGAGCATTCTTATATTTCAGGCCTTCTATTGTGCCGTCATTCATATTTATATGGCTTATGCTCATTACTTCGGGGTTAAGGGATTCTTTCACTATGGTATAACCATGATTTTGTGAGGTAATATAGGTCATGTCCTTCTGCAAATCCTTAACCGGATGATTACAGCCTCTATGACCGTATTTAAGTTTTTCAGTATTTGCACCGTTTGCAAGTGCTGTGAGCTGATGTCCAAGACATATACCGAAAATAGGTTTTTTCCCAATAAGCTTCTGTATATTTTCTATTTGGAACTGACAATCCTTCGGGTCTCCAGGTCCGTTTGAAAGCATTATTCCGTCAGGCTCAACAGCCAGAACCTCTTCGGCAGTCGCTGTACATGGGAATACATATACTTCACAATTTCTATTCAGCAAAGACCTGACGATGTTTTTCTTCAGACCATAATCCAGAAGTGCTATTCTATAACCTTCACCTTTGTAATGTTTTACCTCGGAAGTTGTTACCTGCAATACGGGATTACTTATGGTGTAGCTTTTTACTTCTGCAATTCTTTCTTCAATTTCTTCAAGGGTTTCTCCTGTCACTATTGTTCCCTTCATGGTACCCTTGTCTCTCAGTATTATAGTAAGGGCTCTTGTGTCTATGCCTTCGAGCCCGATTATTTCATTTCTTTTCAAATACTCATTAAGTGATTCTATTGATCTCCAGTTGCTGGGTGTTTTACATAGCTCTCTTACTATAAAGCCCTTTACCTGTGGCTTTAGAGATTCAATATCATCAAAGTTTACTCCGTAATTACCTATGAGGGGGTAAGTCATACATACTATCTGTCCGCAATAGGAGGGATCGGTTAACACCTCCTGATACCCGGTCATTCCAGTGTTAAATACAACTTCACCTATAACCTTGCCTTCCATGCCAAAACTGTTTCCTTCAAAAACTGTTCCATCTTCAAGCAGTAAAAAAGCCTTCATTCTGACCTCCATTATTTCAAAAAATTATCTGTGAGCAAGAGCACTGTTTAAATCATTTTTCATTCTAATAACCTCTGCTCTGGCAGCCTCAGCAAAGCTGTCCTCACTATAACGTTCCTTCCAGTTTTCTGACATGTATGCACACATTACACTTCTGGAGGCATTTACTATGGCTCCCAACCCGTCCTTGTTAAAGCTGTAGGTACAATCATTTGCTGTTCCTCCCTGAACTCCGTAACCTGGTACAAGGATATATGCGTGCTTCATTATTGATCTCAGCAGCTTGGCCTGGTTCGGGTAAGTGGCTCCAACCACTGCTCCCACGCTGCTGTAACCATATTGACCTTTAATATTTTTGCCCCAGTCGTTTACATATGCGGCCATTATTTCATAAATACTTCGGCAATCCTGTGTTACAAGATCCTGTAGCTGTCCTGAGGATTTATTTGAGGTTTTTACAAGTACGAACATCCCTTTATCGTTATTGGCACAATCATCAATAAAGGGCTTAATTCCGTCAATCCCAAGGTATGGACTGACCGTCAGAGCGTCCACGTCAAAAGCTCTTTCCCTTATATCTTCGGTAAGTAAGGTTTCCCCCAAAAACGCTTTTGAATATGCTTCTGCAGTGGAACCGATATCATTTTTCTTACCATCTGCTATAACCAGCATCCCTTTACTTTTCGCGTATCTGCAGGTCTCTTCAAAGGCAATCATACCCTCAACACCATACATTTCATAGTAGGCCAGCTGAGGTTTTATAGCAGGCACTAGGTCATAAATGGCATCAATCAGCTGCTTGTTGAATTGAATTATGGCCTGTGCTGCTCCTTTCAGATTTACTCCTAATTCCTTAAAAGCCTTTTCCTTGATAAATGAGGGTACATAATCAAGCTTCGGATCTAGACCCACAACTGTAGGATTATTCTTTTCTCTGATACCTTCAATAAGTCTGTCAATAAACATGTTATCTCCAATCCACGCGCATGGCGCGTACAAAAAAGTAATGAAATATTGCTCACTCCCCCATCGCTATAAGGGGAATAAGTGAAAAACATCTGCTATTTCCTCGTTATATCAGCTGTCCCGACCTTACTACCGGGTTCCCGCCGATTATTGTATATTGAGGCTGTCCAAAGAGTTTAAAGCCGTTAAATGGTGAATTATTACTCTTTGATTCCAGTTTGTTTATGTCCACAGTATATTGCTCATTTATATTGAAAACCATTATATCTGCACCAAATCCGACTTCAATTGCTCCTTTATTCAAACCGAGCATTTTCGAAGGATTGACACACATTTTTTTAACCAGTTGATTTAGCGTAAGATGTCCCGGCTTTACCAGATAGGTTATTGCCAGTGGGAAAGCAGTTTCAAATCCAATCATTCCGTTTGCAGCCTGCTTGAATTCAACATTCTTTTCGTCCTTGTGATGAGGTGCGTGATCTGTTGATATGATATCTATGGTTCCATCCTTCAAACCCTCAATAATTGCATCAACGTCCTTTTGAGTTCTTAAAGGAGGATTTACCTTGGCGTTTGTATTAAAGCCTTCACAGGCTTGATCTGTCAGTGCAAAGTAATGTGGACAGGTTTCAGCCGTAACCCTTACACCTCTTCTTTTTGCATTTCTTATTAAATCCACACCAAGTTCAGTACTCACATGAGCTATATGAACGGTTGCGTTTGTGTATTCTGCCAGTATGAGATCTCTTGCAATCATAACCTCCTCGGCAGGTGTCGGATTTCCCTTCAATCCTAATATAGACGAGTAGTAGCCCTCATTCATCAGACCCTCATCAACCAGGTCAAGGTCCTCGCAGTGTGAAATAATGGTTATGTCAAACATTGATGCATACTGCATAGCTTTTTTCATTAAGGAAGCATTGTTTATCGGTCTTCCGTCATCTGAAATAGCAACAGCTCCTGCAAACTTCAGCTCTCCTATTTCACTTAACTCCTCACCCTTAAGTCCTTTTGATACGGCACCGATGGGATACACATTCACCAACCCGTCTAACTTTGCTTTATTAACAACATATTTTATCATTGCTTCGTTATCCAGAACAGGATTGGTGTTAGGCATACAGGCTACAGAGGTAAATCCTCCTTTTGCAGCACTCCTTGTTCCGGATTCTATGTCTTCCTTATACTCGAAGCCTGGATCTCTCAGATGGCAATGCGCGTCCACAAGCCCCGGTATAACATACATTCCTTCTGCTTGAATTAACTCGCAGCCTGCTGAATCAATTTCACTTTCTATTTCAGTTACAACTCCATCTTCGATCAAAATATCGGTTACCTTGTCCAGACCGTTTTTTGCATCTATAACATGTCCATTCTTAATCAATAACTTCATGTTTCTTCCTCCAAATATATACTTTCAAAATCTGCAAAGCAGGTTTTGGCTATGCGATGAGCGATAAACTATAAATTGCTCTCACTTTCCATCGCATTCCTCCTGGTCAATAGATATAGTAAAGCCATTCTTATGGCAACACCGTTTGTAACCTGTTCATTTATGGTAGCTTGATCTCCGTCCATAACTGCTGATGAAAGCTCTACTCCCCTGTTTACAGGGCCAGGATGCATCACCATGGCATCCTCCTTTGCCAGCCTGAGTCTCTTATCGTCCAGCCCGAAGAATCTGGAGTACTCTCTGATGGACGGAAACAGACCCTTTTTCTGTCGTTCAAGCTGTATCCTCAGACTCATTACAACATCTGCATCAAGAATTGCTTCCTGTACAGTGCTGAATACATTTACACCAAGCTTATCGATTCCCGGAGGAATCAGGGTTGCTGGGCCGGATACATTGACTTCGGCACCCATTTTTGTAAGTCCCCATATATTGCTTCTGGCAACCCTGCTGTGAAGGATATCTCCAATTATTGCAACCTTTAAGCCCTTAAGACTTCCTTTTTTCTCGACCATGGTAAACATATCGAGAAGCGCCTGTGTAGGATGCTCATTCATACCGTCTCCGGCATTTATTATAGAAGATTTAACGTTTTGGGCCAGCAGATGGGGTGCTCCCGACATTGGATGTCGAATTATTATTACATCCGAACCCATACTGTCTATTGTTTTTCCTGTATCAATAAGGGTTTCACCCTTTTGAACGCTGCTGCTGGAAGCAGATATATTTGCAGCATTGGCGCCCATATATTTTGATGCCAGTTCAAAGGAAAGTCTTGTTCTTGTACTGTTTTCATAAAATAGAGTAATAATGGACTTTCCTTGAAGATGAGCAGTTTTTTTATTGTTGGAGCTAAGAATGTACTTCATGGTTTTTGCAGTATTTAAGATATATTCGATCTCTTTAGCCGTTATATCTCTAAGCCCCAGCAGGTCTTTTGACTTTAGGTTCATAGTTACTCTCCGATCTATTCTTTGTTTGAAATAGTAACGCTATTATCACCATCAATTTCAAGGACGTTTACATGAACTATTTCACTTCTTGAGGTAGGAACATTTTTGCCGACATAATCAGCTCTGATTGGCAGCTCACGATGCCCCCTGTCAATAATCACTGCCAGTTGTATCATTTGTGGTCTGTTTATATCCATTATTGCATCAATTGCAGCTCTTACTGTTCTTCCGGTATAAATAACGTCATCTACCAGAACCACCTTTTTATTGACAATATCAAAATTTATTTCTGTTCCGTTTATTACAGGATGTTCATTTAGCAAACTCAGATCATCACGGTACAAGGTAATATCCAGAATACCAACAGGAATCTCACAGTTCTCAACGCTTTTGATTTTTTCTGCAATCCTTTTTGCAAGGGGAACCCCTCTTCTCTGAATCCCAATCAGTACAAGATTTTCAATCCCCTTATTCTTTTCAATGATCTCATGAGAAATTCTTGTAATGGCTCTGCTTATTGCGCTTTCATCCATTATTACTGTTTTTTGCATCCCGATCATCCTCTCTTTTTTTTATGATAAATATTTGCTTATTTCTTATCAATGATTATTATAACTGTTATACCCATTTACCTGCATATTAGATATTAATAACATCAAAGATTTATTCTATTCTACACATTAAAAAAGCTTCCTGCCCAAAGCTATCAGCTTGGCAAGAAGCTTAACATACTAAAACATAACCTTTTGATGAATCAGACTCTCCGGTCTGAACTCATCCCGCGATTATAGAAATGATGTCAGTTAATATCTCTCACCTTATAGCCTCTCTGGACTAATTTAAAGGTAAACCATTTATTTACTAAAGCATAACATAACAAGATGTCATTGTCCATAACTTTTTAAATTAAAAATCATTCTATTTTTATTCAAGCAATTTTTATAATTTATAAGAATAAAAACTACTGCAGTAATTAAATATACTATTGCTGTAGTAGTAAGATTATCCAGTAAGTCTCCGGTTTGAATACCTAAAAAGTAATTGAATAGCTGATGAATAATAATTGGTATGAAAAGATTATGACAAAGATTATAAAAAGCTGTCACTATTATTGATAATGAAATAATAGCAATCATGAAGAATATAATATATTGAACCAGTTGGAAGCCATTATAGCCTGACAGCAGCCACAATGGAGTGTGCCAGAAGCCATGTAATACACCAACTATTATTGCTGACTTCAATGGACTGAATTTTTTCTGCAGCTCATTTTGCATAAATCCTCTCCAGCCAAGTTCTTCTCCCAATGGTCCTCTGACCACATTATCTAAAAATAAGATAAAAAGTGTACCACCTGAAGTGATAACTAAGGTGCCAAGTGATTTATTGTGCATATAACTATGAAAAAGTAAACTTACGATCCAAATAGCAGCTTGAAGAAAAATCAAACTTAATAAGGTTTTAATTTTTATTTTTTGTTTAAAGAGAGTCTTTACAAATTGCAGCAGCTTATCCTGTTTGATATTTTTCTTGTACATAGCAAAGAAAACAAAAGTAGGAGTCCAAGCAGATATTACTTTTAGTATTTCAGCCGCTAACTGCGCTTTTAACAACATCATTGTAACGCCTATTATTAAAAGAAAAATAATAAAGACTCCGTATGTCCATAAAATATAACTCCTTAGTAGTTGTTTCATTGTTACCTCCGTTAAGTAATTAGAATATTGGTATTGAATTAAAAACCAGTAGAGCTTTTTAAGTTCTATTGGTTCTGAATATAAAAACCAGTAGAGCTTTTTAAGTTCTACTGGTTATAGTTATAAACTATGGGGTAACCCCCAGGTCAATACCTGATAAATCTAAAATCAAAATTTTCCAATAACGTATAATTACAAGGATAAGCTTATATCTACTACTTATTTTCAGTAATTGTTTTCTTAATTGGTACAAATACTTCAAGATATACTCTTTCTTGATTTTTACTGTATGTAATCAGACGGGTATTGATATAAACTACTCCCTCCAAGGTAAAACCATGCTGTCCAGCCCATTTAAGGCCGGTCTTCAATGCTGTGATTTTCGCATCTTTCTGTATGTCTCTGCTGTCTTCAACTATAGTGTACATGCATGGCTTGCTCTCAAGAAATACACCATCATTTTCGCCAGATTCCACATTACTTTTTTCAACGATATACATTTTATGATCAAGATAGCCTTCGTCATCAAAGGTTAATTTTCTCATAACCTTCGATAGAATATCGTCCTTAAGCATATCCATATTATCCAATATTACATGATATTCATTAAGGGCATCAAAGTCTGTTATCTCACCAAGTACTTTATATTCCGGCATTTGGCATATGGAGTACTTATTTAAGTGTTCTTTTATAGCTTTACAAAACTGTCTAGTTTCTTCTATTTTTATTAGAGTATACTGCTTAAAAAGTATACTCTCTTCGAGCTCCTTAGCTTTTATATCCAATAAGTTTTCAAGTTCCTCAACTTCACTACCAGCCTGTAACGTCTTTACTTCACAGACTGTCAGATTTCTCTTTTTATAGAAATCTGTTATCATTAAGGTGTAAATATCTTTAAAATCGTACTCTCTGTAATTGTTATCTTTGTTGAGTCTGGGTTTTATAATTCCTTTTTCTTCATAATACCGAAGTGCATCTCTGGAAACCCCAAGTATTTCAAATAACTGTCCGGTCTTGTAGGAGGTATTGTTATCCATATGGTTATCTCCAAAAAATATAAATGTTTTTATTTACTTAATATCAGCCAGTTCCTTAATGAGGTTTGTAAAGTATTCGGGTACCGGAGTCTCAAATTCCATGAGCCTGCCTGTTACAGGATGCTCAAAAGACAGCCTTCTTGCGTGAAGTACTTGTCCCCGAGTATTAAACCTTTGCTTTTTTCTCCCATATACTTCGTCACCGATTATGGGATGATTAATATATGACAAATGGACTCTTATCTGGTGGGTCCTGCCTGTTTCAAGCCTTAGTTCAAGATAGGTCGCTGAAGGAAATCTTTCAAGCACCCTGAAGTGGGTGACAGCATTCCTTCCGACTTTAAGATTTACACTCATTTTTTTTCGTTCAACAGGATGTCTTCCTATCGGTGCATCGATTTTCCCAGCATTTTCATAAATAATTCCTTCCACCAAAGCAATGTACTCCCGCTTAATTTCGTGAGTCTTGAGCTTTTTTGATAGAAATTCGTGGGCATGGTTATTTTTGGCTACTACAAGGAGCCCGGAAGTATCCTTGTCTATTCTGTGTACAATCCCAGGCCGTATTATACCATTGATGTCGGACAGGCTTTCCCCGCAGTGTTTCATTAAAGCGTTTACCAGTGTTCCGGAATGGTTTCCTGCGGCCGGATGCACTACCATTCCCTTTGGTTTGTTTATTACAACTAAATGTTCGTCCTCATAAACAATATCCAAAGGTATTTCCTCAGCAGATACCTGCAATACTTCTGCTGCAGGTATCTGAGCAGTTACTGTATCACCTGTTTTAAGCTTGTAATTGGACTTGACCTGTACTCCATTTACCCAGATATTCCCATCCTGACAGAGTTTTTGAATGTACGACCTGGAGTATTCCTCCAATTTGCCCGCCAGCCAGGCATCTATACGAACAGTGTTTTCATCACACTCTAAAATAAATTCCTTCAAAATTGCCTCCGTAAAATATATTTACTTTCAACTTTAGTAATAAATTCTTTCCAACAAGCAGCACAATATTTGACCTTTTATTTTGTATCTTCGTCAGCCTTTACAACTCCCTCTTTGCTGTCTTCCTTATAAATAAACAGAATGTATATGGCTAAAAGTATAGTTCCTACTACAACAAAACAGTCCGCTACATTAAAAGTTGGAAACACATAATTTCCGAAGTGAAACTCCAGAAAATCAACTACTTTACCTTCTCTGAATATTCTGTCAAACAGGTTTCCTAATGCACCTGCAAGTATCAGTGACAAAGTGGCTCTAAGAAATTTGTCCTTGTTCTTTATAAGTATCCCCAGTATTACCAGCGCGACAATAGACGTCATTATAACCAGCAGTACTGTCTTCCCCTGTAAAATACTAAAGGCAGCGCCTTCATTTTCCAAATGTCTTAAATAGAAAAAATTACTTATTACCGTTATAGGATTCCCTATAACCTGCTCCAACACCCAAATCTTTGTTAATCTGTCCAAAGCAAATCCTACGATTATTATTAATGCCCAAATCATATATTCTCCCGTCCCGCTGCTTTCAGCGTCATAAATATAACCCCCTGCTGTCTGACAGTCTTATGGTAAATACCATTTTGTTATATCATTAAACTTGTTCCAAATATGAGGGTTAACTGCACCTCTAATATTTTTGCTGTACATCATACTTTCATTTAAAAAGTATAAACCAATATACGGCCTGTCCTCAACCACTACATTCAGTAAGCTTTTGTAAAGGCTCTTTTGGGTTTCAGTATTACTTTCCATTATTATCTGTTGAAGATACTGGTCAGCGGTAGGGTTGCTGTATCCGGCAACATTAAGCCCCGATTGTATTTCTGCTGATGAATATGCAAAGGTTAAATCAGGAACTGATGATATCCTGTAACCGGACAAAGCCAAATCATATGCACCGGTTTTTAATGTATTGATATAGCTTTCCCATGGCAGCTTTACCAAGTCAACAATTATACCATTTTTTTCAAGCTGAGATGAAATTTCCGAAGCAGTTTTGAATCTAAGTGAATTACCTTCGTTTACAATCATCTTCAAAGTCAGTTCTTTCTTACTTCCCTTTTTTACATACTTTTTCTTCGAATCCAACACAAAGCCGCTTTGGGTAAGGAGTTCCTTTGCCTTATTCAAACTGTCATTCTGCTCAAAATTAACAAGCTGGTATATCCATGAATTCGGGTTAACAGGAATTTCAGCCGGTGTTGCAATTCCTGAGGCTGCCGTATCCACGAGCTGTTTTTTATCTATAAGATAATTTAATGCATTTCTTAAACGTTTATCGGTTAAAACACCTTTTTTTGTGTTTATAGATAAAAACTCAAAGTTTTTTCCGGGAAATCTTTTGAGATTTATATCTGTTCTGCCTATATATTTTCTATATTCACTGTACTGAGCAGGAAGAACATCTATGTCTCTGGCCTGAAATGCAGCATTCGCACTACTGGTATTATTGAAAATCTTTATTTCAATTGTTGATAGATATGGCATCTTTAAATCAACCTTATTAATTTCTGCCTGAACCTCTCCGGTTTTGCTTTCTGAAGGGTTACTTACCTCTACCTTATCTCCCTCTGCATTCCACCATTCCTCATTCAGTCTTAGCTTAACTCCGTTCTCTTCATTATAGGAATTCAGGGCGTAAGGTCCTGTTCCTACTGGTGAAAGATTAGCCTTGGATTTTTTATCAGCAAGCTTTTCATTTAAAAAATGATGTGCAGGTAAAATGGGAAAAGTCAGCTCATACTTAATAAGAGAATAGGGCTGCTTGAGTTTTATTATTACATTGTTTCCGCTTGAGGCAGCTGATTCAATATATTGTACATTTTTCTTATACACGCTTGTAATATTTTTATCCAATAGGGTGTTGATTGTAAACACAACATCCTCAGATTTAAAGGGCATCTTATCATGCCATTTAACGTTGTCCTTAAGATAAATTGTAAGAGTCAGGCCGTCGGCCGATAACGTCGAACTATTCGCAAGTACCGGTACCAGCTGCTGCTCAGTATTTGTAGCATATAACCCTTCAAAAACAAATCCTAGAAAGTCCTGAACATATACGTTACTTGTCAGAATAGGATTAAGCGTATCAATGGGAGTTGAGAACAGACGTATTGCTCCCCCTTTGACCGGACCTCTGTCCACAATATCATATTTATCCTCGTATAGCTCTTCCTCGGTAGCGGTGCTTCTGTCCAGATTAATGGTACAGGCACTGAGTAGCGCACTCATTACAAATAATAATAATAATACTTTTAATTTCTGTTTCATTCCGTTCCTTTTTCTCCTTCGTGCACAATAAATTATCACCTTAAGTTAACTGTATATTTACTTAAGCATCATTATTGCAGTAAGACTTCCTGTACATTTATGATCTCCCCTGTAAGAAAAGAACATATCGTTATTGCATTTTGTACAAACGCCACTTACCAGTATATTATTATCAGGAACCCCCGCATCTGTAAGGACTCTACTGATTATCTGCTGAAGGTTAATATAATACTTTCCGTTCCTACTGTCTAC
The DNA here is from genome assembly GCA_023431385.1 of Bacillota bacterium. Lineage (GTDB taxonomy): Bacteria > Bacillota > Clostridia > Acetivibrionales > DSM-1351 > Ruminiclostridium. The sequence continues at coordinate 3,311 of JAEYWA010000204.1, read as the reverse complement.
ATATGTATCACACCAGGGATACTTGGTCTTAAAAAGCCCATACACATCTTCTCCTACCTCAAAGCAGTTTTGGCAGATAGATGGACCTATGGCAATTTGAAGATCCTTTAAATCGCTTTTATAGATTTGTTTCATTAATTCAAGAGCTTCACCGGATATATTCTCAAGAGTACTTTTCCAGCCTGAATGTACCGCTGTAATTGCTTTCTTTACAGGGTCTAGCATCAATACAGGTACACAGTCCGCATAAAAAGTGACAAGAGGAATGCCAGGAACGTTTGTAGTAAGACCATCATAGCCGATTATGTCACTATCTCTGGCAAGGCCCTTTCCTGCGTCCTCAGCACTGACAAATCTTATCTTTTTGTCGTGTATCTGATTGGACAACACCATTTTGTTAAAATCAACCCCAATCGCTTCAGCAATAATATGGTAGTTTGATATTACGTTTTCCTTACTGTCCCTCCTGTTGAAACTCAAATTAAGAGAAGTGCATTCACCCTTGCTCACTCCCCCATGCCTTGTGGTAAAGCAGTGAGTCAATATATTTTCATACTTTTTTAAGTTTGTAAATTCTATATACTGTAAATCATCCTTTTTATTCACATAATATCTGTCATTGCTCTCGACCATTCCCTGCCTCCTATTAGTACAACTGAAATGTAATTAATTATATCCTGATTGAGTTATACTCTTAGCTTGATTAATTCACGAAAGCTGATGTTCATCAAAAAGACGGTTTATCCTCTCAATTTTCACTGCCTTTCCGGTTTTGTCATCAACCTCAAGATAAATGGCACAAAATTGTACTCTTCCCTTTGCAACCTCAAACTTTTGAGGCATTCTTGTTATAAATCTCTCTATAATCAGTTCTTTGTCTACACCGATTACTCCGTCATAAGGCCCGGTCATGCCAACATCTGAAATTAATGCTGTCCCGAAAGGTAAAATCCTTTCATCTGCGGTTTGTACGTGGGTATGTGTACCTGCCAGACAGCAAATTTTACCGTCAAGATACCAGGCTAAAGCACACTTTTCCGAGGTAGCTTCAGCATGCATATCAACCAAAACTACCTTGGTTTTTGCTTTAATCATTTCAAGCTCTCTGTCGGCAGTAGTAAAGGGACAGTCGATATCGTCCATGTATACCCTTCCCATAAGATTTAATACAGCCATTTCCCTGCCATTGGATTTAAGTATGGTATAGCCCCTTCCGGGTACATTATGCGGAAAATTAGCGGGCCTGACTATCTTATCATCCGAATCAATAAAATTAAGTATTTCCCTTTTTGACCAGGTATGATTACCCATAGTAATGCAATCAACTCCTGCTTTGTACAATTCCTGCGCAATTATATATGTTATTCCGCTGCCTGCGGCACAGTTTTCTCCGTTTGCAATGCAAAAATCTATTTCCAGTTCTGTTCTTAACTTAGGTACACATTCCTTTACAGCTTTCCTTCCGGGGTTTCCGTATACATCCCCAATAAAAAGTATTTTCAAGACATTTCCTCCAAAACTATTATAAATATATTATTATATCTTTAACAATTATAATACAAAAACTCCAATTAAGCTAAATATAATTTTTCGGTAAACAAAAAAGCGTGGTTTCCCACGCTTTTTCTGTTTATGACCTGCTCTATGGCTGGATTAGTAATTACTTAGCATATTCAATAGCTCTTGTCTCCCTGAGCAGAGTGACTTTAATCTGTCCAGGATATTCAAGTTCATCTTCGATTTTCTTAACTATTTCTCTGGCTTTGAGTACGATATCTGCATCATTTACCACTTCCGGTTTCACCATAATTCTAATTTCTCTACCTGCTTGAATTGCAAAACACTTCTCAACTCCCTCAAAGGAATTTGCTATTTCTTCAAGCTTTTCAAGACGTTTGATGTACGATTCAAGAGTTTCTCTTCTTGCACCCGGTCTTGCAGCAGATATTGAATCTGCAGCCTGTACAAGTACAGAAACTATGCTTGTAGCTTCAACATCACCGTGGTGAGAAAGGATGGCATTAATAACTTCTGCACCTTCCTTATACTTCTTAGCCACATCGGCACCTATTGTAACATGTGATCCTTCAACCTCATGGTCAATAGCCTTACCAATGTCATGAAGCAAACCGGCTCTCTTTGCTAGAGGAACATCTACTCCAAGCTCAGCCGCCATAATACCGGCCAAGTGTGATACCTCTATTGAATGGTTAAGTACGTTTTGTCCATAACTAGTCCTGAATTTCAGTTTACCAAGTAATCTTATAAGCTCCGGATGCAAGCCATGCACTCCTGTTTCAAATGCAGCATTGTCACCCTCCTGACGTATAGTATTGTCAACTTCCTTCTTGGCTTTTTCAACCATTTCTTCAATCCTTGCAGGATGAATTCTACCGTCAAGTATAAGCTTTTCAAGTGTCAATCTTGCGACCTCTCTGCGTATTGGGTCAAATCCTGATAATATTACCGCTTCCGGTGTATCATCTATAATCAGGTCAATTCCTGTTAAGGTCTCGAGAGTTCTGATATTTCTCCCCTCACGACCAATTATTCTTCCCTTCATCTCATCATTTGGTAAAGGTACTACAGAAACCGTTGCTTCAGATACGTGATCTGCAGCACACTTCTGAATAGCAGTTGCCAGGATGTCCTTGGCCTTTCTGTCTGCTTCCTGCTTTGCGTTCGCTTCGATTTCCTTAATAAGCGCAGCAGCTTCGTGCTTAACTTCATTTTCGATATTTCTGAGAAGGTACTCTTTAGCATCTTCAACAGATAACCCGGAGATTCTTTCAAGTTCCTCAGTTTGCTTTTTAACAAGCTCTTCTGAACGCTCCTGTAAAACCTCTATATCCTTGATTTTCTTGTTTAAGGCTTCGTCCTTTTGTTCAAGGGCTTCCACTTTTTTATCAAGGGTTTCTTCCTTCTGAACCAATCTTCTTTCCTGCCTCTGAAATTCATTACGTCTATCCTTGATATCTCTATCAAGTTCTATTCTGCTTTTATGAATCTCCTCTTTAGCTTCAAGAAGTGCTTCTCTCTTCTTACCTTCGCCTTGCTTTAATGCTTCTCCGACAATCCTCTGTGCTTCCTGTTCGGCACTTCCGATAGCGGCTTCAGCTTGTTTTTTCCTAGCCTCAAAGCCCTTGTTAAAAGAGATTCTGTAAGATATAAATGAAGCAATTGCTGCGATAATCAATCCAACGATTAAACCAATTAAAATGCTTGTAAGTTCGATTGTTACACACCTCCTCCTTATTCAGTTTTCAATGCTCAATTTTCAAAATTCATATTCGAAATATAGTCAATATTTA
>JAEYWA010000178.1 GCA_023431385.1 Bacillota bacterium | reverse complement strand
GCTGTTCACAAGTTCTACTCATATCAGGATTTTAAAAGGCAGCTTTACATACACAATTGGAAATATAACAGGTTTCCTATGCGCCCATTAGGCTGGAGATCACCTAAAGAAACACTCAATTATTTTTATGCTAATTGTGTAACACATGTTTGACAAACCTACACAGAACGTATATCGTTCCTTGTATCATCATTATTTGTAGGTTCCATGTCCTGATTCTTAACCATGTCATTTTCCAATGCTGTCTGTTCAATCTGGCTTTCATCGGATTCTGGATTTATTGTCGAAGTAACCTGCTGATTGTCCGGCTGCTTTGTGTTTGCCTGATCACCGCGGCTAAATAGCAGTCCAAAGGCAGCTATCATTAATAACATCCCAACATTGCTTACTACTTTTTCATCAACATTGAATTTAAAAAGATAATCCAGTATACCATAAACAATAAAAATAATAGCTATTCCAATGATTATTCTTAGCTTCCACTTCCTTGTCAGTTTCATACCTGCCTCCTGAAATCGAATTATTAGATATCTTAAGCTATTTAAGCTACTTACTAAATACTTATAGAAATATAATAATTGTCAGGTTATGCTATTACAAGGGGGAAATTAATATAATGCAGGATTTTTTTATTTCAGAGTCAGCTCACAATCCTACACAATCACATCCACCGCTCTTTTCAATATGACTTTTAGCATTGCAGTTACTGGAACTCCAAAGAGCATACCCCAAATACCGAAGAATTCCCCACCGATTAAGACTGCTATTATTGTAGTAATAGGGTGTAGTCCTAATTTCCCTTCTATTATTTTGGGTGAAATGAAAGCATTGTCTATTTGTTGCACAACAATAAATACCATTGCTGCCAGAAGAGCCTTGGTAGGCGATTGCAGAAGTGCAAGGGCTACTGCGGGTATTGCTCCGAGAAACGGGCCGAAAAACGGGATTATATTTGCGATTCCTCCTATTGCACCGAGGATGAAAGGATATCTTACTTGGACAGCATATAAGCCGATTGTCTCAAGCAATCCTACGATAAAGGCTGTGGTGAGCTGTCCGCGTATAAAATTGGTAATTATTGAGTTAAGTTCCCGACCTATATTAATCAGATCATTACGCATTTTCTTCGGGGCCAGCATCAGTGTTGCCCTCTTAATATTTTCAATGTCCTTCAAAAGATAGTATGCTATTATCATTGACAACACAAAATTGAAGAATATTCCTATTGAGGAGGTTAGAATGGCCAGAGATTTCTTCATAGCACGTGCACCATAGCTTTGTATTAGTCCCGTACCCGTATTAATTTCACCAAAAATAATATTTTTTACTTCGACGGGCCATTTACTTGTTCTGATTTTTGAAACATATGAATTGAATAATTCACGGTATCTTTCTGCAATATCCGGCAAGGTATTAAGAAGCTCCTTAGCATTGCTGGCAACATGAGGCATTATATATATCAGAAAAATAGTAATCGATAATGTGGCAAACGCGTAAATTATAAGAATAGAAAGGCTTCTTTTTATTCCATTCCGTTCAAATCTTATTACCAGCGGATAGATTGCATAAGCTATAAAAACAGCAATTAATAAGGGAGAAAAAATTCTCAATATTTTATCACTATAGTAGTATATAAAGATTATTAATAAGATCGTAATCAAACTCAGTATTATGTAGAATACTGCTTTCTTAATATTTCTCAATATCCACCCTCCCACGCTTTAAAAAAGCTACTAAAAGCCAAACATTATGTTCGGCTTTTAGTGATTGTCGAATATTATCTGAACATTTGCATCATGTCACAAAAAACATTATTGGACCTTCGCCAAACTTTTCTTCCTGATTTAATCATTTTTCTTCTCATGTGAGGATCAACTATTTCAGGATTTGTAAGAACGCTTAATGACGCTCCTATTAATCCGCCAATTATAAGTCCTTTGGCAAAGCTTCTCATCATAAAATCTCCTCCTTGTTGTAATTAATGGGTTTCTTTAATGGTATTGGTTTTCCAGCCGGCTTCTTAAGCCGCCACCAGTACTAATCATTTCTTCAACTGCCTCATTTTGTACTAATATGTTGCCAGTGCCTATTTCAACCTTTCCAAAAAACGGAAGTATATTCCTGCCCATTATAATGTCTTGAACCAGACCATCCGACACCTGAACACCTTCAACCTTTCCGGTTTTGTAATCAAACAGCACATCCTGTACTATACCTAAATCTTCTCCTGTATTAGTAAAGATTTTTAGTCCTCTTAAATTAGTTCTGTCATGAATTTGGTATAGTTTCTTAAAACGCCTGTACTCAATGAGATTCATCGAATTGTCAACTATCAGTGCATCGTTCCCAAGACTTAGTATATTATTGAGTAGTATTACATTGCCTTTTACCGCATAAATCCCCTTTTCCATCAGGAAGGCGAGTATACCCTTGTTATCCTTGTTAAAAATAACATCTTTTAATGTGCCGATTTTAAATCCGTCTCTTGCTGAAATTACAGGCAAGCCCAGAACTTTACTATATTTTTTTAGCAACTCATCCCTCCTTCTTAAATACTGGTATTAGCGATAGCAATTAATAATTTGTTAACGCAAAGGTCTACTAATCCCTTGATAATATTATTTGTAATTGTGAAGCAAAAAATTCAACAAAAAAAATTAAAAATAATAAGACGTAAATTTGTTTTTTGTATATGAAAATTGACTAAAAACGGAGATTATTGTAAAATTACTGTGAATATTTATTAATTTTAATGTAATATTATAAGTATTATATATAAAAGTATCTGTTGAATACACGCTTGTTGGAGGTAAAATGAGTAATTATATTGATTCTTTATCGCAGTTGGGCGTACATATTCCTGAAATTATGCTCCCCGAAAAAAATACAGATTTAAGCAAATGGGCTGTTGTTGCCTGCGACCAGTATACTTCAGAGCATGAATACTGGAAAGAAGTTGAAGCCCTTACAAAAGGATATCCCTCAACCTTGAAAATAATCTTTCCGGAGGTCTTTCTTGAAGACGGTGATAGTGATGTAAGAATCTCCGGCATCAATTCCATGATGAAAAGCTATATTGAGGATGGAGTGTTGACGGCACTTGACGAGTGTTTCATTCTGACAGACAGAAAGACCACTCATGCCGAATCACGAAAAGGCTTGATTGTTGCCCTTGATTTGGAATGCTATGATTACAATAAGGGTTCAAATACTCTGATAAGGGCTACCGAAGGAACTGTACTCGACCGGCTTCCACCCAGAATTAAAATAAGACAGAATGCCGCTATAGAGCTTCCTCATATAATGGTTCTTATAGATGATCCCGAAAATACTGTTATTGAACCGTTGGCTGCAAAGTCGGCTCTGCTTGAAAAACTTTATGATTTTGAGTTGATGATGAACGGAGGCCATATAAAGGGTTACAAGGTAGACAGTGAAAATGACCTGCAAGCAATTTCCGACGCTCTATCAAAGCTTGCTCATAAGGATGTTTTCAGTAATAAATATAACGTGGACAACACAAAGGACATCCTACTCTTTGCTGTAGGCGATGGGAACCACTCACTTGCTTCTGCAAAAGGACATTGGGAAAATCTGAAAAAATGTCTTACCCCGGAAGAACAGGAAAACCATCCAGCAAGATACGCTCTTGTGGAGTTGGTTAACGTACACGATGAAGGTCTGGTTTTTGAACCTATTCACAGAGTATTGTTCAATGTAAACGCCGAGGATATTATAAAGGAATTTTCAGCCTTCAGCAGTAGAACTGCCGGTTCAGTAGAGTCCGCCGGTTCAGATGATTCAACCTGTTCAAAAACTGCCGGCGTAAACAATTCTGATAAATCAAATAGTTCGGTACACCTCTTTGAATATGTTACGGCAGCAGGAAGGGGCAGCATATCTGTCCAAGACCCTGTCAGCAATCTGGAAGTCGGTACATTACAGTCTTTTTTGGATTATTACATAAAAGAACATCCACAGGTAAAAATCGACTATATTCATGGAGAAGAGGTTGTTACAAAGCTCGGTTCACAAGAAGGCAATATAGGCTTTTATCTGCCATCCATGAATAAAACCGACCTTTTCAAAACTGTAATTCTGGATGGCGCCCTGCCAAGAAAAACCTTTTCCATGGGTGAAGCCGAGGAAAAACGCTTCTATCTGGAATGCAGAAAAATCAAATAGAATAAATGATGAGTTTCGATGCTATTAATAATTTATAGGGGCAGCTGCAAAACTAAATTTAGTTTTGCAGCTGCCCCTATATTATTGCTTATCACTCTATTCAAGAATCTAAATTGAATTACGGGTATTGTAAATCACATTTCGGATATTCCTGGTTATGCACTCCAGGTAATAACTGCTATTTGCCAATATCCGTATAATTATTCCATATTTATAAGTAGTTGATATTCCTGCTTCAACCTCCTGGTATTCCTTAATTGCGTCAAAAAGCCTTTCCATCAAGGCTTCCCTTTTCATTTCATCATGAAAATAGGCCATGGTAGCCTGATGTGTATAGCCTTCGAAAAATCCAAGCTCATTTAAGCCCTGAATATCAGGTCTTAATTCCTGATTATCTGCAAAAATCAAATGATTGCAGTAAAACACTTTATTATGACTTTTAAATCTTTTAAATTTAAATCGTTCTCCACTTTTATCCCTTCCACAAGCTATAATCTCAGAATAGAGGTATTGAGCCCCCTTGGTCAAATAACAGGTGCTTTCACTATAAAAATCCGAATCTCCGAAGGGAATGGAAGGCTTGGGGTCATAGTCAAAGCAGGCATCCTCCTGTACAAAAAATATATTCTTTTGTTTGGCATAACCATTATTCATTTTATGTATTTTGGTATAGGACTGACCCTGTAGTGACAGTGAGGATGCTCTTCCGACGTCAACTTCATTCAGGTAGCTGTCTCCCTCCATGACACCGGCAGATGCACTCATTACCATAATCTCGGCCATATTTCGCTCATAATTGTAAAAGGGTTTCACTATTTTATATGGAGCTGTAAAATAGGAGTCCTCTATGATTGTTCTGTCGTTGGAAAGTCCTGTTTTTATATACAGTACACTTTCATTTCCAAACATGTTAACCAAAATAACACCCCCCATTTACATTTTATGCGACAAAATAAATGAATTAAACTCCCTCCAGAAGCACGCTGCGCTTGATCCAGTTAATAACCTTATCCAGGCCCTCATTTGTATTCAGGTTGGTAAATACAAAGGGTTTACTTCCTCTCATCTTTTTTGAATCTCTGTCCATTACCTCCAGACTGGCTCCCACATATGGGGCAAGATCGATTTTATTTATAACCAGCAGGTCTGATCTGGTTATCCCCGGGCCGCCTTTTCGGGGTATTTTATCCCCTTCTGCTACATCAATAACATATATTGTGGCATCTGCCAATTCGGGGCTGAAGGTTGCTGATAGATTGTCTCCTCCGCTCTCGATAAATACAATTTCAATGTCTTCGAATTTATTTGTTAACTCCTCAACAGCCTCAAGGTTCATGGAAGCATCCTCCCTTATAGCTGTATGCGGGCATCCACCGGTTTCTACACCGATGATTCTTTCAGCGGGTAAAGCACTATTTTTTATGAGAAATTCCGCATCTTCCTTTGTATAAATATCATTAGTCACAACTCCTATGCTGTAGTCACCAGACAACTTTCTGGTCAGTCGTTCAATAATTGCTGTCTTTCCAGAGCCAACAGGCCCTCCGATTCCTATTTTAACGTATCCCATAATATACTGTTCCTCTCTGCTTCATTTTATAGAAGTTTGCTTCCCCAGCTGTTTAGTTCCAGTTCAAGCAAATCCTCAGGAGATATAAATCCTGGTATAAAGCCTTTCATGCTGCATGGATCTGATATCAAAGCCAATACTGGACATTCCCATATCCTCAAGAGTTAATACTTCCGCTTTTTCAACTATTTCTTCAATATCTTTCCGTACCTCAAAAAGTATTCTCTGTCCATCCATTTGACTTAATGGTATCAGTTTTGCACAATTATTTATTATTGTTGAAGCGGTATTGTAAGTTATGGCACACATTGCCTCTTCTTTTCCAACATTGAAGAGAAAGGCAGTTATCCCATAAACCACACAGTAATTGCTTTGACATTTATCAGCTTTGACTGCCCTAAGATACTCGGTAAACACTGCCTCATTTTTCAATTCGGCCTCAATTATTTTTATAAGCCGCAGTCCCAGTTTTGTACTGGCATTTCGCAATTCCATCGGAGCTTTTGACGCACATAGGATATTATTCAACTCAATAAGTCCGTCAAGATTATTATCTGCGGCAAACTCCCAGGCAAGCCTCATGGCAAGTAAATCATTATACAGGTAATTGTGTTTTAAGTAGGCAATAACATATTTTCGTGCTGAGGAGCTGCTGTTCACCAGTTCCTTCTGCACATAGGTTTCAAGCCCGTAGGAATGTGTAAAGCCGCCTATAGGTAAAAGGGGATCGCTGATATGCAGCAGCTGTAAGTATGAAGACTTCTTCAAGCCGGTTTTGTCTGCCGGATTATTATGCATAAAAATAGCCTCCATCTATGCGCAGAGCGCGTATACAAATAGTAATGAGAAGACACGTAAGTGGCTTTTCGCTGCGTGAAAAGCACTGGGATTTACAAAATGTTTTTTCCACGCTGTCCCCCCGTTCATATGTGTACATGCTGAAGTTCATTCACATGATGGTATTTCTCCGGATTTATCTGCAATTGCTGTTCCCTTTGATCCTGTGAAGGTACATGTTCATGAGAGTGTCCGTGATGAAGATTCCCCAAAGGTGCTATCAATCTGGCTGAACACTTGTAAGCGTCAAAGCCGCATTTCTTTAATGCTTCAAGGAGAGGCGGGTCATAGGGCATCAGCAATCTGTCCTCCTGATAAAACAGTGGCGAATGCCTGTTGCCAATTTCATAGCAGGCCTTGCCCATAGCAGACAAGTTTTGGGGCTTCAGAGCAATACAATCACATTCGGGAATTTTGACCACAAGTGCACTATTCCCTTCAAGGTGCAAAATATCTCCATGCTTTAGAGCCTTGTCACCCTTTATACCGATTTCGACACCCTTACTGCTCACCTTATGAAGTATTTTTTTAGAAACTTCGTACCATTCAATTTCAACAAAATCAATTACAAAACCCGTCAAATCAATTCTGCCAGGTTTACTACATACAACGTTGTCTATAAGCATATAATCCTCCTTTGAAAACATTTATCTTTATGGTAGTCTGACAATGGATTATAAGCGTCAGCTGTCAGAATAAAAAATATCTCTGTGCCAGTGAAAGCTTTTCCATGGGCTGACAGGTTATGTGTTCACCGTCCACCTTTACCTCATAGGTCTCAGGATCAACCTCAATCTCAGGTGTTGCAGCATTCATTACCATAGACTTTTTTGTAATGCCTCTGCAATCAGAGACCGGGGCCAAAAGCTTCTTCAGCTTAAGCTCGTCAAGTATTCCCGATTCCAGAGCTAGTTTTGACACAAAGGTCATACAGGTGGAATTAACCGCTTTTCCGAATGCTCCGAACATATTCCTGTAAATTACCGGCTGCGGAGTCGGAATAGATGCATTTGCATCCCCCATCTTGCTGGCTATTATAAACCCGCCTTTCAATATCATCTCGGGCTTTACACCGAACAATGACGGTTTCCATAGCACTATATCAGCAAGCTTGCCCTGTTCCAGTGAACCTACATATTTGGATATACCATGTGTAATTGCAGGATTTATGGTATACTTCGCAACATACCTTTTAATTCGCGTATTGTCATTTCTTGAGCTGTCAGGCTTTAACGGTCCTCTTTGCCGCTTCATTTTGTCTGCTGCCTGCCAGGTTCTGATTATTACTTCACCAACCCTCCCCATTGCCTGGGAATCAGAACTCATCATGCTGAAGACCCCCATATCATGGAGAATATCCTCTGCCGCAATGGTCTCAGGTCGGATTCTTGAATCGGCAAAGGCCACATCTTCCCTGATTCTGCTGTCGAGATGGTGACAAACCATCAGCATATCAAGATGTTCATCTATTGTATTTACTGTAAACGGCATGGTCGGATTTGTGGACGAGGGCAGCACATTCTGATATGCGGCAATTTTGATAATGTCGGGAGCGTGGCCTCCGCCAGCACCTTCGGTATGAAAGGTATGAATAGTTCTACCGTTTATTGCCTTAATGGTATCCTCCACAAAACCCGCCTCATTCAGTGTATCTGTATGTATTGCAACCTGGACATCATACTGGTCGGCCACGCTCAGGCAGGTATCTATAGCCTTTGGTGTAGTTCCCCAGTCTTCGTGGAGCTTGAGCCCTATTGCGCCGGCCCGGATCTGCTCAACCAGCGGTTCAGGGAAAGAGGCATTACCCTTACCCAGGAAGCCAAGATTCATAGGAAAGGCCTCAGCAGCCTCCAGCATTCTGAACATATTGTATTTTCCGGGTGTGCAGGTTGTCGCATTCGTCCCGTCTGCCGGGCCGGTGCCGCCGCCTATCATTGATGTAATTCCGCTGTACAATGCAGTTTCAATCTGTTGGGGGCATATGAAATGAATATGGGAGTCAATCCCTCCGGCAGTTGCTATGAGCCCCTCTCCGGCAATTACCTCAGTGGCTGCCCCAATTACAAGCCCCGGTGTTACACCCTCCATGGTATCAGGGTTTCCCGATTTCCCTATTCCCATTATTCTGCCGTCCTTTATACCGATGTCACCTTTAACAATGCCCCAGGAATCAACTAGTATCACATTTGTTACAAGCATATCCAGCGCCCCGCCGTCCCTGGTAAACGAGGAACTCTGACCCATACCGTCCCTGATGGATTTTCCGCCGCCAAACTTGCATTCATCCCCGTAAACAGTAAAGTCCTCCTCTATTTCCAGAAGCAGCTCGGTATCTGCCAGCCGTACTCTGTCCCCTTTTGTCGGCCCATACATATCAGCGTATTCCTTACCCTTGATAATATAACTCATTTGTTCTCCTCCCCTTTAAATCCAAGCCTTGCCGCTATGTCCATAGCGCTTTTAAAAACCTCTTTATTATCAAGTTCCCCTGAAGTAAGTCCGTTCAAGCCGAATACAGCCCTGTTACCGCCAAATTCGGTCAGAGTAACCTCTTTTTCTTCTCCCGGCTCAAATCTTACAGCAGTTCCTGAAGGAATATCTAGCCTTTTTCCATAGCCTTGTTCTCTGTCAAACTCAAGACATTTGTTAACCTCAAAAAAATGAAAGTGAGAGCCTACCTGAACCGGTCTGTCTCCAGTATTGGAGACCTTAACAGTTATGGACGGCCTTCCCTTATTAAGTGTAATGAATTCGCTTTCAACAATATATTCTCCGGGTTTCATGGCAGTTTACCTCCTATCTTATGGGATTGTGCACAGTTACCAGCTTTGTTCCGTCTGGAAAGGTTGCCTCAATCTGAATTTCGTGGATCATTGAAGCCACTCCCTCCATGACATCCTCCAGGGTTAACAGGTGGGTTCCGAAACGCATGAGTTCAGTAACCATTTTCCCATCCCTGGCTGCTTCCATGAGCTCAGCACTAATATAGGCTATAGCTTCGGGATAATTGAGTTTTAAACCTCTGTCTTTTCTTTTTCTAGCCAGTTCTCCCGCAAAATGCAGCATAAGCTTTTCAGTTTCCTTTGGCGTTAAATGCATATTAACCTCCATGAGCCATATTGTAGCCACAAAATTTAATGAAAGTCTACTCCAATATCCGCAAGGCGGCGAATAAAGGAGGTTAATTGGCCATGTGCGCTTTCAAAATTTTTAAAGTAGTCGAAAATATTTTGAATCTTTCGCACGGCCATAATTTCATAGGTTAGTTTGGAAGACAAGCTTTAGCAAAGTCTTTCAAGCTTACCTCCAACTACGCGCATAGCGCGTACACTAATAGTAATGAAAAGACACATAGTGGCTTTTCGCAGCGTGAAAAGCACGATGACTTATTGAATGTATTTTTCACGCTAACCTTCAGGTCATTTATGGTATGGCTATATTGCCATCTTTTCCTGAATCTCTTTTGGGTCTGTTCCGTTTGTACTTCCCTCCATTATTATCCTGCCCTTATCAATCAGGTAGAAATAGTCAGCCACTTCAAGAACAAACTCAAGGTACTGCTCCACTATGATCATTGTCATATCCCCCTGCTTTTTGAGTTGTTTAATAACTCTCGCAATGTCCTGAATAATTGAAGGCTGTATTCCCTCTGTAGGCTCATCCAGAAGCAGGAGCTTCGGCTTTGAAACAAGTGCTCTTGCTATAGCTAGCTGTTGCTGCTGACCTCCGCTCAAATCTCCGCCTTTTCTGCTCAGCATTGTCTTCACTATCGGGAAAAGTTCATAAATGTTGTCATTAATAGTTCCTTTATTTTTATTACGCTCCAGACCTAGCAGCAAATTTTCATAAACGCTCAACTGAGGGAAAATATCTCTTCCCTGAGGGACATAGCCTATTCCTTTCACAGCTCTGCTGTAAGTAGGCATTTTTATGATTTCTTCACCCTCCAGTTTGATACTGCCACTTGGTGTTTTAACAAGTCCCATTATACTTTTCAGGAAGGTGGTCTTGCCGACACCGTTTCTACCCAGCAGGCACACCACCTGACCTTCTTTAATTTTCATACTGATATTTCTTAAAATAACGCTCTCACCGTAGAAACTGCTAACATTGTTAAGTTCAAGCATATTATCTCCTATCTACGCGCATAGCGCGTACACAAATAGTAATAAAAGACATGCAATGGCTTCTTCACTTTATTCACTTTATTCACGTTCTCCACGTCCCAAATACACTTCAATTACTTTAGGATTTTTCTGGACCTTTTCCATATTACCCTCATCCAGCAGAGCACCTTCATGAAGCACTGTTACCGTATTGGCACATTCTCTTACAAATTCCATGTCATGCTCTACTACTACAACCGAACACTGTTTAGAAATCTGTCTAAGGAGTTCACCTGTCTTTTCTGTCTCTTTTCTTCCCATTCCTGCTACCGGCTCATCCAAAAGCATTATCTCAGGCTCCTGAGCCAGCAGCATTCCTATTTCCAGCCATTGCTTCTGCCCGTGTGAAAGCTTGGATGGAAAATTATATCTATCTTCATATAAGCCGATTGTATTTAGTACAGCTTTAATTCTCTCGTGTTGTTCCGTGGTTAATTTTTTAAAAATTGATGAATAGAGGGACCTGACTTTTACTGCAGCCAATTCCATATTCTCATATATGGTAATACCGTTAAAAACCGACGGTACTTGAAATTTCCTTCCTATTCCCAGCTCTACAATTTCATGCTCCGAGAGCTTTGTAACGTCTCTTCCGTCATGAAAAATAATGTTTCCTGAAGCCGGTTTTACCCTCCCGCATATGGCATCCAGCAGTGTTGTTTTACCGGCGCCGTTAGGACCGATGAAAAAGTGAATATCACCTCTTTTTACTGCTGTACTCAAATTATTAACTGCCTTAAACCCGTCAAAGCTGATTGTTAAATCATTGATCTCAAGAACCGAACTCATAGCTCCCCACCTCCACTTTTTACTCCACTTTTACTCCACTTTTATTCTACTTTTATTCCGCTTTTATTCTACTTTTATTCCGCTTTTATTCGGCCAGTATTTCATCTGTTTTCAAATCAGTTGATTTTTTAACTTTAATATTGCTCAGCCTGCTTTTTATTTTGCCTACAGTGCCCATCAGTCCGGTAGGCATAAATATAACTACCACTACAAAGGCTATGCCAATGAAATATGACCATACTGCAGGAAATTTTTCACTGACACCGCTTTTCATCAAATTGACAAGTATTGCACCGATTATGGCACCATTCAAGCTTCCGCGTCCACCGATGGCAACCCATATAACCATTTCAATTGATGGCACTATACCCATTTCAGCAGGTGAAATTATTCCTACCTGGGGCACATATATTGCCCCAGCAATACCGGCAAGCGCCGCTGAGATACAATAGACAAAAACCTTATAGGTGGTTGGGTTGTAGCCCGAAAACCTGGCTCTGTTCTCCCCGTCACGAATGGCAATCAGAACTCTGCCCACCATCCTGTTTATAATAAATTTGCAGAATATAAAGGCTAACAACAATAAGACAACTGCACTGTAATATAACCAAAGTTTTGTTTTACTGTCGGCTAATGAAAAACTAAATATTGTTTTGAAATTTGTTATACCGTTTGTACCGCCGGTAAACTCCTGCTGACCTACAAAAAGTACAACAAATATTATAGACAAAGCCTGTGTTAAAATTGAAAAGTAAACACCCTTGATTCTGTTCCTAAAAGTCAAATATCCAATTGCGAGAGCAATCAATGTCGGTATTATCACAGCCATCAAAATAGCTATAGGTGCTGTTTCAAAGGGTTTCCAGAACCAGGGCAAAGCATCTCGTCCGCTCCAGGACATAAAATCCGGAAGCTTTCCGCCTTCTGCTTCGAGCTTTAGATACATTGCCATGCAATATGCTCCCAGTCCAAAATAAACACCATGTCCCAGACTTAATATACCTGTATAGCCCCAAATCAGATCTATTCCCAATGCAAGAATTGCAAAAGCCACAAATTTTCCAAGAAGGTTGGTTCTGAACTCTGAAAGAAAAATCGGGGCAATACATAAAAGAATCAAAATAATTATTATTGTAATATTACTTCTTGCCACTTTATTTAAAATGCCTATCCGCTTCATGTTACCCCCTATTCTGCTGTTGTGCAGCAAAACAATTATTTATAAAACACATATACAACCCTTTATTCATCAAGTGCTCTGCTGTTTATGGTAAATATCCCCTGAGGTTTCCACTGAAGGAATACTATTACCATCAAAAATACCAGTACCTTGCCTAAAGAGGCGTTAGTGAAAAATTCAAAGGTTGTATTCCCAATTCCTATAGCTGCCGCGCCCGTAACTGTTCCCACTATTTTTCCCACGCCTCCAAGCACCACTACCATAAAGGTATCAACAATATAATTTGTTCCGAGAGTGGGACCTATGGACCCTAGTAATGTCAATGCACAGCCTGCCACCCCTGCCAGACCCGCTCCGATAGCGAAGGTTACGCTATCCACCTTTCTTGTATTTATTCCAAGGCTCTGAGCCATGGGTCTGTTTTGCATAACAGCTCTTATTTTTCTGCCATAAGCAGTACGGTAGAGAAAAACATATACACCAGCGATACACGCAATCACCAGACCGATTATAAATACCCTTTTGAAAGGCAGCTGTAATCCTCCCAGGACAATACCGCCCTCCAGCCAGACCGGGCTTTTCACGTCTACATTTGGAGCACCGAAAATACTTCTGGCCAGCTGCTGTAGTATAAGACTTAACCCCCATGTGGCAAGCAGACTATCCAGCGGCCTGCCGTACAGCCTTTTTATTATGGTTATTTCAAGGAAGTATCCCACCATTGCCGCTACTATAAAAGCTCCTGGAAGAGCAACAATATAGTACAGGCTGAAAATACTTTTATCGAAGTATTGTATAAATATATTTTGAATAACATATGTTACATAAGCTCCAATCATTATCAATTCGCCATGTGCCATATTAATAATTTTCATAAGCCCAAAGGTTATGGCCAGCCCTAGTGCAGCCAGCATCAATATTGAGCTGACACTTATTCCGTTAAAAATTTGGAGTAAATATGTACCCATTGAACAGCCCCCTTTCCTGCAGATTTGACTTAGTATAATCAGTTGTATGCTTTCCGGCAGCAGAAACAGTTTCTGAAGCCGGAAAGCGTATTGTTGGTATTACCAGTCAGTTTAGTTGCTTAAGCCCTTTGCCCAGTCATAGGATTTCAGATATGGATCAGGCTTTACACTTTCGGCTGTACTCCAGATTTCCTTTATAAGGCCATCGGGCTGTACTTCACCGATCCTTACCGGCTTATATATGTGTTGATTATCTCCGTCAATTTTTACAGTTCCCTCAGGAGCCTTGAATTCAAGACCTTTTGCTGCTTCCTTGACCTTTGCGACATCAGTGGATCCTGCTTTTTTTACAGCCTCAGCCCATAAGTATACATTTATGTATGCGGCTTCTATAGGATCATCCGTTACTCTGTCTGCTCCGTATTTTGCCTTGTACTTTTCAACAAAAGCCTTGTTTTCAGGAGTATCGGTTGTTTGATAGTAGTTCCAGGATACAAGGTGACCGGCCATATTATCAGTACCAATACCTCTGATTTCTTCTTCTGCAACACTAACTGAACAGGTTGTTAGTTCCTTTGGAGTTATTCCAGATGCTTTTAATTCCTTGAAGAATGCAACATTACTGTCACCGTTCAGTGTGTTGAAAACAACATCGGGTTTTGCAGACTTAATCTTATTTATAATTGTGCTATAGTCGGTATGACCTAAAGGAGTATACTCTTCTGCTATCAACTCACCACCCATGGCTGCAAGCTGTGCCTTTATAATCTTATTTGCTGTTCTTGGGAACACATAATCGGAACCTAGCAGGAAGAACTTTTTACCCTTATTTTTCAGCAGCCACTCCACAGCGGGTACAATCTGCTGATTTGGAGCAGCTCCGGAGTAGAATATATTTGGGGAGGACTCCATCCCTTCATACTGCACCGGGTACCATAACAGTCCATTATTTTCTTCAAATACAGGCAGTACCGCCTTTCGGCTGGCAGAGGTCCAACAGCCGAATACCGTTACCACCTTGTCATTCTGTAAAAGTTTCTTTGCTTTCTCAGCGAATTTTGGCCAATCTGACGCACCGTCTTCTATAATAGGTTCAATTTTCTTACCGAGCACGCCGCCTGCTGCATTTATTTCTTCAATAGCCATCATTTCAGCATCCTTAACAGACACTTCACTGATTGCCATGGTACCACTCAAGGAATGTAGAATACCTACTTTTATTGTGTCACCGGATGTTTCAGCGGATGCTGAAGCCGGGCCCGATGAAACAGCTGCAGACGACGAAGTGTCTGTACTTCCTCCACAGCCTCCCAGTAATGCTGATAATGCTATTGATATACTTAATCCTAATGCTAACCATTTCTTTTTCATATTTGCGACCACCTTTCCGTTTTTTTGTCTTCTAATTTTCATTAATTGATTATTTCAGTGTAAAAAACATACTATTTATGGCCATAAATGTATAATCCTTTTGATAAAAAAGCTACTCTAACCCACAATCAATAGCCCTGTTGATACTAATTGTCCGGGTTAAACAAAAAGCGCTATAAGTAATGCATTTACAGCAGACATTCTATCTGCGTAAAGGTCATTCCCATAGCGCCTTAGCTACAAAAATACTATTTTTTTCTGAGAACACGGTTTTTACTCCTGTGTCCTCCTTACACATTTATCATACTGTTAAATCAGTAAATAGAGAACACCAAAAAAAAGGAATTTTACCCCTCAAATCTGCAATTTTCAATTTCAAAAATTGCATTTTTGGGCGTATATAAATTTATGCATTTCTTTTTTTTGTATTCCATCGGCGTCAAACCCGTGTATGCCTTAAAAAGAGCTGAAAAATAGTCAGTCTTCTTATATCCGAGCTTTTCACTTATTTCGTAGTTTTTGTAATCACCCGATAAAATTAAATATTTTGCATGCTCCATTTTAATTTTCGTCACATAGTCATTAAAATTGCAGGATACTTTCTGCTTAAAAAGCTTGCCCACGTAATCCTTACTAATGTGTACCTCATTTGCTATAAACTCAAGATTTATTTCATTTTCAATATTATCTATGATGCACTGACAAATTTTTCTAATCATACTGTCTGGATGATTGAGGTGGTACTTCTGTACTTTTTTCTGCATAATTGTAAGCTGTGAAGTAAATTCCTTTTCCATGTCCTTTATTTCAGTCAGATCTTTTATGTCGGGAAAAGTGCTGATACCTTCTATTCTTTCAAGCCATGGAAATTTATCGTCAAGCTTTGCCCTTATATTATACAGTAAAGAATTGACCAGAACCCTAACCTTTAGCATATTATTGTCATACAGGTTACAGATCTCGTTTAAGGCCTCTGTTGAAGCCTCATCAATTTTCGGGTCACCAGCAAGGATAAATGATATAAGCTGATTTTCATGGTCTAGCGGATAATATACTGCGTTTTCATCTTCTTGTACTTTCTCCAGTCCGTTAAGTTTTGCCTCCTGCTCATTTTTTGCGTCAATGACCGCTTTGGCTCTAACCAGAATATCGGATAAAATTTCCTCATCTACAGGTTTTGTCAGATACTCGAAAACCCCGAATCTGATACCCTGCTTAGCGAACTGAAAGTCGCTGTGAGTACTTAAAAAAATCACACAGGTATAAATGTTTTTACTTCGCAGCTCCTGAATAAATTCTATTCCATCCATACCGGGCATCTTTATATCGGTAATTATCAGGTCAAAACTGTCCTCATACAGCCTCTGCAGTGCTTCTCTACCGTCAGAGGCCTCGCCTTCAATAACGAATCCAAATTCACTCCATTTTTTAAATCTTTTCAGCAAATATAAAGTTGCCAAATCATCATCTACAATCAATACCTTGTACATTCCATTACCACCCTTACTAATATTTAAACCGAGTCCTGTGCCAGTATTCTTTCTATATGTTTACAGGGAGCCTTTGAAGAAATTTGCTACGCAAAGCTATTTAGTGCTCATTCTGATACTCTGTCTTCGCTCGCAAATTATCTTGTTCGCTAGGGGGCACTACTGCCCCCTTCGACGAAACACTTCGTGTTTCTGAGCACCCCCTCTAAACCGGAAAGGGGATTCCCCTTTTCAAACCCCGCATATAGAAATTTTTATATAACTGAAATTTCCTAGTGTACTGTTCCAACCTCAGTTCTAATAGTACTTTCACTAACTTTAAAAGTTATAAATTCCTATATGCCGAAAAAAGGGCCAAATAAAGGCAGTTACGCCTTTATCTGACCCTCATTACCCTAAAACTATTGCTGTTGAGGAGCATCAACAGGACATACATTTGCACAAGCGCCGCAATCGATGCAAGCATCAGCGTCTATTACATATACGCTATCACCAGCAGCTATGCATGATACTGGAC